>CAZXLA010000124.1:0-11327 GCA_964641895.1 uncultured Tepidisphaeraceae bacterium
TGAAGGGTTTTCCTGCGGCGCGCAGGCGGTCGGCGAAGACCTTGATGGTGGGATTAAACCGCATCGCGCTGAGCGTGGCCATGTACAGCGTCGCGCGGACGCGAGGTCGGCCGCCGAAGATGCTGCGTTTCCCGCGCAGGGTTCCGCCGTCGCGGTTGATCGCGGCCACTCCGACGAGCGCGGCGATGTGTTCGCGGTTGAGCAAAGAAAGCAAAGAAAACGGGTCAGGTCCGACTTTTATTGACAACCATTTCCAAGCCACGGCAGGCTCGCCGCATCTACGCCCACCCGGCGAAGGAAGGGAAGAACCAGTTACCGTACTTCGCAACAATCCGACTTCCTTCGACGGGTGGGTTCCTCGCGAGTACGCTCCGGAATGAAAACAAAGGGACTTTACGCTTTGCGTTCACCTTCGCGTCCGTCTCGGCTTCGCGGTTAACTCCGCAATTCATCCACCGCCCGGCGCAGGGCGTGCGGTTCGAACCAGTTTTGGAACAGCAGAATTGTCCCGCCGCGGTCGAGCAGAACCGCGGCGTTGGGGCGGTTGTTGGCGGCGGTGAGGAAGGTATTGGGCATATCGTCGACGACGAGCGTCACGTCCAGATCAAGCTGCTTTTTAGCCTTGTTTGCAGCGGCGAGGCGGTCTTCTTTGGATTGATGTGCTGCGACGCTGATGCCGGCGTCGCGGTTGCGCTCGATATCCCACTCGCCGGCGGGGTGGGCTTCGGCGACGTAGACGATGCATAAGTCGACCTTGCCTGCGAGCGTGCGTTTCATGTCACGCATATCAGGCACGCGATCGCGAAAAGCCGGCGACGTGTATGAGCCGGTGACGACGACAAGCGGGCGCGATTTAACGAGGGTGCGCAGCGCGATCGACTTTCCATTCAGATCAAGCAGTTGAATCTCGGGAGCAAGCTCGCCGATGCGGGTGAGCGATCCGGCTAAAACGGCAAGGCCCGCGGCGTCGGCCGCGGGCTTGGTGTTGGAACGGGTACTGGGCGCCGTGGTTGGCGGCGAAGCGCCGGGCTGGGGCTTGGCGTTTTGGTCTTGCATGTCCGGGCGATCGCGACGGTTTGGCCGTTCGCCGGATTTGGCGCCGGGCTGACCCTTATCGGCTTCGGCCTGCATGAGTTCTCGCATCTTCTGCCGCTGTTCCTGATCGAGCGTCTGGCCGATTTCTTTGCGGGCGTTCACGAATGCTTCGCGGGCTTCGGTGCGGGCGGCTTCAACATCGCCGTTGGCATTGGCGCGGATGTCTTGGAGCTTGGCCTTGAGATCGGTGATGACTTTGTCGGCCTGGGTCTTCTGTTCGGCCGAGAGATTGAGCTGTGCGATGGCCGTTTCCATGCGTTCGATCATCTGCACGCCGGGCTGTTGGCCTTGCTGGCGCGGGCGGCGATTTTGATCGGGTGATTGCGCCTGGCCGGCATTTGGATCGGTGTTGGGGTCGGCGTTGCGCTGGGCGTGGCGCTCCTTCCTTTGGGCGGCGGCGGCGTCGAGCTTCTCGGTGAACACCGCTTTTTGCTCGGCGGTCAGCTCGGCCTCGATGGCGGTGCGGGTTTCGGCCAGAAGCTCGCGAACTCGGCCGGCGCGGTCGCGCGGGTCCATGTCCTGGGTTTGCTCGGCAAGCTCGCGCATTTGGGCGGGCACGGCATTGATGATGGCATCAACCTTAGTTTGCTGCTCGGCAGAAAGGCTCAGTTCGCTGGTGACCTGTTGCATTCCTTGAACCAGTCGGCCGCCGCCGGATTTGTCGGGACGAGAGCCGGCGGCGGCGTCCTTGCGGCGCTCGCCGGGGCCGGCAAGTGCCAGCGGCGCAAGCAGCAAAGTAAGGCATAACACGTGCAACATTGGAACTTGAACAAGGGGTTTCATGGTTTATTGACTCCGTTGAATGTCTATTGTTTTCTTACTGACCGTTCATGAGTTAGAACGTCCGTCGCCTGAGAATATTCCCGCGATTGTGGCCAGCCCGGCTGTGGTTTGACGGTAAACCGCGCCGGCGGCTATTCTTAGCGGCCCGCATGCGAGCGGCCGGACACCAATGTATTGAGCACCGTAGGAGTACCCGTGAAAATCAAGACTTCCCTGAAGTTGTCGCTGGCGGCATTGATGTTATCGGCACTTGTGCCGCTGGGCTGCACGCGCACGCGCGAGGCCGGCCCGATGATCGAAGTGCCCGCCGGCACATTCGTTCAGGGGTGGCAGGCAGATTTGGATTTGCGCCGCAACCCGGTCACGGGTCTAAACGTTGTTGGCGATCAACTGCTGGTGAGCACCCGCAACAACTTGGTTTACGCGCTGAGCGTCGACGGCGGGGCGATCAAGTGGTCGTCGCAGGTTCTCGCGCCGGATCGCACGCTGGGCACACCGGCGTTGGTGGGCGATAAAATCGTCTTCCCGACGTCCAATGAATTAATTGTTTACAACAAAATGGGCCGGCGCGAAAAGGAGATCGAGCTGAACCGTTCGGTTCGCAGCGCGATCACCGGCGAGGGCGACTTCGTTTACCTGGGCGTTGATTACGGTTCGCAAGGCCGGCTCAGCCGGGTGTCGCTCACCGCGCCCTACGTGCCGGTGCGGTGGGAACTCATGACGCGCGGCGCGGTGAGCTCGGCACCGGCGGTGTTTCAGAATGTGATTTATGTGGCAAGTGAAGACGGCAACGTATATGCGGTGACCGACGAACGCCTGGCGATCTGGCCGCTGCCCGGCAACGTGTTTTCCACCGGAAGCCCGATTCGCGCTGATTTGAAGGTGGACGACACCGGCTTATACGTCTCGGGCACCGACAGTAAACTGTACGCGCTCGACCGCGTGACCGGCAAGATTCGCTGGCAATACTTTGCCGGCACGCCGTTGCGATCGGCGCCGACGCTGACGAGCGATTCGGTTTACCAGTACGTTCGCGGCCGCGGGGTGGTGGCGCTGGATAAGCTCACGGGCGCGCACGACCGCGAACCGCGCTGGACGGCGGAATACGCCACCGCGTTCATCGCCGCCGACGCCCAGCATGTTTTTCTGCGCGGGAATGACAACGCGATCGTCGCGGTCGACAAGGCCACCGGGTCCGCGGCGTTTAAGAGTCAACGCGACGACCTGACATTTACCGCCGGCGGAACCGGCACGGTCTTCGCGGCGACCACAGACGGAGTGATCATCAGCGTAAAACCCGTAAAATCCGGCGGGGTGGTGGGGCAGGTTGTGCTAGTGCCGGCGGGCGCGGCCTCGGATTTTTCGCTTCGAATCGGCGGATGAATTGCTATAGTGCACACCATGCCCGTGACCCCGCAAAAACGTCCTACGATGCGATTCCCGGTGCCGAAGCAGCGCCGGATGGATCACCTTATTCAATCGAGCAAGCGCCGTTCGCTTTCCCCGACAGAGTTGAAGGAACTTGACAAGCTGCTCGATGACGTCTTTGTTTGCACCCTCAAATTGTTGGAAAGCCGCCGTGGTCCCATGGCTGCGGCGGCGCGCAATCCGCCACCGCGTCGCCGACGCGCGGCAAGTGCGGCGTAACGATCCTTGTCATCAGACATTGCAATGAAGTGACCGTGCAACGAGTGACGGTGAAATGAAGCGAAAGTTTGTGGCAGCCGTCCGCGTCAGAGCACGCAATCGCTGCGAATACTGCCAGTATCCGCAGATTGATTGCGGTGCCACGTTTCACTGTGACCATTGCATTCCTGAATCGCAGGGTGGGCCGACAACTTTTGATAACCTAGGTTGGTCGTGCCCGCACTGTAATGGCAGCAAGCTCGCGTACACCCACGATCTCGACCCAACCACCAAAACGGCCGTGCGGTTGTTCAATCCACGGGGCGATTCGTGGGACGACCATTTTGCGTGGTCGCCGGACGGCGCTCGAATTATTGGCCTCACGCCGACCGGTCGCGCGACGGTCCGTCGTTTGAAAATCAATGACCCCCGGTGGCCAAGAATTCGCGCAACGCTGTTGGCTCAGGGCGCCCATCCCATGTTGAAACCTTGACCCCACACCGCTTCGATGCACACTGCCGCTCATGCAAGATCTAGTCCCCATCCGCCGCGCACTCCTGAGCGTTTCTGCCAAAACCGGATTGGTCGATTTCGCCACAGCGCTGCACAAAGAGTTCGGCGTCGAACTCATCAGCACTGGCGGAACGGCGCGCACGCTGCGCGACGCCGGGCTGCCGGTGAAAGATGTCAGCGAACTCACCGGCTTCCCAGAGATGATGGACGGCCGAGTGAAAACCCTCCACCCTGCGGTGCACGGAGGTTTGCTCGCACGGCGTGATAACCCCGAACATGTCGCCGCGATGCAGAAGCATGGTATTCAGCCGATCGATCTGGTGTGCGTCAATCTCTACCCGTTTGCGCAAACCGTTGCCACGCCGAATGTGTCGTTCGAAGAAGCGATCGAGAATATCGACATCGGCGGCCCGAGCATGATCCGGTCGGCGGCGAAGAATCATCGGTTTGTGCTGGTCGTCACGTCACCCGATCGCTACGAAAAAGTGCTGGGCGATTTGCGCGAGCATGACGGATCGTGCTGCGGCAAACATAGGTTAAAGCAGGCCCAGCGCGCGTTCGCACACACGGCGGAATATGATAAGGCGATCGCTTTATATCTTTCGCATTCAGTTGAACCACGAAGACACGAAGGGCACGAAGGAAGATCAAATCTGGAGTTGCCCGCAACAATCTCAATTCAATTATCACAAAAACAATTGCTTCGTTACGGGGAGAACCCCCACCAGAAAGCCGGCTTGTACACCCAAGCCGAATCTGAGCGAAGCGATGATTCGGATCCGATTGCCAATCAATCATCCATCGCGCATGCAAAACAATTACACGGCAAAGAACTTTCCTACATCAACCTGCTCGATGCCGACGCGGCATTAAATTGTGTCACCGAGTTTCCCAACCCCAGCGCATGCATTGTGAAACACGCCACACCTTGCGGGGCAGGCGTCGGTTCGACGATCGGCGAAGCATTCGCTCGCGCCTATGACGGAGATCCGGTGGCGGCGTTCGGTGGGATCGTGGCATTCAACCGCCCGGTCAACCGCGCGGCGGCGGAGTCGATGGTCGAAGGGCAGAAGTTTCTCGAGGTGATCGTCGCGCCGTCGTTCGACACCGATGCGCTGGAATTACTTAAGACGCGCTGGAAGAATGTCAGGCTGCTCTCGTGTAGCACGGGTATTCACCCCGTGTCGGCGGTCGATCATGGGTTGAAAACCCATGATACTCGGATAGTCCAATCTATTTCCGGCGGCTTCCTCGTGCAGGAGCGCGATACCATCGGCCTGAACGAGCAAGATTGGAAAGTCGTCACCCAACGCTCGCCCACGACAGAAGAAATGGCTGATCTCAAACTCGCCTGGCTCATCTGCAAACACGTCAAGAGCAACGCCATCGTGATCGCCAGAAACGGCGCATCCGTCGGCATCGGCGGGGGACAGGTGGATCGCGTCGGCGCGGCCCGGATCGCGATCGAAAAAGCCGGAGGCAAGGCCCGGGGCGCCGTGGCGGCCAGCGACGCGTTCTTCCCCTTCGCCGACGGCCCGAATTTGCTGCTAAATGCCGGAGTAACCGCCATCATTCACCCCGGCGGCAGCGTACGAGACCAGGAAACCATCGACGCGGCCAACACCGCCGGCGCGGCGATGGTGTTTACGGGAATGAGGCATTTTCGACATTAGTGTCGAGCAGGAAGTAAGCGATGGTACAATGATTTTGAAAATAACCGAGGTGCGTTATGAACGCCTCAATCATGTTTTCAGCGTTCGGGTGGGGGCTTTGTTCACGCGGTTCGTCCGATAACCTCCGCCGGTTGTTCCAACCGTTTTTTCTTCCGTCCAGTTCCGATACTCTGGTAAACTCCGACGTTCTGTAAGGTCTCGGCATTGCTCCGGGAATCATCCCTCTGCCGGTTGTGGCGTCTGTAAGGTTGTAAATGGCATCTGCGTCGCGTGATAAAACGAAAAAAGTCTCGGTCTCCGGGCCGAGCCTCATTCCCGCCGGCGAATTGGCCGGGCGGCCGGCGATCGCGTTGACGAGGCCCATCATTGTCGCGGGGTCGCGCAACAACTGCCGCTTGCACCTGATCAGCCGGACCGTCAGCAAGGCACACGCGCTGATTGTCGTGACGCGCCACACGGTTTTCATCCGCGATCTTGCCAGCCGCGAGGGAACATTTGTCAATGGCGAAAAAGTCAGCGAGCAGGATCTGGCCGACGGGGACATTTTAAAAATCGGCCGGTTCGAGTTCATCTTTGCCACCGGCGGCGCCCGGCTCAAACCCCATCGCGAAAAGCAGCCCGCGCCGGCGGTCATCCGGCAGGTGAATTCCGATCTGCCTCCGGTGCCGCTGGAAACCCGTGTTGTGCTGGTCGGTCGGCGCGGCAGTGCCGATATCGCGTTTACCGAACAAAGCGTCAGCGCCGCGCACGCGGTCATCGTGGCGTGGGAAGGCAAGCGTTACGTCCGCGACCTGGGCAGCCGCACCGGCACGTTCGTGAATGGCAAGCAGGTTCACCAGCAGGAAATCTCGCCGTCGGATCAGATTCGCGTCGGCGATAGCGAACTGGTTTACGAAACGAGCACGCCCGGCGAAGGCGTCGAGGTTGTTGCTTCGCCGACCGAAAGCGCCGTGGCCACCGCCATTGCGGCGCAGGAAATTGAGTCGATCTCGCTCAACGCCGACGACACCGCCACGCCCGCCGAAAAGCCGCGTGTGGCCGCGCCGGCGGCGCGGCCGGTGCGATCGTCGACGCCAGTTCGATTGGAAGACTCCGTCGCCGATGAGCCGGTCGAACAAGCCGCGCCCTTTGCCCTCGGGGCGGAGGGCACGCCGTCGGAGCCGATCGCGCAGTCGGAACCGGTTATTGTTTCGGGGCCGCCGCTGGGCGACTCTATCTCGGAAATTGAGATTGATGACGTGCTCGGAATTGCCCCTGGTGTCGGCGATGAAACGCTGTCGCGCCGAGGCTGGCATCGCGGCACGGCCGAGGATGAGGCGGGTGAAGGTTCAACGGTGGCGCCGCACGCGGGCGCTCCGCTCACGCCGTTTGATTTCCCGCCGGCAGCGGAACTTACTGCCGCTGAAACCAGCGCTGCCGAATCCACCATGGATGCGTTGACCGACCTCCAACTGCTGCCGCTGGACGATGAAGCGACCGTCCCGCCCGAAACCCACGTTCCGGCGGTCGAAGTGCTCGAACGCAGCGACGCCGATACCGCGCAGCCGCTGGAAACGGTCGCCCCGTCGCTCAGTGATGATGCGATCGAAGACGCCCTGGGCGTGTCCGATGCAATGACCGATACGGTCTTCACGCGCGAGGTGAAGGCGCTGACTGATACGAATGTGGGCGAACCGGTGGAAGTGGACGGCTTTGCTGAAGTGTCGCCGCCCCCCGCAACATCGCCATCGCTTGCCGACGCCGACATTCACGCCACTATCGCGCTCCCGCCGCCAGATGACGCGATTATTAAAGAGAAAGCCGGCACGGCGCCCGTCGAGCTTGCGCCGCTCTTGATCGACGATATTGCCGGCGCGTCCTCAGCAGAGTCCTCCGCGCAACAACAGGTCACGGAATTTGTTCCCGCGATTGAACTGCGGTCGCCGGTGACGCCGGTCGCCGACCTTTCGCCCGCCGAGCCGATCGAGCTGCACGATGTAATCGATAGCGCCCCCGATGGCCTTGCCGACGCCGATGAATTCCTGTCCGCATTCGAGCCTCCCGCTGTACCGCTCACTGCGCCATTCGTTTCACCGCTCGATTCGGTCGAAGAACTCGCCGCCGCGGTCGAGCGAGAAGCGACGATCGCGGCCGTGATGAGTGAACCATCGCTCGATTTGCCCGAGCCGCCGCAACGTGAGTCTGCGCCAGAACCGGACACGCTCGCGATCGTGGCACTCGACGCGCCTGCCGCGGCGGAACCGATTGCGGAGTTGCCGCTTTCCGAGCCGGCCCTGGAAATGTCGGGCGATGAGCCGGAATCTTCACCGCTATTCGGCATCGAAGAAGTCTACTCGACCCTCGCTCCCCCGCCGGAAGTGGCCGACGACGCAGCCAATGGTGCGTCTGGCGAGCTAGCTCGCGCGGGGGACTTGGATCAGCATTTGCCGGCGGTCGAGCAAAGCCTTGCGCTTGGCGAAAGTGAGATTGGTGATGTGCTGTCTGGCCACGACGAGCCCGCCGTCGATCGCCCTCTGGATCAGCTCGACCGGGATCTTTCACTTCCCGCCGCGCCGGTGCCCGAGGCAGCGGCGAACGAGCCGATGTCGCTCGACGACTTTGTTGCGCCCGAATCAGTACAAACTGCGCCGGGCGTCGATTCGGTAGTTGTCGATTCGGCGGTCGGCGAACTGTCGCTCGATGAGAGCAATGACGCAGGCGAGCCGTTGCTGGATGAATTGCCCGAAGCGCCGCTGACGAGCACCGAAGCCGCCCGCGAAACGGCGTTTTCCCTGGTCGTGCCGCCGCTGCAGATTTCGCCTGAGGTGTCCCCCGAGATATCTGAACTGTCGCCTTCGGACGAGACGGCGGTAAGCGTGGTGATGCCCGCTGAGCTTGAATTGCCGCTGCCGGCGGGGGGCACCTTCGGGGCCGAGCCGTCCGTTGTCCCCGAGTCCGTCATCGCCGAGGCCGTCAGTCCCGAGCCGCCGCCGCTGCCGCTCAACGCGCCATCGGTAACCGGTGCCGGTGAAAACGAGGAAGTGCCGGGCATTGTCATCGCGCCAAAACCGCGCCGGCCCACCGTGATCAAAGACGGCTTCAACCGTCGGGGCCGTCGCGGGAACAAGGCCGACCGCGACCATTCGCCGTTTGCCGCCGGCAATGCTGCAATCGCGATGTCCGACCCGTTCGGTTCAGCGCCGCCGGCCGATGCGTTTTCGACTTCATCGCCCCTAGTGGATGAAGCATCGTTGGGCGACAAGGCGTTGGACGATGGCGTGTTGGGCGATGGCGTGTTGGGTGATGGGGCGTTGGCCGAGCAGATCGCGCCGCCCTCGGAGATCGCGGTTCCCGGCACGGAAGTGACCGCCGTCGCAACCGACGAATTGGGGTCAACGGTCGCCGCCCCCCAGTCTTTCCCGTCACGCCGGGCGCGCGATCTTCGGCGGGCCGATCCGTTGAGCCTACGCCGCGATCGGCCGCTTCCTTCGTTCGGCCCCGACGTAACCATTCCAACCGCGCGCGTCGCCCAACCCGGCGGTGAAGCCAGCGGCGACCTCGGAGGCGGACCGACCGACCTGCACGAACTGCGCCGCCGGCGGCTGAAGTTCATCCCCGGCTTGCTCGTGGCGGCGTTTCTGCTCATGGGCGGGGCCATGGGCGCGATCTGGCAACTCTTCCCGGTTTATACCGATTTTGAAACCGCCATTAAATTCGGCAACTTCGACGCGCTGACCATCAAGGAGCAGCGTGATCTGCAGGATGAACAACTTCGGCTGCTGCGCGTCGATATCACACGTCGGAATGCAATTAAGCAGCTTCACGACAAAAACCCGGAAGTGAACAACGGCTTCCTCGGCAACACCGTTGCCTTCGATAAAGCGGTGATGCTCAGCGGCTGGCCGGAGATGCGCAAAGGCGATTTCGTCATCCGCTACCGCGGGAGCGACCCCAACGATCGGCACCGTGTGCAGGCGCTGGCCGCCACCATTTATGCGTCGAACAATACGCGCATTGATAACGTCACGCGCGTGCGATCGGCGCTGCGCGATGCGCAAGACAAGCTGGACAGCAACAACCGCAAGCTCATTGATTTGAAGTCGCAGATTGAGAAAGAACGCGTCCTGGGTGAAAGCCGGCCGAAGCCCGGGCAGATCGAAGAAATGCAATCGATCGTGCTCGAATCCGAAAAGCAATGGACGGATGCGATCGCAAAACTCAAAGAAGCGCAAGCAGAAGAAACGCGCATTGATAAGCTGCTGCACAGCGCGCAAGACAATCCGCCCGCCGCGCCGGAGAAGGATGAAGAGCTTGGCAAGCTCACCGAGCAGCTCACCAGTCTGCAGGCGGAGTACAAGGCGCTGCAGACGAAGCAGAGTGAGCAGGCCGCCGTGGCCCGCGGCGAGATTGATAGCGCGATGGACGCGTTCCAGAAGCAAATTGAAGCGGCCCGGGGGCAGGGGGCCGAATCGCCGGAACTGATCAACTACATCGCCGCCGCTGAGAATTTGCAGAAGACGGCGCGTGAACTGCTCGGTGAAATGCTCGATCGCCAGCAGAAGCAGTATCAGCAGCTCAGCCAGCTCAAGGCCACGCTCGATGAGAAGGCCCAGCAGCGGGCGATCGAGCTGCGCAACTCCGATCCGCAACTGAAAGATTTCTACGAGAAAAGAGAACTGTACCGCCGGCAAGTCAACGCAGGGCTGGGTTCGGGCGTGGATAAGAGAGACGTGGAAGCCGTCGAAGACCAGTTGAAGCTGACCGAGAACATGATCAAGTCGCGTGAGGAACTGCTCAGTTCCGATCCACTGCACGTTGAAACCATCACGTCGCTGCAGGCCATGATCGATAAGATGCAAAGCGACATCGGCACCGATCGCAAGAAGGCCGACGATAAGATGGAAGAGCTGCAAAAGAGCTTCGCCGCCAGTTCGCCGGCGGTGGCGAATCTGCCGGAAGAGCAGAAAAAGCTGGCCGAGCAGGTGCGCGAACAGCTCGGCTCGATCACCATGGCGCGCAAGCGCTATGCCGACATCCTGGAAGCCGACCGCGTGGCCGCCGAGCAGAAGCTGAAGGAGATGCAGGGCAAGATCGTCGCTTTGCAGGGCGATGTGGAATCGCGCAAGCAACTGTTGGGCGACGAGTTCGCCAGCAAGAGCGTGACGGCGCTGACGGCGGCGCTGGAATCGCAACGCAAGCTTTTGGCCGAAGCGCAAACGCAGGAATCGGTCGCGCGGGCCGAGTTTGAGGCCAAAGGCAAAGAATTGCGGACCGCCCGCGATACATTGGCGGCGCTGCAGAACGGCGACGAGCGCATGGCCCGGCTGATTTCCGACCGAGAGACCACCGAAGGGTTGGTGGCGACTTTCGGGCGCGATCTGCAGTTCCGTCAGGAAGAAGCCAAGCGATTGATCGATATCCAAGCCCCGCCGGTCGATGGGGTGAAAGAGTTTGAAGGCAAAGATCCCAAGCCCATCTATTACCTGATCGCGCTGGTATCGATCCTGGCGCTAACGGCGGCATCGGTGCTGTGGACGCTGCACTCGGCCAACCGAATGGAGTTCGCTTCGGTGGCGCGCGACCCCGGCGATCAGCCCGCCGCCCCGCCGGCGCCCAAACCGGTCGATTCCAACGGCAGCGAAGACACGCCGGCGGCGA
>CAZXLA010000125.1:0-2714 GCA_964641895.1 uncultured Tepidisphaeraceae bacterium
GAGGGTTCAGGGCGGAGGTGATTCCTGATTCCTGAATCCTGACCGCTGACCCCTGACCCGTGACCGCTGCGCCCTCCAGCAGCCGCCGTGCATCGCGAAAAATCCACGGGTTTCCGATCGCCCCGCGCGCGATCCACACCATATCGACGCCGGTTTCGGCGAGCATCCGCACGGCGTCCTCGGCGGTGAAGACGTCGCCGGAACCGACGATCACGTTGTTCGGGTATCGCTGCTTTACCTCGCGCAGTATGCCCCAATTCGCTCGGCCGAGGTATTTCTGTTCCACCGTCCGCCCATGGACGCGCACGGCGGCGTAGCCGAGGTTCCAGGCTTCATCCAGCAGGGTGAACAGGGCGTCGCGGTTATCGGGCGAATCATCAAACGCCCGGCGGAGCGATACGCTTAAGGTCGCGTTTGGTAATCGATCGCGCACGGCGCGGAGGATCGCGTGGCCGCGCGAAATGTCGCGCAGCATGTGCCCGCCTCTTGCTTTGTTTTTTATTTTTTTCACCGGGCAGGCGAAATTGAGGTCGATCACGTCGTAGGCTGCCTGCTCAAGCAGGTGGGCCGCGCGGGCCATCGTCTCGGCTTCGCTGCCGATAATCTGGCCTGCAACGGGGTGATCTTCATCATTGGTATCGATCGACTTGCGCAACCCCTCGCCGCCGGCGAGCATGATGGTGTCGAGCAGGGCTTCGGTGACCGCGTAAGGGCAACCGCGCCGCCGAGCGACGACGCGCATGGCGCGGTCGCTGTAGCCGGCAAGCCCGGCCTGACAGAACGGCGCATCGATCGTGAGGGGGCCAATGTTCATCCGCCACAGATTGTAGCAGAAGGGTGGGCGGAGCCTTGTGGATCAGCGAAACGTGCGCGCCGCGCGACGCCGCCGTGCTCCCAGCAGGGGCCGGCCGAGAACGGTCGCCGCGATCAACGCGCCGCCGATTGCCGCCGGGGGGAGCGGAATGGCGACCGTGGTCGGCGTCGAAGATGGTCGCACGCGTTGGTTGATGCCGACGGTCTGCAGGTCGATCGGGAAGGCATGAAACGCACCCGGCGCGTCAACGTGCGCCAACGCTTCCGGGCGGGCCAGCGCAAATTCCGTCAACTCGGCGATGAACGCGTCATCCGCGGGCTGAATTTGCGCCGGAGCGGAATCGGCAAAAACCAGCGGCGCCAGCGCGTGAACACTACTCATGGTGATTGCAATCGTCGGCAGCACCGGCGGTCGCGGAGTGTCAACGCCAATTCTGCTGACGCCGCCGCGCGCGACGATGGCCGCCGCGAAGAAAGCGAGAAGAAAATAAGACCGGTCCGACCATCGCATGATGCGACGGATGAATCGGTCACTCTCCCGCCCGTCCAATAGCCAAAATTTCGGCTGTCCGATAAGCGAAGCAAGACCGCCCACCAATCCTCACGAATCAACACGAATCAAAACTGAAGTGCTTGTTCATTCGTGTTCAATTCGTGTGGATTCGTGGGCGACCTCTCGGATGGAGCAGGCCTCATCGCCGCGCCGCTGCCGCGATTTTTTCGATCTTGCGCGGTTCGAGAATCGGCTGCTCGTCGAAGGCCGCGATCTTGCCATCTTTACCCACCACCACCGTGCCGCGCTTGCCGCAGTTGAAGGGTTCTTCGCCCATAAACATGCCGTAGGCCTTCACCATTTTCCGCGTCGGGTCGGAAAGCAGGTCGTAGGCGATGTTGAACTGCTTTTTGAACGCAGCATGGCAGAATGGGCTGTCGGTGGAGACGCCCAGGACCACCGTTTCTTTGTCCGGCGCAATCTGCGCGAATGCCTCTGTGAACGAACAGTGCTCGGTGGTACACACCGGCGAAAAATCCATCGGATAAAACAACAGAACGACCGTCTTTCCGCGCAAGTCAGACAGTTTGACCTTCTTGGTGTGGTCCTGCGTCATCAACTCAAAATCGGGTGCGATATCGCCTACGGTTGGCATGACAAGCTCCTGAAAAAAATGGAATATTGATTTTAGCCGCAGATGAACGCAGATGCACGCAGATGGGAGCAAGGCTTGGTTGCGCAGCAACATCGGTACTGGCAGGGACGGTGAGCGACGTAAATTCGGCGTTTGATCCTGGTAATGCGGGTCCACTATCGTAAGGCTTGCATCGCTTTCAAAAACACTTCGTTTCGCAAGATTGCTCCACTCCACTCTTCATCTGCATCCATCTGCGTTCATCTGCGGCTAAGATGCAGGGGTGAAGTTCGGGAAGATCAAAAAACAGCACGGTCGCGTCGGTGGACTTGATGCGCTGCTTAAGCGGATCATTGACGACTGCCCGCACGTCACGCGGATCGTCCCGGGGCGCATTAAAGTGCGCCGCGGGAAGACGCCGCCGAGCTTTAAGGTGCAGTATCCGACCGATGCGGGGCTGAAATGCCTTTTTACGGGTACGGGAACGGTGCAGGAGGTGTTTTTAATTTGCTCTGATGCACCGGCGGCGAAGGCTTGGCTGGAAAGTGAGGAGTTGGTTTGATCGATCGCGCGGTGGAGCTTCTTCGCGCCGGCCGGCTCGTGGCGTTTGCGACCGAGACGGTCTACGGCCTCGGCGCCGACGCGACGAACGCCGCCGCCGTCGCGCGGATTTTTGCGGCGAAGGGGCGGCCGAACACCAACCCGCTTATTGTGCATGTTCATTCCGTTGAAGTGGCAAAGCGCTACGTCTCCCATTGGCCTGATTTTGCGCAG
>CAZXLA010000125.1:2814-11321 GCA_964641895.1 uncultured Tepidisphaeraceae bacterium
GTGCGCGACGAACTCGGTGATGCGGTCGATCTCATTCTTGATGGCGGACCGTGCACGGTGGGGATTGAATCGACGGTGCTGGATCTTTCGTCCTCCAGCCCGCGCATTTTGCGACCGGGAGGCGTCACGCGCGAGGAGATTGAAGAGGTGATTGGTGCCGTTGAAGCCGGAACGGTGGTCAGCAAACTGACGACGCCGGCGCGGTCGCCCGGGCAGCAGGAGACGCACTACGCGCCCCGCACCCCGGCGTTTCGCTATGAGTTGGCGCAGCGCGCCCGGATCGATTTGAGCGATGCCGCGATCATCGAACTGACGCTCGACCCGGCAACCTACGCGCGCAACTTTTACGCCCGGCTCCGGTTGCTCGATACGCAGCAACTTCGCGCCATCTACATCGAACTGCCGCCCGATCGACCGGCGTGGGTGGCCGTTCGCGATCGGATCATTCGCGCGACGAAGCCAATATAGGCCCGTTCTGCCCGTGGGGCAGACATTCCTGTCTGCCAAGCCATTCCATGCCGCTTGACACTTACTTTCGCGTGGAACGCGAAGGCAGACAAGAATTTCTGCCCCACCGGCATTTTCGCGGCGGCGATTGGCTGATTGCGACCTTCAACTTAGACAACTTGCGGTCGCACTCGGGCGACTTATACTTGTGCACTGGCGTAATGGATTGCGCCGTGTCGTCACATTCAGGGATGAAGCTATGGTCAGACGACCCCTCGCCGCTGCGTGCGCTGCTGCCGCCATTATTACATCGTCCGGTTGCCTTTCACTGGTGCCCAAACAAGCCCACCGCCATCGGCCGGCCGATCGTGCGTCGCCCGACGGGAAACCGACGACCGCGCAGCCCTTCATCGAGCAGCTTGCCGTCGACAACGCCAAGCGCGATACGGCGGTGGTTCTGCCGGAGGATCCGGCCATTGCCATCGAGGCGCTACGCCGCAAAAGCGAATCGTATGCGCGATCGCTCGAAGCGTTGCTGGCGCAGCGAAGTGCCGAAGTGTCGCCGTTCCGGGCATCGGCGGTGCAGTGGTTGAACCCGCGGGAGTTTCAACTTTCGCTGGGAGCGCATGACGATAGTCGCGTCAAGCCCGCCGAGGCGATCGGCAAATCTGAGCCGCGGCCGAACCGCGACCCCGCCGCCACCGGGCCAGCGGATACGCAGACTTTTTCGGATGCATCCAATCTTCCGCTGGAGTTGGCCGACGTGATCGACAAGACCACCGTCGCCGCCGTGACGCCTGAGCGCGTGGCGCGGGATGCTCCGCTGTCGCTCATGCCGTCGAAGAACGGGCCGGCCGATAGCGTGTTGTCGGCGAAACTGACGAAGCGTGTCAAAGAGAATCCGCGTGATGTCGCCGGTCACCTTGAATATCAGATGTTGTTGTTTCTGCAGGACGAGCAGGTGCCCAACCTCGCCTCTATAGCCACGCTGCCGCAGGAAGACCGGGAGCTGGTCACCGCCATTCTCGACGGCCTGAGCAACGTTCGCTCCACCCTACGCCGCGACGGTAATCTCATGATCGCGGAGAAAATTCGGCCGATCGTCGAGCTATCCGATCGCTTGAAAACGAGCGCCGAGCTGACCGTGCCCACGCTGGCGCTGGCCAAACGCGTCGAGGGATTCGGTCGCTATGAGACGATGGACGCCCGCCTGATCGCTGGCAAAGAAACGCCGGCGATCATTTACTGCGAGATCGAAAATTTTTCGTCCCAAATGAACACCGAGCAAATGTGGGAAACCAATCTGAGCATGGAAGTAGCACTGTTCCACGAAATGGGCCCGCAGGTTTTCACCGATTCCCCCGCCACCATCGCCGACACCAGCCGCAGTCGGCGGCACGATTTTTTCGTGCGTAAGCTGATCAAGTTTCCATTCAACCTCACGATGGGCCGCTATGTGTTGAAGGTGACGATGGTGGATACACAATCGAATCGCGTCGCCGAAACGTCGCTGCCGCTGCAGGTGGTGGCGCAATGAGCCGGCAGACATGGTGACACCGATAGCATTGTCTGTGCCACCACAACCGTTAATCGTCAATCGTTAAACGTTACTCCACCGCATCTTGTGTCGCGCAATCGCCGGGTACTTGCTTCCCGCGGGCAGAACCTGCATTCTCATGGGTCGATTGGAGACCCTGATGCATCGTTTGTGGATTGCTCTTAGCTTGCTTCCGATGGTTGTTTGCGGCTGCGCGGTTTCGAAAGAGATCACGGTATCAACCAAGCCTGCCGACGCGTTGATCAAAATCGACGGCGTCGATCGCGGGCGCGGGCCGATCACCGAGACGTTTACCTTTAACAACGAGACCGATGTCCGCAGGGTGCAGGCGAGCCGGCTTGGGTACAAAGAGCAGACCGTCAACCTCACGCGGGATTTTGATAAGACATCGCTGCTGGTCGAGCTCAAGCCGCAAACCAAGCGCGTGACCATCAATGTGTTGCCTGTTCCCGGCACCATTCTCGTCGACGGCCGGCTGATGGGGCCGGAGCGGGTGAGCACCAATTCGACGGAATTGGAATTCACCGTCGATGCGCGCAACAACTGGAACACGCACACCCTCACCGCCGAACGGCCGGGTTTCGCTCCGGCGCATTCCACCGTCACCTGGGCCGCGACGGAAACCGTTTACAACCTGCGCCTCGAACCCATGCGCAAGACGGTGAACCTCACCACCAACCCGCCGGGCGCGCAGGTGTTTATCGACGGCGAAAGCGTGGGGACAAGCCCTCTCGTGCTGAGCGAGCGGGCGTTTCCATATGACGTGGATGGCAATGCCTATGTGCCGCAGACGGTGAAAGTGGTCAAGGCCGGGTTCGATCCGATCGAGCAGACCATTAGCTGGGACGACGGGAAAACCGATTATCTGGTCGATCTGCTGGCCAAGAGCAAGATCGTGAAAATCCTTACCGATCCACCGGGCGGCGTCGTGACGATCGACGGCCGCGAGTTGCCGCGTGACGCTTCGGGCACAACCAGCGTCAAGCTGTCGTTCCCGCCGACCAATGATGCCGGCGAGCTCAAGACCTACATGGCCACCGCGTTGAAGAAAACTGAAACCAGCGAGTGGTATCCGGCCAACGTTAATATCGGTTGGGACGGTGGCAAAACCGAATACAGCGTCAACCTCAAAGAAATTCTCACCATGCCGGTGAGCCTGCTCAAGCCGGAAATGAAGCGGTCAGATGAAGGCTGGCTGGCCACGCCGACGCGCGTGCCGACGATTGCCGCCAAAGATACATCAGAAAGTTCCAGCAATGAGCCGCCGGTGCAGATGACGCGCCTGCCCAAAGGCACGCAGATCGACAGTATGACCATTGCGCCCGACGGCAGCCGGCTGCTGTTCACCACGCTCATTCTGGGTCGCGAAGCGGGCGATTTTCGGTCGCAGATGCTCACCACTAAAGTCGATGCCACCGGCGGAGTGGAATTCCTTTCCGACGGCAAATCGCTCGACCTCACGCCTTCCTTCTCGCCAGGCGGTGAGACGATCGTGTTCTCAAGCAACCGCGCCGGCCGGCGGTTAAGCGTGTGGACGATGTCGGCGGTCGGCGCGCCGGGGGTGACCAACCTCACCAGCGGCGAAAGCAATGATCTTTGGCCCAACCTCGACAGCGATGCCAAGCCGCGATTGTTCTATCAATCGTTGATTGATACCCGTCCCGACCCGCGCATTTTTTCGACGCAGCTCGGCACCGTCAGCCGGACTGATCTGACGCAAGTGGGCGGAACGCAGCCGCGTATCAATCCGAAGAACGATTCAATATTGTTCGCCGCCGTTAACGAAAAGACCGGCAAGCGCGACCTCTACCGCATGAGCGATCGAGGCGGGGTTCCGGAAAATCTCACCAACACGCCGGATGTGGATGAATTCGACGCGGTGTGGAACAAAGACGGCAGCAAGATCGCCTACGTGAGCGACCGCGGCGTGGACGAAGACAAACGCAATAATCTCGACGTGTGGGTGCTGGACTTAGTCCGCCCCGAGCAACCGATCCAGATCACCACCAACGGCAGCCACGACGATTGCCCCACCTGGGAACCGGGCGGCAGCTACATCTATTTCCGCAGCAACCGCGGCGGTGAATGGAACATTTGGCGCGTGGCGGTGAAGTAACACTGAAGTAAAATATAGCCGGGTAGACATTCGGGACAACAGTGGGGCAGACATTCCTGTCTGCCATCGCGTTCCACGCGATACCTAATTTCGCATGGCATGGAATGCCGTGACAGACAGGAATGTCTGCCCACCAAGAGCCATCAGAACCCGAGAACCTTTTGAACCAAGAACTTCTGATCTACAGGTTCTTCTCCTCCATCGGATAAACCGCCCCCTGCGCCGCCGGATCGGGAGCGTCGGGTGGCGGGGGCTTGCCGGCGGCGGCCATGGCGGCCATCGCCGTCGCGCCCGGCCGGCGGCGCTGGATGTCCAGCAGCATCAACTTCTCACGCGTCGACAAATTCTCGCGCACGGTCGTCGCGCCGGTGCGGTTGGCGCTGCTGTTTAAGCCCAGCACCGAGAAATCGATCTCGCTGTTGATTTCCGCGCCAATCAGCAGCACGATCGCATCGACGTACAGCACCATCAGCAGCAACACGATCGATCCCACCACGCCATAGGTTTTGGCGTAGCTGGCGGCGGCGAAGTTGTCGATGTAGTAGCGGAATGCGAACGCCAGAATCGCCCACACCACGACCACGAATATTGAGCCCGGTGAAATCCACGTCCAGTGTGATCGCACGCTCGGGCCGAAGTGGTAGACCAGCGAAAGAATCGTCAAACAGAGCATCAGCGCGATGAAATACCTGGAGAAATTGAATACCACTCCCCAGGCTCCTTCCAAATTCAAATACGTTTTGATGCTTGGATTACTTACGATTTGTGTGGCTACAGGGACCAGGCACAGCACCAGAATGATCAAGGTCGCAACGCCGATGGTCAGCACCGCCGCCATGGAACGCTGCACCATGAATCTTCGCCCGATCTCGATGTCGTAGCACCGATCGAGCGCGGCCATGGTTGCATTCATTCCGCCGCTGGCGGCATAGAGGGCGAGCAGGATGCCGACGCTCAATAGTCCCGCAGTCTGTCGGTTTTCATCGAGTAGCTCTTTCAGTGCCGATCGAAGTGAGTCGCCGGCGGCGCTGGGGGCGACGTAGGCGATTTGCTCATCAATCTGCTTCTCCACCGACCCCTTGTATTGCGGCGGCATGAACGGCAGCAGCGCCAGCAGGAATATCAGGAACGGAAAAATCGCAAACATCCAGGAATACGCCAGCGCCGCCGCCCAGGTAAATACGCTGTCGTCGAGCGTTTCTTTCCAGACGCGCCCGACGAACTGCACCAGGCCGACGGTTTTCATCACATGCGTCAGATCGCGCAATCGAGCCATGGGAAGAGATTGTGCGGGATGTTGACCGCGCGGCAAGGGGAGCGCCCTTGAGTTTACGAGCGCAACTTGCCGAAATCATCCGGGGCGCAAGCCTCCAGCTTGTGGAGCTTTACACCTGCGCGTCTTGCAATTGATGGCTCGTCTTGGTTTGATTCCGCGGCTTGGCGGGTGTCAGGGTGTTGTGTTTCGAGGATTCTGGAAGGAGCGTTCGAATGCGTTTGATTCGCGTCGTGTTTCCGTTGTTGATGGTTGCGATCGGTGTTGGCTGCTCGTCGTCGGGCAAGATCAACGAGACCAATACCCGGGCCAAAACCGGCACCGGCTTCATCTTTGAAAAGCTCGAAGGCTTCGGCGATCGGCAGTTTGCCGTGTTCGTGCCGCTGAGCTATTCGCCGCAGAAGAAGTATCCCGCGATCGTCTTCCTGCACGGCCGTTTCGAGGCCGGCAGCGACGGGCGCGCCTGCACCACGGTGGGCATCGGCCCGGAAGCCGCCAAGAACGCCGACAACTTTCCGTTCATCGTCGTCTTCCCCCAATGCAACGGCGGCGGCTGGGACAACGCCGAGCAAGAGAAAATTGCCATCACGGCGCTGGAGCAAGCCAAACGTAAATACAGCATCGACCCCGACCGCGTGATGCTCACCGGGCTTTCCACCGGCGGCTACGGCACCTGGCGCATCGGCGCCAAGTACCGCGACCGCTTCGCCGCGCTCGTGCCGATGTGCGGATACTCCTTTTACGACGGCGTGAGCATGCTCACCGGCACGCCCGTCTGGTGCTGGCATTATTCAATGGATTGGGCCGTGAGCAGCGGCGCCAGCAAGGAAATGGTCAAGCGCATCAATGCCGCCGGCGGCAACGCCAAACTCACCTCGCCCGGCGGAGTGGGGCATAACGTCTGGACCGTGGCGTATCGCGATCCGGCGCTGATGCAGTGGATGCTGGAACAGCGGAGAAAGTGACGAATGGAAAGTGACGAGTCGCGAGTGACACACGTCGGATCGGAAAATCGTTCAGATTCGACACTCGACACTTCCTACATTCCCATCATCCGCGGGTTGATGAACCAGTTGTCGTGGCCGGGGACGATCAAATCGGCGATCTCGTAAACCTCGCGCAACGATTCCTGCGCCGCCTGGATATCCTGGCTATCGGGCAGCACCTGGCCGGCCAGAAAGTGGTCGAGCGAAGGAACGGCATCGCCGGCGATGAGTGTCGAGACCGTCGGCGAGCCGATCAGCAGCCCGCAGGTGCCGGCGGTGTAACCGAACAGGGGAAACAGATCGACGCCTTCGGCTAGCTTGTCAGGCGCGGGGCGGAAGCGGCCAAGCAGTTCGAGCTCGCGCAGCATGTGCTGCCGATCGTCATCTTCTTCGGGCGCTTCATCAATCAAGGCCTGAAGTCGCGCCTTGGCCGATTCCTGCTCCACTTCGCCGATGAGCCATTGCGCGTGCTCGAACACCGCCAAGCCGGCGCGATGCGACGGGCGGAAGTTGGTGAGAAACACCACATCGACCGCCTCGGGCTTCAGGCCGGTGCGCTCGTTCAGCCGAGCGACGAGAATCGTGCCGGGTAACCCCGGGTCGATCAGAATGGTCTTCGAGCCGATGCGAATAAGGCTTGTCGTGGAGTGAGGCGTGCGCGTGGCCGATGCTTCGTTCCAAAGACGGTTGCGACTCAGACAACCGATGCTGATGATGTCAACGCGAGGGGCATGCATTCATTTGGAGAGTACGTGCAGTGTCGTAAAACGCAATCTCTGATTTACCTTCTCCCGCTTGCGGCGTTGCTCGTCGTCGGATGCGCGAGTTCGCAATCAACGAGCGGCGCGACCGGTCCCAACGAGTCGGTCCAGCTCACCGAGCAAAGGTGGGGTTCTTCGGGAACCGTACTCAAGACGGCCCATTTCACGCTCTACACCACGATGAACGATCCGGACTTCAACCAGCGCCTGGCGCAGGTGATGGAAGGCGCGCTCACGCAATACCGCCGCCTTGCGCCCACCGCAAAAATCGATCCGCGGCCGATGGATTGCTACATCTTTGCCAACCGCCGGCAGTGGGCCGAGTTCACCCGCCAGCGTACCGGCAACGATGCAGCGATTTATCTGCAGATTAACCGTGGCGGGTACACCGTTCGCGATTTTTTTGTCGCTTACTACATCGGCGAAAGTGGCACGTTTGCCGTGGCGGCGCATGAAGGGTGGCACCAGTTCGTGGCCCGGCATTTCAAAGACCGCCTGCCCCCATTTCTTGAAGAAGGAATCGCCACGACGTTTGAGAACATCTCCTGGGACAGCAACCTCCCGCGGTGGAATATGCTGAGAAATGTCTCGCGGTCACAGAAATTGCGCGATGCGATTGAGAAAAACAGCCTCTGGTCACTACCTCAACTGGTGAGCATGCACGCCGGCGACGTGGTCGGCGAGCCGGCGGAAAAGATTGAGGCGTTCTACGCGCAGAACTGGGCCTTCGCGCGGTTTCTGACCGACGGCGCCGGCGGCCGCTATCGCGCATCGCTCAATCGCATGCTGGCCGACGCCGTTGCCGGAACGCTGGCGCATTCCATCGGCGGGTCCAAACGTATCGACGGCAGCTTCAACCCGCGCGCCGTTCGACCGCTGCTGGAACACTACCTGGGCACGACGCTGGAAGAGGTTGATTCGGCCTATCAGGCCTACATTCGCGAATTGGCCAAAGACGCCGGCGATGAACACGCGCGCGATTGATTTTTCTATCGACCGCGGCATCGCGGTCGCTATACTGCGCGAGGTCGAACAAAAAATCCGGGAGATCGAACCATGCATCGCAAAGCCTGCTACTTCAGCGGAAAAGTTCAGGGCGTCGGTTTTCGTTACACCGTAAAAAACCTGGCGATTCGCTACGACGTCCGAGGCTACGTCAAAAACCTCCCCGACGGCCGGGTTGAACTGGTGATGGAAGGCCCGGACGATCAAATGTCCCACCTCTTCGCCGACGTGTCACAGAAAATGACCGGCCACATCCAGGACGTCGAACAAAAACAGCTCCCCGCCACCGGGGAGTTCGGATATTTCTGCATTCGGCATTGACGCGTGCGTTGGCGATTGTGCACATCCGCCCCAGCCGCGA
>CAZXLA010000126.1:0-11163 GCA_964641895.1 uncultured Tepidisphaeraceae bacterium
CATCAACACCAAAGCCTTCAAAGGCGTTAACGGCGTCGTCACCAAACTCATCGGCCAGTAGGGCCACGGGGCGACATCGCCGCTGACCACGACATCATCATTGCGCGCATCAGCGGGGCGGGCGAGCAGCTCGAACTGCTTCACGCTTTTGCACCCCTGGCGAATGGCGGTTCCGAGGCAGTCGGCCCCGGTATCGCCGCCGCCCAGGATGATGACGTGTTTGCCGGCGGCGCTGAGCTGCTCTTTTACGTTGTCGCCGAGGGCTGATTGGTTGGCCGGCGGCAGGTAATCCATGGCGAAGTGAACGCCCGCCAGCTCGCGGCCGGAGACGGCAAGATCACGCGGGGCGGTCGAGCCGCTGGTGAGCACAATGGCGTCGAAGTCCCGTCGAAGTTGCTCGACCTTCACGTTGTCGCCGACGTTGGCACTCGTCTGGAAACGGATACCTTCGGCTTCGAGCAATTTCACGCGGCGATCGACAATGCGTTTTTCGAGCTTGAACTGCGGGATGCCGTAGGTGAGCAATCCGCCGATGCGATCGGCGCGTTCATACACGGTGACCAGATGCCCAGCTTTGTTCAACTGCGCCGCGGCCGCTAAACCGGCCGGGCCGGAACCGATGACGGCAACTTTTTTGCCCGTGCGTGTCGCCGGGGGTTTGGGTTTCACCCAGCCTTCTTTGAACGCGTGCTCGATGATGTTCAATTCAATGTTCTTGATCGTGACGGGTTTATCGTTCACGCTGAGCACGCACGCTTCTTCGCACGGCGCGGGGCACACGCGGCCGGTGAACTCGGGAAAATTGTTGGTCTTCTCAAGCTGCAGCCACGCCTCGTGCCACTTGTTGCGATAAACCAGATCGTTCCATTCAGGAATGATATTGCCCAGCGGACAGCCGTTGTTGCAGTAAGGAATACCGCAATCCATGCACCGCGCGGCCTGATGGCGCAGCTTGTCGTCGGCGAAATCGATGTAAATTTCGTTCCAATCGAGAATGCGCAAGCTCACCGGCCGCCGGTTGGGCACCTCGCGGGTGAATTCTTTGAATCCTGTTGGCTTTCCCATCGTTTTACGTCCTTCAATTCAAAATCTTGGCCGCAGATGAACGTAGATGAACACAGATGAACGCAGATAAGACCAAGGCATCTGTGATTGCGATTTCGACATCACTCTTGTTCTGTACCAAGCCTCCGTTGCTCGTAGTTAACGGATCAATTCGCCGGAACCGCCTATCTTCAATCTGCGTTCAACTGCGTTCATCCGCGGCTAACTCGATCCGTACTTACTCAGTCGTTCAAACCGTTGCGGCTCGCCGTCTCGAAGCCATTCAACTTCCTTCAGTTTTTCCCACGCTTTGACGAACTGCTGCTCGGCGGCGGGTTCGTCGTTGGCGAGTAACAGGTTTTCGGCCAGTTCTTCGCACACAAATCCATCGGGGCACCGCGCGATCTGTGTTTGCAGGCCGTAGTAGTAAGTGTCATCCCCCGACGCGGCGGCGCGCTCTAAGAGCTGCTCGAACTTCATCTGTGTGCCGGCGGGGTCGTTGTAATCCCAGAGTTTATCAAAGTCGGGCAAGGGCGCCTTGGCGTCGTCTGTTGCAATTGAAGTCGAGCAGCAGATAGTTAAAGCAGAGACGAACGCCAAAATTGGTATCAGCTGGATATGCATGTTCGCTCGGATTGCTGTGTGCAAAAGATTTAAGCCGTGGCCAAGGCGGCACGTTCGTCCTTGGTGAGCGTCAGGATAAACGAAACGCGCAGTTGCTGTCCCACGGGGAGCGAATCAATTACGTTGCGTAGCTGCGTCTGTCGATCGATCTGTGGCACGCCGCCGAATTCGTCCCAGACGAGCGAACCACCGACACGATCCGGCGGAACGTTTTCCAGTTGAACACGGGCACCGGGAAATCTGGCGCGTAAGAGCCGCCTGACATCATCAATCAGAGCCATTTCAACACTCCCAGGTTAATCAGTTCAAGTGCCCCAGACGAAAGCAGACGCGCGTTTTCCTTGAGAAAATCACCTTGAATGCCGCGGTCGAACTTCAAGGATTTGAGGAATCGTCGAAGCGCGACGGCGGATCGAAAACGGTGATTGTTGCGGCAGCGGACGATCAGGTCGGCCAGCGCCGCATCGAACGTTTCCCGGTGTCCATCCGGAACCAATTCTGGGAAACCCGCTTCTTTGGCCAGCGACGCCAACGGATGATCAGACCGAAAGGGCAGCCCCTTCTTGGCGCGAAATGCGCGGAAGAGACATTCAGCCGCGAGGCCCGAAGCGTAGATCGTCAGCACGTATTGCCCGCCACCGTATAAAAGCACCAGCGACGCAGCATGCTCCTTCGCCGCATTGAGGTACACCTCGGCATTGATCTCTCCTCCGGGCTTGGTCGTCTTTTGCTTCATGTCTGGCATTCTATACCACGGTTGCCGGTGTTTCCGCGGCGTCAATCACTGGTTTATCGACGTGTGTGCTGGCTTCCAACACCCGGCGGTAATCGGTGGGCATCACCTTGACGAACTTCTTAAGCGATGATTTCCACCGATCAAGAATATCTCCGGCGCGCTTGCTCTGAGTGTAGCTGTGATGGTTTTCGATCAGGCTGCGCAGGAGTTCGGCGTCTTCATCGGTGACTTCTTCAAGTGCCACCATTTCGGTATTGCACAGCTTGGGGAAGTTGCCGGTTTCGTCCAGCACGTAGGCGATCCCGCCGCTCATCCCTGCGGCGAAGTTGCGGCCGGTCTGGCCGAGCACGACCACCCGCCCGCCGGTCATGTATTCGCAGCCGTGGTCGCCTACGCCTTCCACCACTGCCATCGCGCCGGAGTTACGAACGCAGAAGCGTTCGCCGACCACGCCGCGCAGGTAGATTTCGCCGGCGGTTGCGCCGTAGCCGATGACGTTGCCGGCGATGATGTTCTGTTCGGCGAGAAAATCGCACTTGGCCGGCGGGTAAATGATGATCGTCCCGCCGGCGCATCCTTTGCCCACATAGTCATTCGCGTCGCCTTCCAGTTCGAGTTTGACGCCGTGCGCCAAAAACGCGCCAAAGCTCTGCCCGGCCGAGCCGGTGAACTTGAAGTGGATCGTGTCGTCGGGCAAACCCACGTTGCCGTATTTCTTGGCGATCTGCCCGCTGAGCGTTGCGCCCACCGTGCGATGAATGTTGCGGATCTCCAGCTCGCCGTACACCTTGATGCCGGCTTCAATCGCGGGCTTGGCGAGCTTCAGCAGTTTCGTGTTGTCCAGCGAATTGTCCAAGCCATGATCCTGCGTAGTCGTACAGCGAAGTGAATCGCCGTCACGCAGCTTGTGTTGATACAGGATGGGAGACAGGTCGATGTGCTTTGCCTTCCAGTGATTGCTGAAATCGGCGAACTTCAGCACGTCCACCCGGCCTACCATTTCATCCACCGAGGCAAAGCCCAGTTCGGCCATGATCTCGCGCAGTTCTTCGGCGATGAAAAACATGAAGTTGATCACGTGCTCGGGTTTGCCGGTGAATTTCTTGCGCAACTCCGGGTCTTGCGTGGCAATGCCGACGGGGCAGGTGTTGAGGTGACACACGCGCATCATCACACAACCGGCGGCGATGAGTGGGGCGGTGCTGAAGCCGATTTCTTCGGCGCCCAAAAGCATCGCAATGGCGACATCGCGCCCGGTCTTAATCTGGCCGTCGGTCTGAATTCGCACGCGACTGCGCAGGCCGTTCATGACCAGCACCTGCTGCGTTTCGGCCAACCCGAGTTCCCACGGCAGGCCGCAATGTTTGATGCTGGTGAGCGGCGAGGCGCCCGTTCCGCCCGAATCGCCGCTGATGAGGATGTGATCGGCCTTGGCCTTGGCCACACCGGCGGCGATGGTGCCGACGCCGACTTCGCTCACCAGTTTTACGCTGATACGGGCGGCGGGGTTGGCGTTTTTCAGATCGTGAATGAGCTGCGCCAAATCTTCGATCGAATAAATATCATGGTGCGGCGGCGGGGAGATAAGCCCCACGCCGGGCGTGCTGTAACGCAACTTGCCGATGTACGCATCGACCTTGTAACCGGGCAACTGCCCGCCCTCGCCGGGCTTGGCACCTTGCGCCATTTTGATCTGCAATTCATCCGCGTTCGCCAGATACTCCGCTGTTACACCGAACCGGGCGGACGCGACTTGCTTAATCGCGCTGCGCCGGCGGTCGCCGTTCTCGTCGGCCTTGAATCGGCGCGGGTCTTCTCCGCCTTCGCCGGTGTTGGATTTCCCGCCGATGCGGTTCATGGCGATGGCGAGCGTCTCGTGCACTTCGGTGCTGATGCTGCCCAGCGACATCGCGCCGGTGACGAAGCGTTTAACGATCTCGGTCGCCGGTTCGACTTGATCGAGCGGGATGGACGGCTGCACGTCTTTCTTGAATTCGAGCAGACCACGCAACACCGATTTCTGGCGCGATTGGTCGTTGAGGAGCTTGGTGTATTCCTTGAAGACCCTGAACCCCGGGCCGTCACGGAAGGGGGCATTTGGTGGCACAGACATTCCTGTCTGTGTTTCCGATTTCTTAATGCCATTGGTGCTCGAATCGGAGACGCAGACAGGAATGTCTGTGCCACCAGGATTGGTTCCAACCGTCAGTCGCACCGCGTGCTGCAATTTGGCGACAACATCCGGGTTGTACATGTGGTACTCCCCGTCGCGACGCCACTGGTATTGCCCGCCGGTTTCGAGCACCGGTTCCTGCACATCAATCGGCGGAAACGCACGGCGGTGACGTGCCAGGGTTTCCTGCGCGATGATCGTCAGATCAATGCCGCTGATTCGACTCGCGGTGTTGGTGAAGTAGCGGTCGATCACCGCCTTGCCGATGCCGATCGCCTCAAAGATCTGCGCGCCGCGGTAGCTTTGGACCGTGCTGATGCCCATCTTGCTGGCGACTTTCAGAATCGCCTTGTTGGCGGCCTTGATGTAGTTCTTGCGGGCGCTATCGAAGGTGAGGCCTTCGGGGAGCATACCGTCTTTGTCTAAATCGGCGATGGTTTCCAAGGCGAGATACGGATTCACCGCGCCGGCCCCGTAACCGATCAGGCAGCAGAAGTGGTGCGCCTCGCGGGCTTCGCCGGTTTCGATCACCAGGCCGCATTGCGTGCGCGTGCCCTGGCGAATGAGGTGATGATGAACGGCGGCGGTGGCGAGCATGGCGGGAATGGGCGCGGCCTCGGCGCTCACGCCGCGATCGGAAAGGATCAGGATCGACGCGCCGTCGGCCACGGCTTCGGCGGCCTGGTCCATGAGACGTTCCAGCGCGTGTTCAAGCCCGGCTTCCCCTTCATCCACCGCGAACAGCATGGGAAGCGTCATGGCGCGCAATTCGCCGACATTGATCCGCCGCAACTTTTCCAAGTCGGTATTGCTGATGATCGGGCTTTTGAGCTTGACCAGATGGCAATGCTCGGGCGATTCCTCCAACAGGTTGCTCTCGCGACCCAGATAGGTGTAGAGCGACGTTACCAGCTCTTCACGAATCGCATCCAGCGGCGGATTGGTCACTTGCGCGAACAACTGCTTGAAGTAGTTGTAAAGCAACTGCGGCTTGTCGCTCAGACAGGCCAGCGGCGTATCGGTGCCCATCGAGCCGATCGCTTCCTGCCCGGTGACGGCCATTGGCGTCATCAAAAGCTTCAAGTCTTCGTTGGTGTAGCCGAAGGAGTGTTGTTGTTGAAGTAGCGGAGAGCCGATAGCGGATAGCTCAGAAGGAGAATTCTTGCTTTGTTTTTTTTGCTCTTCGCTATCCGCTATCCGCTTTCGGCTCTCCGCTGACGGCAACGAATCCAGCTCGACCAGATTCTCCACCAGCCATTTTCGCCACGGTCGTTTGTCAACCAGTTCATCTTTGATCTCTTGATCGTCGACGATTCGACCTTGCTTGGTGTCGATGAGGAAAATCTTGCCCGGCTGCAACCGCCATTTCTGGGCGACGTCTTCAGGCTTCACGGGTACTGCGCCGACCTCGCTGGCCATGATGACGAGTTCGTCCTTGGTCACGTAGTACCGGCTGGGGCGCAGGCCGTTGCGGTCGAGTACCGCGCCGATTAGTTCGCCGTTGGTGAAAGCGATGCTGGCCGGGCCGTCCCATGGTTCCATTAAGCAAGCGTGATATTCGTAGAACGCCCGGCGGTCGGGGTCCATTTGCGTGTTGTTCTGCCACGCTTCGGGGATGACCATCAGCACGCTGTGCGGCAGGCTTCGGCCGTTGACGGTGAGGAACTGGATCATGTTGTCCAGCGTGGCCGAGTCGGACGATTGCTCGCCGAGGATTGGATACATCTTCTTCAACTCATCGCCGAAGGTGGCGCTTTCCAAACTGCCGGTGCGGGCGCGCATCCAGTTGCGGTTGCCGCGCAGCGTGTTGATTTCTCCGTTGTGCGCCAGGTAGCGGAACGGGTGGGCCAGTCGCCAACTGGGAAACGTGTTGGTGCTGAACCGCGAGTGGACGACCGCGAAATGGGATTGAAATTCCTTGTCGGCCAAGTCGGGGTAATAACGACGCAGTTGAGCGGCGGTGAGCATGCCTTTGTAGACGATGCGGTTGGTGCTCATCACGCTGATGTAAAAGATATCCTTGTTGTCTTTGTGAACGTCGCCGTATTCGATCTGGTTCTCGGTGCGCTGCCGGACGAGGTAGAGCCGGCGGTTGAAATCTCCGCGGTTGTAGAACTTTTCATCCATGCCGATGAAGCACTGGCGCATGCGCGGCTCGACGGTTTTGGGCGTCGGGCCGACGAACGCTTCGTTGGTCGGCACGTCGCGCCAGCCGAGCACTTTCATGCCGTAGCTCTGGGCGGTGGTTTCGAGAATCCGCTGGCCTTCCTCGCGGGCCACCAGATCTTTGGGCAGCATGCACATCGCCACGGCATATTCGCCGGCTTTGGGAAGCTTGAAGCCCCATTTCACTGCTTCCTTGCGGAAGAACTTATCGGGCATGGAGACCATAATGCCCGCGCCGTCGCCGGAATCGGATTCACAACCGCACGCGCCGCGGTGCTCCATGTTTTCGAGCATCTGCAGCGCGTCGTTGACGATCCGGTGCGAAGCCTTCCCCCGAATATGACAAATGAAGCCCACGCCGCACGAATCATGTTCGTACTGCGGGTGATACAGCCCGATGGGGGCCGGAAGACCAGAGAATCGACGCTGACCCGATGCATCCATGATGCGTTATCCAATCGCCAAAAGCGCAATGCGTTAGATTGTAACGTGAATCTTAGCAGGCATTTAGACGCAGTGGGTGGACGGCGTCAGAAATGACCAACGGAGGGGGTGACCACCGCCGGCGAGCCTGCTGCACAAATAGGCAGAAATCGAGTGCGAACAACACCGCATGCCTAATCGATAGGCACTCTTTCCGCCAATCTGCGGTGACGGAGTATAGCATGCAAGGTGCGTTCCGCATGCAAGAAAACAAGCGGAATCGACCGTGCATGGCGAAACAGGATTGTGATTGTATATTATTTGATATACAATTTCAGGTGCGGCGTTCGTGTTGCCAATCAATCGGAACCAAATGGCAAGCGAAGGACAATTTCGACATGTAAAGAAAATGTTGGAATCCTGTGGCTGGAAACTCGTTCGCATTGCCGGCTCTCACCACATTTTTGAACGCGTCGGCGAACCGCGCCATCTTTCGATTCCGGTACACCGAGGAAAGGTGAAACCCGTTTATGTCCGCCAAGTTCGAAAAGCCTGTGAAAAAGCCTGAAAACAATGCGATTGGCCGTCCGATCGGCCCCGGCATACTTCAGCGCGCCCGTGCGATTTCGGCTCAGTATCGCATTGTCCTGGAACCGCAGGACGACGGCGGCTATCTGGGGAGATGTCTTGAGATGCCATTGGTTATGGGCGACGGCAAGACGCCCGATGCATGTGTTGAAATGACGCGCGATGCCATTGTTGGCGTTGTGGGATACATGCTCGAGCAAAGGCAGTCGCCACCTGCGCCGGCGCGCGATCGCGCCCGCGATCAGCAGATCAACATCCGACTGACCATTGAAGAGAAAGCTTTGCTCGAAGAAGCCGCGCGGCAGCAGGGGTTTCGGGGCGTGTCCGATTTTGTTCGATCGCGGTCGCTACAGGAACTGCGGACATAGAGACGCAGCGGAGTGGCGACTGCATTGTGTTTGGGACTGTGAGCAACCCTGCCGACATTCATGGCCACCGGGTTGCTTGCCGCGATCGCGATGGTGTTCGTGCGCCCATCATCGCGGCTTATTATTGCTTTGATAGTGGCTCCACATGTGCCCGTCGGGGTCGAGCCAGTCGAAGCTCCATCCGCCGGGGGCTTCGCTTACGGGGGTTACGATCGTAACGCCCTTTCGCGCCAGCCGCTCGGCGACCGCGTCGATTCCGCCGTCTTCTAAGCTGAAGACGATGATGGGTGTCTTGCCGGGTTTATCTTGGCCCTGGAAAAACACCAGCGTGATATCGCCGACGTCGCCCATCATGAAGTGATCGCCTTCGTGGCCTTCTTCTTTCTCTTTGTCATCGAGCGGGAGGACGCGAACATTGATGCCCAGGGTGTCGCGATAGAACGATTCCGATCGTTTGAGGTCGGCCACGCGGTAGACGATTGCGCCGATTCTGATCGCTGTTGCCATAGCTGATTCCTCTCTACTGCAGTTGATTGAATTGGCATCTGAGGACGGACGGCATGGAATGCCGTGGCAGACAAGAATGTCTGCCCCGCCGGAGCCTATTCAACTCTTACTCGTGTTGCCGCGGCACGCGATTGTGTGAGCTTTTTTTCGACAGGACAATCAGGTGCCCATCGGGGTCGTGCGTGCCGAGGTCGCCTTCACGCAGCAGTACCGAAAGTAACGCCCGTCGCAGCAGGCCGAGTTCCAGCCGCGTTCGAATTGTCGAACGCAAATTAGGCAAATCGGCGGGGCGGGCGGCAGGGTCGAGCTTAATCATTGCCTTGCGGACGCTGGTGAGGCGCTGCCGCAGCGATGCATCGTTTAATCCGAGGATGCTGGCGATCTCCTTGCGATTGAGTCCATGCAACGCCAGCACCGCCACCGACCGCGCGCCGCGCGGCAGCAGCGAGACCGCCGCTAGCCACGCTTCGACTTCGTCGTTTGACGAGGCTTTAGCCTGCTCGATCGGCGCCTGCCCAACCTCGCGCTGTTTCCTGCGCCCGGCCGAGCGGGCTTCCATGAGGGCCGTGTTGGGAATCACACCAACGAATCAGGCGGCGTTGGCGGCATCGGTCAGATCTTGTCGGCCGGCGGCATCGGCGGTGATGAGCGCGTTGTGAAGCAGGTCGGCGGCTTCATCGGCGCGCCAGGCATGACGTCGGGCGACGGCGAGCCAATGGGCGTAGTTATCCGGGGTTATCATGCGAAACAGTCCGCGCGCTGCTTAATTTCAGTTCGCAGTTTGCCCAATCTAACAGCCAAAAGCGATTTATCGCGCAAGTCTTATCAGAATTGTATTGACTACGACCCCCATATGGGGTTTACTAGAAGGTTGAGAAATGTTCATTCGGTGCCGGCATGTCTCCACGTCTTGGCCGGACGATTGAAGTTTGAGAACGACACTTCTTTTGATTGGAAGGGATAATTATGCAGAGGTTTACGCGTACCCGTGCGCTGTTCGCAGCCACAATCGGTATTTTTGCGGCGGCCAACCTGGCTTTTGGGCAGGTTGTGATTAACGAAGTCGTTTACGACGACGGCAGCACCGATGACCGCGAATTCGTTGAGTTGTTCAACCCGACCGCCAATCCGGTGACGATCGGCGGCTGGACTCTCGGCGGGCGCGACCCGACAGCCGCCAACGCGACGGTGACCATCACCGCGGGCACCGTTCTCGCCCCGGGCGGGTATTACGTCATCGGCAACACCGGCGTGCTAAACGTAAACCAAGTGGTCGCCGCGAATGCGTTCGAAAACGATAACGAAACGCTTGAACTGAGCAACGGTGCCACCCTCGTTGATGCGCTGGCCTATGAAATCAACAAAGGCGCGGCGTTTGCGGCGCCGGTCGCCGGCCAGATCGGGCCGGGTTACTGGGGCAACACGCAGGCGTCCGACATTGCTGGCACTCCGCTGAATGCCACCGGCGGCCTCGCTCGCTGGGTGGATGGACGCGATACCGATAACAACGGTCGTAATTTCGGTTTCCGCCCGTCGACACCGGGCACCACCAACAATCCGACCAACATCACGGCTTACATCGCTCCGGACGTAACCGGCGGCACGGTGGGCAGCGTGGTACCGGGTTTTGCCTTCTCGTTCGTGGCTCCTAAAGTGGTCGATCCGACGGTAGTCGACGCCGCCGTTCCCCCCATCAATCCCAACGTCATTCCCCCGTCGCCGGCCGGCAACCGCGCCATTATCGCGTGGGATCCGAGCGGAGGCGGCAACGGCGTGGCGGCGGCTGAAACCTTCAATACGACCGCCTCCAGCTTCAACATCCTGGCTTACTTGGACACCCGCGATCTTCCCTTGATGAGTAACACAGCCGGCGCGAGCTTCCGCGGGTCGGAATTCACGTTCTACGGCATCGGCAGCGGCGACGCCCTCGCCAACCCCACCAACCTCAGCGGTTTCACCGGTTTCACCACGGTGCGGGATGCCGGTATCACCGGCGTGCACTGGGTTTATGAAAAAGTCGGCGAAACCGGCGCCGCTTTGGGAGACGTATCCGAGAAACTCTACCTCGTAGATGCCAACGACGGCGGCGATCAAAACGCCGGCGATTGGACTATCCTCGCCACGCTGGATCTCGCGGCTCGAAGCTCGGCCTGGTTTAACCTGGGCATCTCCATCGATGCCAGTGGCAACGGCGTGGCAACTTTCGACACGACGACGGTCAACTTCACGACGTCGACTGCGCTCAACGGCGCTTCATTCGCGGTGGGTTACCGCGAGAACACGCAGATCGGTGCCGATGGCACGCCGGATGCAATCCTGCGGCCGGCAACCTTCAGCGCGGTTCCCGAACCCGCAACCGCCGGCGTGCTGGCGCTTGGCGCGTGCATGTTGGGTCTGCGTCGTCGCAAATAATCGACGAACGCCCAACAGTTGTTTTGCAATCAGAGCGTGGCGGTCAGATATGGCCGCCACGCTCGTTTTATTTTCCAAGACACAGGGCAATCGCCGCGCCGGCGTCAACCCATCGGTCGTCA
>CAZXLA010000127.1:0-11075 GCA_964641895.1 uncultured Tepidisphaeraceae bacterium
CCGGGCGGATTGAGCCTTCCAGGGATTGAAAGTGTTTACCGAGCGCGCGAAGGGCGTCGCCCACGTTGGCTGATCCACAGCGGCGAAAAGAAGCAGATGTTATTCGTGTCGGGTCGTCGTCCATACGCAGATGCTCTTTCCGGATTCTATCGCCAGTATTTTCAAGTAGCGAACAAAATCACCTGAAGCGCACTTCATTCAAAACGAATCGGTGCAAACCGGCGCGGCTGATGAAATCGCAACGTCTCGCCGATATCGTTCCACGCCGCCCAATGCGGGTGGGAGGTATCGTCGCCGCACTTGAAGAAGTTGCCCCGCCATTCGCCGTCGAATCGGCGAACGATCGGCACAAATTCGGTCACGATGGCAATCGGAATTTCCAACCCCACTCTCCACGATGTCGGCTCGGTGCGTTCCGGGTCAACGCGTCCGGTGAGCGTCGATCGAACTCGTATTTTTGCCGCCGCCTCGGAAGAAACCCGGGTGGCTTTGCGAAACACTTTGGTTGCGTGACGAGTCGGATCCTCAATAAAGTATAAAAGCATTGTCCCGCAGCAGTTAAGTTCAAAATTGAAGTATGCGTTCGTGCCCGGCGGCTGTAGAAACAACTCGACGCAACTGTCCTTGCTTACCAGGTCCTGAAAGGCGGTGTGGACGCAGCGCACAAAGCGGTCGGCGACTGAAAAATCGACGAATACTGCGTCGCCGGTGTAGAGCGCCCGCACCTGCGTTTTCGGGCGGTGATCGGAACTTTTGGGATGAAAATGAGCAATGTCGACAATGCCGGCATTCGACCACGGCGACTTGGTTAGGTCGCCCAGCAGCCGGGGCGCCGACCGCACGCGCCGGACGAGGTACTCGACGCCCACGCGCGGCGGCAGCGCTCGGTAGACAGGCTTGATCGCGGGCCGCTGGATTTTATTCATGCCATGAATAAAGTACCATCTTGTCGCCGATCGTCAAACTATTTCCGATAAAGATCCCTCCCGAACTCCGGTTTCGGCGGCAGCGGAAACCGGACAAAGGCGTCGATCCGGGCGGGCAAAACCGATAAGCTCCCACCAACGCGTGATAAATTACAAGCGAATTGCATCCCCGATCTACTTTTACACCTTCGGACCCCACCCGGCAGTGGTGTGTGTATCCACCGGTGCGGCGCTCACGCTCGGGTGCCCGGATTCAGACAATTACCAGTCCGATGGAACGCCGCTCCCGTTCAGCCGCCGTCAGCCGCCGGCCGTTGGGGGGTCAGCGCTGTTTCCCGGCAATCCGCTCGCCGGCCCCATCGCGGTTGATCGCGCGGCACCCGGCGATGCGCTGGCCGTCACGATCAACGCCGTTCGGCTCGACCGCGATACCGGCCGAACGCTGTTGGCTCCGGGTCATGGACTGCTCTCAAGCGATCAACTCACCGGCCGCCGGGGGGACGCGCCCGAGCGTATGCTGCACTGGGCGATCGATGTCGGTAACAGCCGGGCGCGGCTGACCAACGCTTTTGGCACTGATACGGTGGAAGTGTCGCTCAATCCGTTTGTAGGTTGCGTCGGTGTGTGTCCCCCGCGCGGTGAAGTGATTTCATCTTTGTTTGCCGGCGACTTCGGTGGAAATATGGATCTGCCGTTCCTCCGCCCGGGTACAACCGTCATCCTGCCGGTGTTCGCGCCGGGAGGGTTGTTCATGCTCGGCGACATCCACGCGGCACAGGGGCACGGCGAAATCATCGGCGGGGGGATCGAGACTTCCGGTGAAGTCGATTTCACCCTGAGCCTCCTGCGTGACGACGGCTTGAGCTTTCCCCGCGCCATCGATGGTGAAAATGTCTACGCCATCGCCAGCCACGGCGACCTTCGGCAGGCGGTCGGGCTGGCCTGCACGCGGCTCATCGATTGGCTGGCCGCCGAATTTGAGATGAATCGCTTTGATGCGTACGCCCTGATGACCCACACTGTTTCGATCATCACCGGCAACGCCGTCACCGCCCCGTACACCGTCGCCGCCGCCGTCCCCCGTGGTGTGTTGCCGGCGCGGGTGAAGTCGTTGCTGGATCATCGCTGATCGGCGTTGTCGTCATCGCTTTTCCCGAGCGAGCGAAGCAGGTACCGCAAGTCGCCCACCCCACCGAAGAAGATCACCACCGTAAACCCCAGCGTGAGAATGACGCTGATGAGCACCGTCCAGAATGTGAACGGTGACCAAAGGCCCAGGTCTTGATCGAACTGAATGAACGCGAACATTTTTGGTCTCCTCACGCGGCTTTTTACGGCAATTTATTCAATTCACGCACGGTTTGGCCGAGGTCCCAGTATTTTGATTCTTCGCTGGAAAACAGCGAAAGCACGATCATAGCCAGCCCGCCGGCCAGGTAGGCGTACAAGCCGGTTTGTTCGGGTGTCCACGGAAGCGTAGCACCGGTGTCCATATGCGCCAGCACCTGCCGCGCAATGACGTCGGCGATCGGCACTAACACGCAGATTGCGACGCACGCGTACGCACCTACCGTCTTTGCACCGCGCCAATACATTCCCAGCAGCACCACGATGCCCGATCCGCCGATGAGGTTGGCGGTGAGCCACATAAAGCTCCAGATGGTCATTCCCGGTTTGTAGATCATTCCGAAGAGAAAGAAGATCACGCACAGCGCCAGCGTGGTCATGCGCACGGCGCGGATATGCTGTTTCGGCGACGCCGTGGTTTTGCGGAAGGGGTGGATGCAGTCGTTAACAATTGAGGTCGACCAACTGAGAATATATTTGTCGGTTACGGCCACATCAGCAAACAGCAGTGCCAGCAGCAGGAAGCCCATGAGCACTGCCGGCACGCCGATCTGCGCCAGATAGTGCGGGGTGGCATAGCTGCCCCACTCGGTGGGCGTGACACCCTTTGCCGCCACACTCTCGGGCATCGCCATGCCCATCGCCGACAACGCCGCCACGCCAATGGCGAAGATGATCAGACTTCTCCCAAACCCGAAGATCGCGCTGAGCAGATACGACCGCGACACCGTACGCGGCTTATCCATGGCGGCGTACTGCTGAAGGTACGGCCCGTAGGAAAACTGCAGAAGGATTGTCATCACGTTGAGGAAGATGAAAAACTGGATGCCGTACGACTTGGGGTCGTTCACAAAGGGGTTCACGCCCGTCATCCCCAGGGTTTTTTCCATCCCGGACCAGACGTGCTGCAACCCGTTTACAAAGCCGGCGGGTTCCACCGATTGACTGACAACGTGAACGCAAAGCCAGGTCATCGTTCCCATGACCAGAATCCCCTGAAAAAAATTGGTGACCATGAGGGTGGTGTACCCGCCGAGCGTCGTAAAAATTAGCGGGCAGAGCAGGAGAATGAACATCAGAACCCAGTCGGTCGGAATGTTGGCGCCAAGAATTGCGGTGGCGTCGGGTAAACCGATGAGCCGGCGGACGAAGATCGCCCCCCCGATCGGGAAGATGCACATCTGAAGCACGCCGGCGAAGCAGTTGATCATGCCCACGACGATGCGCAGGTTCCGGCTGAATCTTCGTTCGATGTACTCCGGCACGCTAACCGCCCGCGTGGCGCGGAAGCGCTCGATGCCGAAGCCAAAGATACCGAACAGCGGCATCATGATGCACAGCGAGATCAGGTTGCCGATGACGAACGCGAAGCCGTTGCGATAGCCTTGTTCGCACATGGCGGCGATGCTGATCAGCCCGATCTCCCCGCCGATGCCCGCGCCCATGCCAAGCCACATGCGTATTTTGCGCCCGGAAACGAGGTAATCATCGACCGACTTCGTTTTGAAATTGAGATACACGGCCCAGGCGAGGAAGAACATGAATCCCGCGCCGAGAATGAGCCAGTCAACCGGTGCAATTGCCATGCGTAACCACCATCAAGTGAACGACAGGCTACCTACCCCGACTTAATTTATGACGTGAATTAAGTCGCCCGTCAAGAAGAGATTTAAAATTTCCGCGCCGCTTGGCGACGGCGCGGTGAGTCGCGCGCTGGGTTTGGCGCCGAAAAGTCACGGCAGGGCCGCGGCCATGTCGGCGTGGCGGAGTTCGGGGAGGTCGAACAGTTCCTGCGCCACCAGCACCGCCGCACCCAGCAGGGGGAGCTTTTCCTTTTCGCTCGCGGCCCGGATCACTACGTCCTGCCGGGACCGGAGCAGTGCCGAAGTTTTCACCTGTTCGCGAATGCTGGTCAGCAGCAATTCCTCCGCGGTATCAATCGCGCCGGCGATGATCACTTCATCGGGAGCAAGCAGGTTGATCATGTTGGAAACGGCCACGCCCAGATATCGCCCCACGTCGCGAACGATGTCGCCGCAATCACCGTCCCCTTCGCGCGCCAGTCGATAGATCAGCTCCGGTGACAGCGCCTCGCCCTTTTCAATCGCGCCGGCAAGAGCCTTTCCGCGATCGTCGCGCATCTGGTGCTGGGCCCGCTCGATGATGGCCGATGGGCTGACAAATGTTTCAAGGCAGCCCCGGCTCCCGCACTCGCAAACCCGGCCGTTTATATCAACAATCGTGTGCCCGATTTCACCCGAGAGGCCGCTTCGCCCCACATACAACTGGCCGCGCCGGAGCAGGCTCATTCCCACGCCGGTGCGCAGCGAAATGATAAGGATGGTGCGGCTTTGGTGCTTCGGATTAACCCACTTCTCGTAAAGCGCCGCCAGATGGATTGATCGCTCGACGCGGACCGGCGCACGCAGTTCGACCTCCAGCAGATGACCGATCGGAACATTGTGCCACTGCGGCATGTTCGTCGATGAAATCAGCACGCGCTTCTCAGAATCGATCAACCCCGGCAGCGCGATACCGACACCCAACAACGGGTGCCGGCCGATGGTTTGCAGCGCGGCTTTGCTCAATTTCAGGATCGCCGCGATCGTGACCGAAGGTTGTTCGAACCGGCTCACATCCTGCTCCTGGTAATGGAGGATCGCGCCCTCTAAGTCTGTGACGGCCACTCGAATGTGATCGGGTTCGAGGTCGATCGAAAGTATTCGTCGCGCGTCACGGTTGATTTCCAGCATCAACGGCGGGCGACCGAAGCGGATGGCGGGCAGTTCGGTGGCAGGAATTTCCCGAAGCAGCTTCTTCGCAAGCAGGTCGTTCACGATGCTTGTGACAGTTGCCGGCTTAAGACCCGTCCTGCGGGCGACGTCCGCCCGAAAGGTTGGCTGCATCACCCGCACCGCCTGCAGCACCAACCGACTGTTGAGTGTGGAAATGAGCTGGGTGTTTCCAACTTGCGAACCCTTGGGCATGTGTCAGACAATACGCAAACTGCGTGGTACAGTCACGAACCGTGGCGCTCATTACTTTATTCGTGACGTAAACTAAGTTAGCTTGGCTTAGGGGCGCGACGGTCGGAGCCTGTGATGTCAATTCGTAGCCAATTCACCCGCAAGGTTGCAATGACGCTGATGGCGCACCCCGATGATGCAGAAATTCTCTGCAGTGGCACACTGGTGCGTTTGCAGCAGGCGGGTTGGCAAGTCCATATTGCGACTACGTGCGCGGGCGATTGCGGCACCGCAACGCTGCCGGCAAAGCAGATCATGGCGGTCCGCGCCGACGAAGCCCGCGCCTCGGCAGCGGTCATCGGCGCGACATATCACTGGACCGGCTCGTACGACGGAAAGGTTTGTTACGACCCGTCCACGCTCGATCGCGCTTACGAACTGTTCCGAAAAGTCTGCCCGACCCTAGTCATCACGCACCCTGCCCGTGATTACATGATGGACCATGAAGAGACGCACCGGATTGCCCGCGCGGCGTCATTTGCCTACACATGCCGCAATATCTCAACCGTCCCGCTTGCCGACGCGACCGTCGGAGTGCCGTGGCTCTATTACGCAGACCCGATCGAAGGAATCGATTTCCTGGGAACGCCAGTCACGCCCACCACCGTAATCGATATCTCGCAGCAGCAGGATACTAAGCTGAAGATGCTTGCGTGCCACGCCAGTCAGCGGGATTGGCTGCGCGCCCACCACGGCATGGATGAATACATCGACGCAACCCGCCGGCACGACGCGCTGCGCGGCACGCTCATCGGCGCAGCGGCGGCCGAGGCGTTTGTTCAGCATCGCGGCCACGCTTACCCGCGTCACGACCTGCTGCTTGAGCTTTTTGGCAATCCCTGAGTCCCTATTTCGCGGCGGAGAACACACCCATGCCACTCGACTTCAAATCAACCGTCGCCGGATCACTATTAGACGGGTTCTATCCCAAGGGCTGGGACTTTGACCGCATCGACACCTGTTGTGCGATGGGTCCGAAGAAACTACTTAAACCCGCGAAGCACTGGAACAAGGGGTTCAAGCCCGTGCCGGTGCGAAGCGTCGGCGAGATGGATGAGAAAATGGGGAACGCCATAGCCGATGAAATTGAGCAAAGCGGCCGTGCGAAGCAGCCGCTCGCGATTATCCTGCCTGTCGGCCCGATGGGGATGTACAAGACCGTCGTGCGCCGCCTCAAACGAAGCAAGACGTCGTGCGACCATGTGACGACGTTCAACATGGATGAATGGTCCGATCGCGATGGGAACACGATGCCGGGAAACCAGGCCGGCGGATTCGAGCACGCGATGAAGAATGCGCTATTTGAACCGTTGGGGAAATTCACTATCCCGCGCGGACAGCGAAATTTTGCGACAAGTACGAACCTTCCCACCTACGCCGCCAAGATCACCGCGCTCAAATCAGTGGGCGCTCGCCTCGTGACGGTGTACGGGATCGGCCGCGCTTGCCACATTGCTTTCTGGGAGCCGCAGTTGGCCGCAGCTTATTCCGAGCAGGATTGGAAACGGCAAACCCACCGCACTGGCGTCGCGCTACACCCGTTGACCATTGAACAAAACGCGCTGCACAGCTTCATGAGCCGGTTTACGCTGATTCCCTGTTTCGCGAATTCGATCGGCCCCGGGCTTTTTCTGCAGAGCGACTTCTGCATCGGCGGGGCGGACGGCGTCTACCCGGAACGCGGCGCGAGTTGGCAGGGGATGAGTCTCTGTGTGACCCTGCAATACGGCCCGACGCCATGGATCCCCAGTAGTTTCATGCCCACGATGGCGGGACGTTTATTTTTTGTGAAGCAGCTCGCCGGGCCGCTGCTGGCCCACGCGCAGTAGACTGAGTTGCATGAACAAACGGGTTCGTGAACCGGCCAGCGGCAAACAATCAGCGCAATCAGTGATGTTATCGGAGCCAGCCGGCCGGCATCGCTTTTTTAAAGTGCGATTTATTTTTTTCCAGATTTTAGTTGACGAAGCACTTAATTCATGTCATAAATTAAGTCCGGTTGGAGCATGTGCTCCTCGCCAGCGTCGTACGGTACCCGCGAACCGAGGCGATGGTTTTTTCCAGTCCATCTTCCATTTCGCGCGGGAGTTCGGGTTTGAACACATCACAACCCGGACAAGCTAGGAACTGGGGCCGCAACGGCTCCGAAACACGAGGTGAGTTATGAAGCTACGAGACGTATCAGCGGCCGCCGTATTGGCCATCGGCGCGTTGGGTGTTGCGACGGCAAACGCCGGCGACACGTTCATTCACCATTTTGACCAGGCCGTGGGAACGCCCGCGGGCGTCGCCGACTTTGCCGGCGGCAACCCGAACCAGACCACGGTCCCCCCCGCCGGCCCAGGCGGCTCGATCGTTGCCGGCGGCAAGTTCGGCACGGGCCTGAATCGCGCTGTAGGCGGACGCATCCAATATGAAACGGCCGGCAACTATAATGTACAACGCGGCACGGTTGAGATGTTTGTCAACTACCCCTCGATTCCCGGTTTTCAGCACACATTCGGCACCGTTTTTCCATCGTCGGCCCAGCTTGGCGACATTCGCATGTACATCTTCAACCCCGGCGGTGGCAATTTGGCCATCGGCGCATACATGACCGATGCCACCCCGGCCCATCGCTGGGAGATTGAAACCAATGGCGGCACATTCCCGCATGTGCCGGCGGCCAACGCCGCCGTCAACACCTGGCACCATTTTGCCTGGACCTGGGACACTGCCGCCGCAACCACGTCCCTGTATTGGGATGGCGTGCGCATCAGCAACGCGACCCGCGTCGGTACCGTAAACCCGTACGATGGCGCGATCCCGACGCAGTTCCACATTGGTGAGGCCCAGCTTGGTTCGGCCACGTTTAACGGACTGATTGATGAATTTCGCATCAGCGACTCGGTGGTTTACACCGGTGCGAACATCACGGTGCCCACCGCACCCTTTACGGTCGTACCTGAGCCGACAAGTCTCGGCCTGCTGACTCTGGCTGCGGCGGGAATGTTCCGCCGTCGCTAACGGTTTTGTTGGTATAATTGCGGATCCAGCATGGATTGTGGTGTCGGCGTCGCTCCGCCGGCGACGCCGACACCAATTCGCTTAAGACGCCGCCCGGCGGCTGCCGGCCGGCATCATCGGTTGGGAGACTTGTCATACGTATCCCGCGCGCCGGCGCAACAGTCGAAACTTTGAGGAGCAAGACCCATGCAGAAACGAACTACCCGCGCATTCACGCTCGTCGAGTTGTTGGTGGTGATTGGCATCATCGCCGTCCTGGTGGGCATTCTGTTGCCTGCGCTGAACAAAGCCAAATCGCAGGCGAACCGCACCAAGTGCGCCGCCAATCTGCAGCAGATCGGGCAGTTGTACATGATGTACGCCAACGCTTGGAAAGGCGCGTTCCCAAACTGGAAGGGTCCCCGGCCCAACCCCGGTGAAGCTAACAGTTCCGGCGGGACCACATGGGAAACGATGGCCGTCACCATGCGTGCGCAGCTCGAGGATCAATTCAAGTTCAAGCAGGGCAGAATTTTCTACTGCCCGGAAAACCAGATCGGCGGCGGTTTGCAAGCCGGAGAGGATCCCATTCTCGACGAAGACGACTGGTTCAAGAGCCACATTGATGGAGCAGGGGAATCCGTGGTGTACCTCGGTTACTCAATCTACGCCGCGAACGGTAACGCACAGAGTTGGTTTTACGGTCGCGGCACCGTGAACCTGCCGCCCCCCAATCTTGCGTCGCCGTACAAGGCAAGTGAGAAGGGACTATCCGAGCGCCCCCTGGTCATGGATATTGTGGTTGATTACAGCAATATTTCGCCCCGTCAGAAATGGGCTTACTCTTCGCACCAGGACCGCCGAACAGCAAAACCCGCCGGGCGCAACATCCTCTGGGGCGACGGCCATGTGACGTGGCGAAACTTCAGTGAAATCAAGACCAGGCTCAATCCCGTCACTGGCACTCAGGTTCATTGGTGGTGATGCGGCGATTGAAGGCCGGTGGTACCAATTCCGCTGATACAGGAGAGGCGATCATGTACGTAGGTATTACGGTTCACAAACTGAATCCGGCGAGCCGCTGGGCGACCCGTCTTGCGACGGCAGCGATGCTGGCAACGGCTTCCCTCGCAACGGCCGCGGGCATCGACAACACTTTGTTCCTGCACCACTTCGACGTGCAGAACACAGACCCGATTTTTGCAGGCAAGCCCGGCAACGCCGACTATGCCAACGGCAGCGGTCAGATCTACACCGAGATACCGCCGTTCTCCAATGCCCCCGGCGGACAGATTGCATCCAGCCAGGTGAAGTTCGGCGCCGGCTCATTGCTTCGTAACGCCCCGGGTGTTGGGGGGCGCGTGATGTTTGATACTGAAAACAACTTCAACGTGCAGCGCGGCACCATCGACATGTGGGTCAACTCCTCACAACTGTCGTCTTCCACCTCCTTCTGGGGATTGTGGGGCACACAAGTGGGTGGCACGTTCCCCGGCGACCTCCGCATGTACATCTACAACACCGGCGCTGGGCGCACGCTGGGCGCATACATGATTGGTGACGACGACGTGGCCAACCGCTGGGAAGTCGAACAATCCATCCCACTGCCGCTGCTTACCAACAACGCCTGGCACCATGTGGCCTGGGAGTGGGATATCAGTCTTGGCGTGAGTGCGACCTATTGGGACGGGCAACTGCTGCGCAGCGCGGCGAGTTTTGGGAACGTCCACTATGCGGGAAATCTGCCGGACCAGTTCGTAACACGATTTCATGTGGGCGAGAACCAATCCGGTTCTGCGCCGTTTCCCGGTTACATCGACGAGTTCCGCATCAGCGACGCGCGCCGGTACAACGCCAGCAGCTTCACCCCGCCGACGGCGCCGTACTCGGTGGTCGTAACGCCTTCGTGGGCGTTTGATGTATCAGGCAACTGGACCGATGCCACCAACTGGACCGCCGCCGTTCCCAATGCAGTGGACGCAACCGCCGTCTTTGGCGGTGTCATCTCGCAGGCGCGAACGGTTAACGTCAATACGCCGATTACCGTCGGCACGATCACCTTTAACAATTCCAACCCGTACAGCATCACCGGCGGCGGTACGTTGTCGATGCAGACCAGCACCGGAAATGCCGCCATCACGCTAGCCCAGGGAGCTCATCAGATCAGCGCACCGCTGCGCCTCGCAAGCAATACCGTGCTGGGTGGCACAGGCACGCTGAAGGTGGCCGCATTAAGTATCGACAGCGGCAAGGCGCTGGATACCACGACGCGTTCGCTGGTCGTCGACTACGCCGGCGCCAGCCCGCGCCCCGCCCTTGAGGCGCTGATCGCATCCGGCTTCAACGGCGGAACGAACAACGGCCCGGGCATACGCACTTCGTCGGCCACCGCAACGTTGCGCCTTGGCATTGCCGAAGCAGCCGAAACTCCGTTTGGTGCGGCGTTCAACGGACAATCGCTCGATGCAACCTCGCTGGTCATCCGCTACACCATTGCGGGCGACGCCGACCTGAGCGGCATCGTGAATTTGGACGACTTCACGCGTTTGGCAACCTCGTTCGGAGGCGCAGGCCGATGGGCTGTTGGCGATTTTAACTACAATGGCTCGGTGAATCTGGACGACTTCACGATCCTGGCCGCAAATTTTGGCTCGTCGGCGCCGGTCGACCTGCCACGCGGGGGCATCCCCGAGCCCACTACATTCGCAATGTCGGCGGTTGGCGCATTGGGGCTGCTACGGCGCCGGCGGTGAGATGCCCGACCGTGACATGCCCTACCGGCGAGATGAAA
>CAZXLA010000128.1:0-3601 GCA_964641895.1 uncultured Tepidisphaeraceae bacterium
GGAAACGACACCCTCATCGGCGCCGCCGGAAGCGATATCCTCGACGGCGGTGATGGGATCGATTTAGCCGACAACGATAACGCTGACACGAGAACCGGCATCGAATCCATTTTGTAGCGTGCCAAGGACGGTTGGGGGTGCCACGATCTTGCCTCTGGGGCCAATTCGTGCGGCGTGGCCTGTTCGAAAAACAGTAGGAACGCTTTGTGCGGACTACTTGAGCTGAGACTCAAGTAGTGGCACCCGTGCCGATTTGAAAAATCACCCGAACCGGTTGTGAGTACCCGCGCGGGTTTGAAAAGTCATCATGCGGGAATCTACTCACACCTTTCGCAAGTCCGGCCCATTGTAAATCGACCGCGGGCGTATGATGCGGTTGTTGGCCAGTTGTTCGATGACATGCGCCGCCCACCCGCAGCAACGGCTGGCGGCGAACATCGGCGTGTTGAGGTCAACCGGAATCTTCAACATGTTGAAGATGGGGGCGGCGTACAGGTCGGCATTCGCATACAGCTTTTTCTCACGCTCCATGACCGCTTCCAGTTCCTGGCAGATGGCAACCCACTTGTGCTGATCGAGGCGGTTTTCAATTTCGGTCGCCAGTTTGCGCATCACCGGCACTCGGCTGTCGCCGGTGCGGTAGACGCGGTGGCCGAAACCCATCACTTTGGCGCGGTGGCTGAGTTTGTCTTTCACCCACGCGGCAACGTTTTCAGGCGAGCCGATTTCTTCCAGCACGCCCATCGCCTCTTCATTCGCGCCGCCGTGCAGCGGGCCTTTGAGCGTGCCCAGCGCGCTGGTGCAGGCGGCGTATATGTCGCTGAGCGTGCTCACGGTAACTCTTGCGGCGAAGGTCGATGCGTTGAATTCATGTTCGGCATACAGGATGTAAAGAATATCGATGGCGCGAGCCTTGAAATCTTCGGGAACCTGCCCGGCGAGCATGTAGAGAAAGTTTGCCGCGTGCGAAATGCCGTGTTTGGGGAGCAGCACGTCCTTGCCTTCGCGCACGCGCCCGCCGGCCGCAGCGAGCACGTTCATCTTCGCCAGCAATCGTACCGACTTGCGTTTGTTGGCCTCAATGGAGTGATCATTCAGATCGGCATCGTAAGCGGCCAACGCGCTCACGCCAGTGCGCATGAAATCCATCGGGTGCATGGTTTTGGGCAGGAGTCGAAGAATCTTGACCACGTCGTCGGGCAGCCTGGCTTCATCGACAAGCTGCGTACGAAAATGCTTCAATTGATCGGCGTCGGGCATGTCGCCGTAGATCATCAGGTAGGCGACCTGCTCGAACGTTGCATGGTCGGCCAGATCATGCACGTCGTAGCCGCGGTAGCGCAGGCCGGAGTTTTCATCGACGTAACAAATGGCCGACTCGCCCGCGATCACGCCCGCCAGACCTGGAGAATATGCCGGTGTTCCTGTCGTCGTATTGCTCATGCGTTCCTCCGCAACATGCATGGTATGGGCAAGCGCGGAAAAGTCGAACTGTGCAAGTGATGACTGGCTGCGGTTCTCCATCGCCGCAGAACACGAAAAGACAGGCACCGTCAGCCGTGGATGAACGCCGATGAACGCAGGTCCAGGAAAAGCATATCGCGACAGCGCTGCGCTGCGATCTCATTTCTGCATCTGCGTTGATCTGCGGCTGAACTCATTGACCGGATGCCGCTGCCGTAATCCTGCGTTCATACACCCGCGCGTCGAACGCGTGCAGCATGTTGGCAATCTGCGGCGGCGGAGGCGTGAGTTGGGGCGAATCGGGGACTTGAAGATAGGCGAGTGTACGCTGCAGAATCTGCCCGGCCGCGGGGGCGGAAACGGTGCCGCCGAAGTGGGCCAGCGATTTATCGGGGTCGTGCAAAATAACGGCGACGACGACGCGCGGGTTTTCAAACGGCCCGCCGCCGACGAATGAGCTGGTGTAGTTCGTTTCATTATACGAACCGCCCTGCGCGGTGTGGGCGGTGCCGGTTTTGCCGAACAGGTTCCACCGCTCGCTGCGCGCCTTCTGGCCGGTTCCGCGGAAGACCACATCGCACATGATTCGAAGTACGAGTTGCGCCGTCGGTTCGTCAATCGCCCGCACTTTCTCATGATGTTTTTTAGCGGCGGGATCGATTTCGCTTTCAGGCGTAAGCAACCCGTGCAGCACATGCGGCGACGCGAGCAATCCGCCGTTGGCATAGGCGCACACAGCGCGGGTGAGTTGCAGCGGCGTGACCATTAACTCGTAGCCCATGGCGATGCTGACCGGGCTGGGCTTGGTCCACTTGCGAAGCGGGTTGAGCAGTCCGGGGTCTTCGCCGGGAAGATCAACCTTCGTGCGCTGGCCGAACTTGAACTGCGCCACCGAATCATGCAGCGGCTTAGGGCCGATCTTTTCGCTCAGTTGCACCATGCCGATGTTGCTGGATTTGACCATCACATCCCACAGCGCCAGGTCGCCGTAGTAATGCACATCCTGCACCAGTTTGGCGCGGAGCGGTGATTTGTACGGGCCGGGAATGTGAAATAGATCGGTCGGTTTCGCCAGCTTGTTCGCCAGCGCCGGGCCGACGATGAACGGCTTGATGGTCGATCCCGGCTCGTACGGGTCGGTGAGGCACCGATTGCGGCGCACCTCGGGCGTCAACGCGGTATCTTCAATGTTGGCGGGGTTAAAGGTGGGCCAGTTGGCCATCGCCAGGATTTCGCCGGTCTGCGGGTCCATGAGGATCGTCTCGCCGGCGCGAACGCGGAATTGCTTGCACGCGGCGGCGAGTTCCTGCTCGGCGATCATCTGGATGTTCGAATCGATCGACAATATCACGTGTGTGCCGTTCACCGGCGCGACGTAATCTTCGGCGGCGGTGGCGATGCTCCGCCGGCGCGCGTCTTTTAACGATCGCTTGAAGCCGTCTTTGCCGCGCAGGAGTTTTTCAAACTGCAGCTCGACGCCCTCAAGCCCGATGTTGTCCTTCTGCACGCCGCCCAGCACATGGGCGGCGAGCGAGCCCATGGGGTATTCGCGCACGTCGACCGGTTCGAGCACCACGCCGGGAAGGTTGAGCTTGGCGACGGCGTCAACGATGTAGTCGTCCAAAAAGTCGGCCACCTTCACATAGCGGCTGGTCGATTTGTCGCCGATGAGTTGCGAAATTTCGAGCGGGTCTTTGTCGATCAGGGCGGCGAGTTTGGCGATTTCGCGGTCGAGGTCGACGAGCGTCTTGCCGTCTTCCTGAAACACTTCGAGCATGAACTTCGGGTCAACGAACAGCGACTTTTTCTGCACCGTGCCGGCCATGAGCAGGCCGTTGCGATCAAAAATGCTCCCGCGGCGGGCGTGGAGGGTTTCGGTGTAGTGCTGTTGGCGGTCGGCCTGCAGAATTGTGCGTTCCCGGCCCAGTGTTTGCAGAAAAACGACGCGGCCTGCCAACGCAAGAAACGTCATCATGACCGCCGCAAATACGATGGCGGCGGCGCGGGGGGAGAAGGGTGGCTGGGCGTTGTTCAGCGGGTCGGTCACGTCCGATAAGGATCGGCTTAGCGGGCTGTGGATCGTGAAAAATCTGATGGTGGATTCCCCCTCCTGGGACGCCAAGAGTGCGTGAGGGGG
>CAZXLA010000128.1:3701-6048 GCA_964641895.1 uncultured Tepidisphaeraceae bacterium
CGTGGCGAGGAAGAGGGTGAGGAGGATTTTGAGCATGGTCAGGGTTCTGGGTTCAGGGTTTGGGGTTGAGGGGTGGAGGATTGGTTTCTGTCTCCTGCCCGCTGCCTCCTGAGCACCGACCCCTGACTCCTAGTTGTTCACCGCCACCGATTTCGCCGGCAGCTTCAGCTTCATGCCCGGGCGGATGATGTCGCCGCCTTTGAGCATCTCGCGGTTAAGTTCCTTGATGGCGGCGACGGCGTCGGCGGCACCGCATTGATCCTGGGCGATGCGGGTCAGGTTGTCGCCTTCTTCCACGATGTAGGTAGCGCCGGGCTCGGGCTTGGAGGGAGCCTGCGCGAGTTGCGGCTTGACAGGATTTAATACAATTGTCGTTGAAGAATCCGGGGCTGAAGCGCCCGGCTTGGTGTTGAATTGCGGAATGTTGTATGTGCGACCTTCGATGACCAGATTGGGGTTGTCTTTCAAGTTGGGGTTGGCTTCGATGATGGCGGTCAACACGGCTTTGGAACTGGTGCCGTAAACTTTGGTGGCAATCTTCGAAAGAGTGTCGCCCGGCTCAACTTTGTATTTGCTCATGGCGGCGGGCTGCTGCGGCTGGGGGTTGCCGCCGACGGGGATGATGGCTTGGCCGAACTTCTGCGCTTCGGCGTTCAGGCGAGTCATTACTGGGTCGCTGGTGCGCGATGGGGGAACCGCTTTTGCTGGTTCGGTGATTTGCTGTACCGGGTTGTATTGCGCGACTTGATCCGGGGCTGAAGCCCCGTTGTTGGGACGTTGCGATGGAAGTGGATCGGTGTTGGGGGAAGTGATCGTCACCGGCTCGTTTTGTGTCGGCGTGTTGACCTCCACAATTTTTACAGGCTGCGGGCGCGGTTGAAAGTCTTCGGCGCTGCGCACCGGCTGATTGGGCTGAACCTGCGGCGGCACAACCTGGGCGGCAGCGTGCTGCGCCGCACCGGGCGTGTTGACGGCGGCGCGGACGATCGATCCGGCATTCGACATTGGCGCCGACGGCGGCTCGGTACTGCTGGTGAGATGGTCGGACAGCAGGATTCCGATCACAATGATAAATGCCAGTCCGACCAGCAATCCGATCTTCGTTTCGCGCGTCATGAGTTGATCCGGTTGGTTGTTAGTTGCCAGTTGTTGGTTGCCAGTTGTTGGTTGTTCGTTGCCCGTGCAGCATGTCGGACTCGCACCGGCAACTTCCTACTGACAACTGACAACTACTCTGTTTTCTCGGCCACACGAAGCTTCGCCGAGCGGGCTCGTTGGTTTTTGGCGGTTTCGAGTTCGGAGGGCGAGAGGGGCTTTTTGGTAATAACCTTGAGAAGCCCGGTCTGCTCCGCAAACCGAAACGCCTGCTTCACCGCGCGGTCTTCCACACTATGGAAGCTGATGACCGCCATCCGTCCGCCGGGCTTGAGGTGCCTGGGGGCCACTTCAAGCAGGCGGACGAGGTTTTCCACCTCGCCGTTGACCTTCATGCGCAGGGCCATAAAGGTTCGGGTGGCCGGATCAATCCGCGCCCTGGAAGCACCGCTTCCAGTTCCGGTGCGTCCTGCACCGATCGAGGGAACAACCGACCGAACAAGCTCGGCTAACTCCCTCGTATTTTTGATCGGCGAAAGCTGACGCGCTTCCACAATCTTTCTGGCAATCCGGCGAGAAAATCGTTCGTCGCTCAGTTGATAGATCAGATCGGCCAACTCTTTCTCGCCAAACCGGTTGACGATCTGGCCGGCGGTGAGTCGGCTGCGCGGGTCGATGCGCATGTCCAGCGGGCGATCTTCGCTGAAACTCATGCCGTAGGCGGGGTCGAGAAACTGGTTGGTGCTCAGGCCCAAATCTGCGAAAATGCCGTCAACCTTCTCGTGGCCGGATTCGCGGAGCACTTCATCGATTTCGGAAAAATTGGCGTTGACGAGCGTCACGCTTGCCGCGGCGCCGTCGAGCCGAGTGCGTGCGTATTCAAGGTTACGCGGATCGGCTTCCAGCGCGATGAGGCTTCCGCCGGTGCCCAGGGCGTTGGCAATAGCCAGCGCGTGCCCGCCGCGGCCGAGGGTGCAATCGACGACGACCGCATCGCCGCTGGGGCGGAGGGCCTCGAGCACCTCGGCCAGCATCACCGGTTCGTGACCATGTTCGGCGGGCTGCATCAATTCAGAAGATTGTGACGAAAATAAACTTGAAAAGTACTGCGGGGTAAGCGATACTCCTGATGTTCGTTAAATGTTCGCATTTGTTCTGGCAGAATTTACCTTCGATTGGGGCAATCCCTGATTGTTTCGGCCGGCAGGACTTTTAAACTTCGCATTTGTGGCAGTTGATTCGTGGCAGTTGA
>CAZXLA010000128.1:6148-11003 GCA_964641895.1 uncultured Tepidisphaeraceae bacterium
GTGGCAGTTGATTCGTGGCAGTTGAACCGCGTGTACGATAGAACGTAAGACAAGCAGCGGTAAGGAATGCCGCTGAAAAAAACCAATCGAGGCAACCTCCGTGTCGCCGCGATTGGAAGCCAGTGAGATCGGGCGTCCATGCACCCTCGGGTTACAGCCCAAGGCCCCATCCGTGAGACGATCCCACAGCACGCACCTGAAGCACTCCGCAACCGGCGAGCCGATCCTTCGGCTCGCCTGTTGTGTTTTGGTGATCCACCTGAGCCGGCATCCGTGCTCGCGCGGGCGGATCATTCGACTATTGAAAAACGACCCTTCCTTGGGACGTGATGGGTTGTTTTTCCCTTATCAGAACCCTGAAACAGCGAATCCCGTCGGCGTCATTTGCTTTGATATGGCAGCGAGCGGGTGGCACGCCGCGCGTTCAAAGCACCAAGTTTTACAAGACGCCACAGGCGGGTAAGCCTAAGCATCGGGCATCTGAAGCAACTGATTAAACCGCACTTCCCAATCGCTGCGGTTCCAGATTTCCAGGTGATTGCGCACGCCGATGAGCGTGATCTCTCGACCTGTCGAAGTCCGGCGGAGCATGATTTCGGGGATGAGAATCCTTCCTTGTTTATCCCACGCAACCTTACTTGCCAATGCGAAAGTGGCCTGCCAATTCTCAAGCGTTTTGGCGTCGGGCCGAATTTCTGCTTCGGGCTTCAGTTCCTGCTCTTCGCGAGATAAAAGCCCTTCGTAATATTGCTCGGCATACAGCCAAGGCTTTCGATTTTGCCCAAGGACGAGATAAAAGCCCTTTCCATCGCGCTCGTGGTCCATTATTTTCCGCACGTCCGATGGCACTAGTACGCGGTTCTTGTCGTCGATGGTGAGCTCATGTTCCCCGATGTAAACCGCGTGTCTCATTATTTTCTGTTGCTTTCATCTGACGTGGGTGGTTTTACCACTCTCTTCCACTTTTTCAATATCTAAAACAAAAATCTTGGTAAATTGATGAAGTTTCTTCGACGCGCTATCCGAGGGGCCCGCTTCTTCCCCCACTTGTTCACATTTTTCCATACTTGTCCACAAGAAAATGGTGGATAACCTGTCACTTGCTTATGGGCGAATGCGGCGGAGGCGGTCGATCCCGCGCGCAATTGCCCCGCTACCGCAAATTACGGTCAAAAGCAGCCAAGACGCTGGTGGGGGAAAGTGGAAGGATTTTATTGCGAAAATGGCATGCACTGGGTGCAGCTTAAGCCCAAGCGACCCCGCCGACCGGCCAAACTCAGCGTGGCAGTACGCCAGCGCCGGCCAACCGAGCGTGATCATTACCCCGATCGCGACCGCCAGACCCGCCCGGCGAGGCGTTTTCGCCCATGCGGCCCACGAAAATAGCGCCAGCGTCCATGCAACCAGGTAAAGCCACGCGCCGGCCTCAACGCGCAGCGGCGACTGCGAAAACTTGCCGGCCAGCGCGATCATCGGCAGGGCCGAAGCCACAATCAGCAACGAAGACCGCACCGAGCGCAGCAGTCGAGGAAACGCAAAACTCAACATGATGAGTTGTACCGCCACCAGAATCGCCAGCGTGGCGCCGCGCGGCTGCTCGGGCCAAATGGCTGTGAATCGAACATTTGCACTACAAAGCGCAATCGCCCCCACCTGAGCGGCGAGCCAAACGAGCAGACTCAGCGCATCCAGCTCGCCGGATCCAGCCGGCGGAGCCACGCGAGCATGAACGGGCGCTGGAAGCATTGGATCAATTGCGGATTTCGGATTGGGGATTTCGGATTGCGGATTACCAATCGGGGTCGTGCACGAGGCCTTGAATCCCAAATCCCAAATCCCAAATCCCAAATCGGCTCATCTTCCCGTATCCGCCGACGCCGAGGGGTAAGTCACTTGATCAAACCGGATATCAATCCACGGCTGCCCTGCGTCGAGACGATTGTATTGTGCGTAAATCTGCTGCATCGCTTCGAGCTTCTTCGCCGGCGGCACTTCAACAAACGCGTCTTTGGCGCTGATCGGCCGGCCCCAGCGCACTTCGCTCCCGTAGCGGGTGACCAGCGTCAGCTGCGCCTCACGCGCGTCCACCCGGCCGGCGAAGTTGGCGATGTCGATCTTCACCACTTCGTCGGCGTAACGCTGGCCGAAAAGTAATCGCGTCAATTCCAGCCCCGCCGCCAGATCGGCGCCGGGCCATTTTTGCCCGGATTCCACCGGCGCATGTTCCACGCCTTCGATGATGCGCAAGTGCGGCCGGCGATCGTTGTCCAGAATCAGATCGGCGGCCTGCTCGCCGGTGTATTGCTCGGGGAGTTTGTAGCCGTCGGCATCGATCAGCCAGTAATATTCCTGCCACCGCACCAGCGCCATGGGCGCGCGAAACTCGCAATCGATTTCAATGGTATCCCCCGGCTGTGCGCCGTAGGCCCGGCGAACCGCGTTCACCTTTTTCACCCACGGATTGGCATTGAGCACCGCAGCGCAGTCGGCCAGTACGCGCGAATCAAACGCCGAACTTCCCCGCATCGGCCGAACCGACCGCGTGAGCGATTCGGCCACGTCATCGGTCATCCAAGCCGGCCGATCGCGAAACACCACATTGGGCGGGTCAGCGGAGTAGGCCAGCTTCACCGCCACCTCCCGCCGAGCAAAGTAAAACCCCACCGCCAGCACCGCCGCAAATGCCATCGCCGCGGCAAAGTGAAACGTAAACTTCCGCACCGCCTCCGAACGCGCCGACGGCGGTTTCTTCGCGATTGGCTTTGAGGGTTTTTTGGCCATGAATAGAAGTCTACGTGGGCTGCACGCGCGCACGCCGCCGAATGATTTATCGGACGATCGCAACGGAATCTTGAATACGAGAAATGAGCGATGGTTGGGTTGTGCCGCATGGCTTTCGGGCCACGACGTACCACCCCGAGGCTATGCACGCATCGCCGCGCGTTTAACGAGCCGGTCGACCAACTCCACGAACGGCACACCGTCATGCGCCGCGGCCTCGGGGAGGAGGCTTTTGGGCGTGAAGCCCGGGAGCGTGTTGATTTCGATCAGAAACGGGCGGTTTTGTTTATCGATCATTACGTCCACGCGCGACAGGTCGCGGCAGCCGATGATGTGGTGGGCTTTGAGCGACAGGCTTTGCACCAGATCAATCACATTTTGCGGCAGGCCGGTATCGAAGCGGTGTTCGGTGTCGGCGGATTTGTATTTGGCTTCGTAGTCGAAAAACTCGGCTTTGGGAACGATGCCGATGGGCGACAGCGCGCGATCTTCAAGGATGCCGACGGTGAGTTCGATGCCATCAATGAACTGTTCCACCAACGCGCGATCGTGCCGCGCCAGCACCTGCGTCAGCGCGGTGGCGGCTTGGGCGGGCGCTTCTGCAGGCGCTTTGCAGACGAAAACATCAATGCTGCTGCCCGAGCCGATCGCCTTCACCACGCACGAGCCATTGATGGTCGGATGCGCGTCGCCTCTTCGCACCACGTTCCACGCGGGCGTGGGTAGGCCGGCGGCTTGCCATACTTCTTTCGTCGCGATCTTGTCGATACCGATCCGCGATGCTTTGCTGCCCGAGCCGACGAACTTGAGGTGGCGGGCTTCGAGGATCGCCTGCAGCTCGCCGCTTTCGCCGAACGCGCCGTGGAGGACGGGGAAGATGACGTCGGCGGGGCGATCAAGGCCGGCGAGGTCGGTGGGGGAGACGTCCGATTCGAAGACATCATGCCCGGCCTGGCGAAGCCCGTCGGCGACGGCTTTGCCGCTGATCAGAGAAATTTCCCGCTCGGCACTAGGCCCGCCGCGGAGAACGGTGATACGCATAGGGTACATTCGTAGGGTGCGCTTCAGCGCACCGTTGCTCTTGAAAACCCTCGTGCGCTGAAGCGCACCCTACGTCACAACGTTAGGGCCAAATCTGTACTTCGCTTTCCAAATCGATCTGATTTCGTTCGTAGACTTTTTCGCGGATGACTTTGATGAGCTTCATGACGTCTTGGCTGGAGCAATCCGGATGCGCGATGATGAAATTAGCGTGTTTGGCGCTCACCTCGGCGTTGCCGATGCGCAGGCCCTTCAAGCCGGCCTGATCGATCAATGCGCCGGCGCTGAGGCCGCGCGGGTTTTTGAACACGCAGCCGCAGTTCTTGGTGTTCAGCGGCTGGGTGTTGCGTTTGTAGAACCAGATTTCCTTGGTGCGCTTCATGATCTTTTCCGGATCGTCGTCATCCAGTTCGATCGTTGCGCCCAGGATAAACTTGGCGGCGATGTTGGTCTTGCGATACTCGAACACCAGATCATCTTTATGACGTTCGAAGACAGTGCCTTCGCCGTCCATCACCGTGACGCGGTGGATGACCGCGCCAAAGTCGCCGAACTTTCCACCGGCGTTCATGCGAATCCCGCCGCCGACGGTTCCGGGGATGCCCGCCAGGCACTCAATGCCCGCCAAGCCCTGCCGGCAGGTGCGAAGCATCAGCTTCTGCATATCAACCCCCGAGCCGACTTCCACCGTGGTTTTGTTGAAGCTCACCCGGCGCCAGAAATCTTCATTGAAGCGGAAGACCGCGCCGTCGACGCCGCCGTCTTGCACCAGCAGGTTCGCACCCAGGCCCAGGACGTATGTGGCGATGTCATTCTCGTTGCAGCGACGGACGGCTTCCTGCAATTCCTCAACGCTGCGCGGCTGAATGAGATAACGCGCCGGCCCGCCGATGCGATACCACGTGTGCTTTTTAAGCGGCACGTTCTCGCCGACGAATTCTTCCAGGCCGGCGAAGGGTTGGTTTTGTACCAGTTTCATGGTGTTGGTGTTCGCATGGCGATTCTCGATTTTGGATTGCGGAATGCAATGGGG
>CAZXLA010000129.1:0-2164 GCA_964641895.1 uncultured Tepidisphaeraceae bacterium
ACACGCCGGTTGAACACCTGGAGAAATCGATTCGGGCGTTTTTGCTGTTGGTGGAGAAAACACTTGCACATGTGGTGCACGATTGACGCCGTACTACATCGTCAAGTGGCCGTTTCCACCATCACGGCGCGCATCATCGCGGCAATAGTTTGATTTCCCTTTTGCGAAGCCAAATCCATTGCGCTGCAACCGAGGCCGTCCACCAGTCCCGGGTCTGCGCCCCTCGAGAGCAGGAACTGTACAGTCCGCCGCTCTCCCCAGATCGAAGCATTCGTCAACGGCGTATCACCTTCAACGTTTTGCGCGTTCACATCGGCGCCCCGATCCACTAATAAACGCACGGTTTTCAGGCGGTCGTCTGTGGCGCTGACAATCAGGGGCGTGTTACCGCAGTCATCTGCAAGATTGACATCCGCGCCGATGTTAACCAGAAGACGGACGAACGATTCCTGATCTTTTCGATAGCATGCGAGCAGCAAAGGTGTTTCGCCGCTTTCATTTTGGGCATCGGGGTCGGCGCCGAGTGCCAGCAATTTCTCGACCGCTTTCACCGATAGGTGCTTAATTCCGCTGAGCAGGTTCTTCGTTGCTCGCCCGGCAGATGCTTCGGGCTTGGCAATGCGAAAGTCCTTTTCGAGGCGTCTTGTCACGGCAGTACGTTGCTCCAGCACGGCGCGTTGCTGATGCGCCAACACTCGATGCCGTCTCCACAAGGCCTGAAGTTGATGCCATTCGATCGTGCTCATATCTCGCGAACCTTGCCGTGACCGTAACTTCCAATTCCTTTTCCCTGGCAGCCGCGTGGAATCCGTCGATTAGCCGCCGCCCGAGCGGCCTGTGGCGTATTTCCGCGACCTGTATAGGACTCCATGCACCCCGACGGCTGTGGTCGGGGCGTATTCCCCGGCCGCCGGAAATTCAATGTCACTTCATAAGTGATCCGCTTTCGTCCGCCCATCACATCGGCTCATTAACCGCCGTCCGGTCGTACATTTCCAGCAGCTTGGATTTATCGAAGATCATTTCCTGCCGCGTCAGCCCGACGATGTCGTACACGCTCGTCAGCTCGATCGCATCCACCGGACACGCCTCTTCGCACATGCCGCAGTAAATGCAGCGGAGCTCGTCGATATCAAACTTGCTCGGATATTTTTCGCGGTCGGCCCAGGGGCTTTCTTCGGCCTCAATGTGAATGCAGTGCGCCGGGCACGCCGTCGAGCACATGAAGCAGGCCACGCACTTCACGCGGCCGTCTTCATCTTTGTTCAGCCGATGCACCCCGCGATACGTGCGAAGGTTCATGCCGCCGTCTTCAATCGGCAGGTTGTCGCGCCGTTCTTCGGGGTATTGAATCACGCGGTGCTTGCCGGCGACGACGCGCAGCATGTGCTTAAGCGTAGTGCCCAAACCAATCGCAACCTGCGGCAGGTAAAACTGGTCGCCGAGGCTCAGCTTGGGCTCTTGCAGGTTAATGACATCTGAATCTTTCATACGACATTGATTCTATTCAAGACGCACGCGTCTTCCAAATATCCGGCGCCTCCATCGGTCGGCCACTCAGGGCCAACGCATGTAACGAGCGGCGAGCGTAAGCGACCCGATTCCAGCAGCTCTGCGACCGATTCCCGCAAAAATACATCCGCACTGCGACCCGATTCCCGCCGCAATACCACCCGTCGCTGACGCTTGCCGATCGTCATTCAGGCATGTGCCGGCGGCAATGGGTCGACCTTCGAGTGCAAAAACCGTTATTAGCCCGTCAACGGGTCGCCTCAATCACATGGAGTAGTTCGCTTAGTTTCGCCCCGTTCGGGTTCGACCGCACGCCGGCATTCAAAACGTTCAGCAACTGCCCCATGGCGCCGGCGGCCACAAAGCGGCGCTGCACGTTGGATCGCACACGCAGCGCGGCCGTCACGTCGCTCATGGCGGCGGCGAACGACGGCCGGGCCATCCACCGGGCGAGAATCCGCGCGGTCGGCCACCGATTGGCGGGAAGGTCGTCTCCATGCTTCATCAGGCGACGTAAAAAAGATGTTTGCGCATCGGTTGTCCCGTCGATTCGTGGCATAACTCATTTCTCCCGGGTGTTTTACGAGAAATTCAGGTCGAATAGAAACCCCGTCCCAACCCCGTCCGCCACCGGCCCTTTTTGATCCCTTTT
>CAZXLA010000129.1:2264-11003 GCA_964641895.1 uncultured Tepidisphaeraceae bacterium
GATCCCTTTTCGGTCCTTTTTTGATCCTTTTTAGTCCCATTTCGCACTCAATCGATGCCCATTCCGGTCCGTAACAGGCCTCAATCTACCGCCAAAAATCAGACGAACGCCGGCGGGTGTTTCGAGGGCCCGGTACAAACCCTAATTATTTCCTAACATTGGTCGGAAGTCAAGCAGATTTCGGTGGAAAAATTCGCATTCTGCGATGGCGGCTTGCGAACAAAAAACCGCGTGCGGCCTTGTCCGGCGATGTGCGGTGATGCGAAGTCAGCCATAGCCGTATTTTGCCCCGATTCGATACAATAGCGGGCGTGACAAGTCGCTTGTCTTTATTGTCGTGCTGCTTCCGGTTGGGCGTGTTGATCGCCGCCACCGCGCAGGTGGGGCGCGGGCAGATCATCGGCGGGGGTGGATCGGGGCCCCAACCTCAACCGTCGCCGACGCCCACAAATAACCGCCCGGCGCCGGCCGCGGCTTCCAGCGCCGACCCCGCGGTGGGCGATAGGCTGGTGGCCGAAGGCAAATTTGCCGAAGCGGCGCGCGTTTACTCCGAGGCGATTCGCCGCAGTGCCGGCAACGCGCCGCTCAGCCTTTATCTGCGCCTGGGCGATGCGCAAAACGCCCTGGCGGGTGACGACATTTTCCACGCGATGGCGGCGCGCCAGGCGTGGGAAACGGCGATGAAGCAATACCCGCAATCGATCGAGCCGCGGCAGCGCTTGATGCGCTTTTATGTCGAATATGCCGACATCTCCAACACCGATACCCGGCTGGACCTGCTGCGCCGCGCCGCGACCGTGGCGGGGCAGGTGCTGGCGGTCGATCCGTCGGATGATTTTGCCGTGCTCGTGCAGCAGCGTGGCACCATCGAGCCATTCCTATACGAGAAGACCGCCAACGCCGGCGAAGTGTCCGTGGCCATTGAAGCCCTTCGCGATCTGCAAACCCGCCGGCCCGAGGATGTGGATATTCCATTCATCATCGCGCGGGCGCAGGGCAAGCTGGGCACGAACGCGTTGAAATTCGGCAACCGCGATGAGGCCGCCGCGCAGATCAAAGCCGCGATCGAAACAATGGATCAGGCGATCGCCCGCCAGCCGAAAAGCGCCGGGCTGCTATTTCGCAAAGCGCAGATGATTCAAAGCATGGGTTTGGCGGCGTACGACATCAATGCATTCTCCGACGACCGCGCCGCCGCTGCGGCCCGGGACAAGATGGGCCGCGAGATGGCCGATCTGCTCGGCGGCGCGGTGGGGTTGCTGAATGAAAAAGACCCCGAGCTTAATCAGATTGTATCGTTCGCGGTGCGCGTCCAGCGCGGCGTGGGGAATGATGCGCTGGCCGAGAGCATTCTGCGCACCATCATCGGCGCTCAACCCAAAGCCTCCAGCCCGCGCGTGCAGTTGGCCGAGATCCTCATTGAAGACCCGGCGCGGTACGAAGAGGCGTTGGCGATCCTCGTGCCCGCGGTACAGCCGCCGGTGAGCCGCAGCGGCATTGCGGGCATGGTGGCGGTGGAGGCGTATCGCAGCGCGCTGATGACGTCGATCGATCTGCGCATCGAGTTATTCAACCAGCTTCGCGCCCGCGCCAAAGCCCCCGACTTCGCCACCGCCAATCCCGCCGAGCCCGCCGCAGCCCTCGCTGCCGCCGCCGATAAACACCTGCAGCAGGCCCGTGCCGATCTTGCCACCCTGCAACCGCGCAGCGGCGAGCCGGGCCCGCGCGTGCTTCGGCTCAATGCGCGCGTCCAACAGGCTTGCGGCGACACGGCCCGGGCCATTCAATTGTTAAACAAAGCCCTGCCGCCCGCGCGTGAAATGGGCGAGGGCATCTACTGCGAAATTCTCACGCTTCTCGGCAAAGCGTACATTGAAAGCGGCGATACCACTTCGGCCCGCAAGCAGTTTGAAGACGCCATCAGCCGCATCGAATATGCTCCGGCGCGCATCGCACTCGTGCAGTTGCTGATCGACCTCAAGGCCATGCCCGAAACGCGGCCGCATCTGGAAAAGTTGAAAAACGACCTGCCCGCCGCGGCGGAGGTGCAGGGTTTGCAGGCCCAACTGCTGCAATGGGAAGGCCGCGGCGACCGTGCCACGGTGCGGGCGCTGCTCGATACGATGCCCGAGGAGTCGACGCCGCACAAACTGAACAAGATCGGTGTGTCGTCGCGCGTGGGAGAGCAGGACGTGGCCATGCGGATCATCGATGCGCTGGCACAACAGTTCCCCGGTGAATCACGCGTGGCGTTGCTGCGCACCGACGTGCTGGTGCGCGCTAACGACCGCCCCGCCGCCGTCAAATTGCTGCAGGATTTCGACGCCGCCCAGCCGAACAATCCGCAGATTCGCGCCAAGCTCAATCAGTTGATCGCGCCCAAGTGATGATGCCCGTGACATGCGTCGGCAGCCTCCCCCTCCATGTATTCAGGGAGGGGGTTGGGGGGAAGGTCGCCCGCGAAGTGCGCACTTGCCGCTCGTCAAGCGGGTCACGCCAGGCTTCGACGACGGCACCTCAGCCCCCTTGCTGCGACTCATTTTCTTGCGTCAGCGAACAGCGCGCCAACATCGACCGTCCAGCCACGCAACAGGTTTGATTTAGCAGTTTGACCGCGGCGGTACGTTCCGGCGACTTCGTACACATCGTTGTTCAGCGTCAGCACGGTGATCATCGATTTATCCGCATCGACAATCCAGTATTCCGATACTGATGCCTTTGCGTAATCTTCTCTCTTGGTGCGGTAGTCACGTTTTCGATCCTGGCTGACAATTTCGAATGCCACATCGATTTTTTCTGCAAATTCCTCGCCGGCACGCCGATCGTTGCGACGGGAAATGTAAAGTAAATCGGGCTGGCGGAATCGACCCGCGACGACCTTGAACGGGTAGCCCCCAATCACCACTCGGCCCAGAGTACGAGCCTTCACGTATTCGTGCAGCGACAGAAATAACAACTGCACAATCATCTGGTGGGTTCGGGTCGGCATCTCCAGCACCTCAAGGCAGCCGTCGGCCAGTTCAATTCGCTGGTTGGTTAGTTTGCTCAGCAGCAGGTAATCGTCTTCAGTCCAGTCGCCCGGCCCGGGGAACAGTCGCGCCACTTCAATCTGCGCGCGGCTCGGCGTGGGGGATGTGGCGTTGGACGGCATGGGTTTACCAGTTTAGAAAACCGATTTCACAATATCCAGAATAAACAGCGCCACGATCGACGCTTCGAGGATGATCATCCACAGGTTCGTCTGGTCCTGCCGCAGGATCTGATATAGCTCATCCAGCGTGCGGAGTTTTTCGTCGATTGTTTTTTGCCAGTCCTGTAAATGAAACCGCAGCGCCAAACCCTGATAGATACGGGCCAGGTGCCAATCGCCAAAAAACTTGGTGATATTGCTCAGTTCGTCCTGCAGGCGGGCTAAGTCGATGCGGATTTCGCGCAGTTCACGCTGCGTGCTGTTGATGCGCAGGCTTTTGAAGCGCCGGCTGGCGAGGTCGCGGTAACTTTTCTCCACCGCGTCATCGAGAATACGGTCGTACGCTTCGAGTTCGGCCAGTTGCAGGTTGGCCAGTTCCATGATGTAAAGCGTTTCATCAAAGTAACGCGGGTCGTCGACGATGACGGCGGCATCCCAATCGATCACGACGATGTCGTTTTCGTAATAGCTGAAATATCTCGCGCTGGACTCGTCCGCTTCCTGATCGGAAAGCTGAAACAGATCAGGCTCCTCGGTGAGCAGCGCCGCCACCCCTCGGCGGTTGCCCAGGAACCAGTCTTCGGCGCTCATCGGCTCGCTCTTGGCGTTTTTCAGCGGCGCGTTGAAGCAAAAAACGGTGTAGGCCTCCTCGTCGCCGAGGGTCTTCACCGGGCGGATGAGGCTGCCGGCGAGTTCCTGGCGTACCTGTTCGGCCAAGTCGCGCACGTCGTCGTAGAGGTAGCTGCCGTCGTTGAAGCGGATATCGTGGTAGCTTACCAAGTCTTCAATCTTGTCGACGCTGAACGGAATCCGCACCATGATGCTGATGGCACCCACGGGCAGTAGTTTGATCGTCCGCTCAATGCGAATCGGCCCGCGCGGGCCGAAACGCTCGACGGGGGGCAGGCGGACCATCTGCGGGCGGTAGAAGAACAGTTGCCGGGGCGATTTTTTGCTGGCATCGGGCACAAACTGGGCCACGGTTTGCCCGAGCAGCTCGCGAATGGGCGCGCGGGAGATTTCGTAGGCGATATCAAATGCGTAAAGGTAAACCACTTCGCCAGTTAGCTTCCCGGAAGCCACTGTCAAATCGCGTACGAGGGGTTGACCGCTGACGACACTCACCGGGGTAAGTTTACCCCGGAAACCGGCCGCCGGACATCGAAATCAGCATGGCGACTCCGATTTCGGTAATCACTTATGGAATAGAGACTTATCGGTATCATGACCGCAGAGGCGCAGAGTTTGCAGAGTGGAAAAGATGCTACGGAAGAGGCGTTTGACCCGAATAACGAGCCGCAAGCTTTGGCGACCGGAGGTGCTGCTGCAGGAATCGGGTCGCTGACGCTCGCCGCTCGTTCTATGCGCGGGCCTTGAATAGATGCACGTTTGACCGATGCAGGCGAGCCAAGTCAGGGCACTGAGTCGGTCATGTCGACTTCGTCACTGGACGTGAGCGTATCGATGCCGCTGCCACCGGAGACGATATCCTGTTCGCCATCGCCGGCAATGAGTTCGTCGGTGCCGGCTTGGCCGGAGAGGAGGTCTTCCCCGCCGCCGCCGATGATTTGGTCTTCCCCGCTGCCGCCGAAGATCTGGTCGTTCCCCCCGTTGCCGATGAGCACATTGGCGCGGCCGTTGCCCGTGATGATATCGGCGCCGGCCCCGCCCACCAGATTTTCGATCGATCCCGCGACGTTGTCGGTTTCCCCGGGGGTGCCGTCGTTGGCGATCCCATCGATCGAGAGGGTGAGATTGGCCGACTCGGCGCTGTAGTCGACCGTATCGCGCCCGCCGGAACCGAAGTAGGAGTCATTGCCGGCACTGGCGGTGAAGATGTCGTTGCCGTTGCCTCCGGAGACGGTATCGTTCCCGCTGACGCCATCGATGGTATCTTTGCCGCCGTTGCCGAAGATCAGGTTATTGGTGGGGCAGCCTTTGATGCGGTCGTTGCCGCTGCCTCCGATGATCGTTTCGATGCACAGCAGGAGGTTATCGCCTTCGCCGGGCAGGCCGTCGTCGGCAATGCTGTCGATGCTGAGTTTCATGGCGCCTGTGCGGGCGGAATAGTCGACCGTATCGGCGCCAAGCCCCACATTGAAGGTGTCGGCCCCGGCGCCGCCGCGCAGGGTATCATCGCCGTCGCCGCCCAGTAATGTTCCGGGTACGCTCACGGTATCGTCAAGCAGCAACTGATCGTTGCCTGACAAGCCGGTGATTTCATAATTTTGGACGGCGGAAAGTGCGAAAGTCTGGTCGAGCGATTGGGAATCAATCGTAACCCGCAGCAAGCTGCCTTCACGTGTGAGCGTGATGACATCGTTCCCCGTCCCGCCGGCAACTTGCAGGAGGCCTTGCGCGGTAAGGGTTGCCGAAAGGTGCGTTCGCCGATCGAGAGGTTCAATGATGGGGGATACTACAACTGGCATTTTCCACTGCTCCGTAACTGCAAAAAGGGGCACAAAGACTTTAAAGTGTACCACAATCATGGCCGCCGACGCCACAAAAATTGAGAACGCCGCCCCGGTGACAGATATTTCAACAATAACCACAACCCCGCGCCCTTTCCGGGTGCTGCATCTGATGCTGGAGGCGGCGTGGGGCGGGCTTTCGCGGTATGTGATTGATCTGTCTAATGCCATGGCCCTGCAGGGCGTGGAGAGCATCGTCGCTGCCGACGACGGCGAATGGCGATCGAAGTTTGATGGGGCCCATCTCAAATTTGTTCAGGTGCCGCTGCTGCGCGAGAAGTTCTTTTACGCGCAGTCGCGGGCCATCATTCATCGGGCGCTTGACGGTCGGCCGGTTGATTTGATTCACACGCACTATCGGCGTGCGACGCGGCTGGCGCGGAAACTTCGGCTTTCGGATCTCCGAAGCCATCCGGGGCTGAAGCACCCGGCTTGTGTGCCGATTCTTTACACGTTGCACCTTTCGCACATCAACATGCGGTTTCCGCGGAATTTATTTACGGATTTTGGCGACCATACGCACATCGCCTCGGAAGACGCGCGGCGGTGGTGCATGGATGTCGGCAAGGTCCCCAACGACCACATCACCTGCATTCCGCACGGCGTGGATGTCAATCGATTCTCATTCGCCGACGCTACCACGAAATCCATTGCGCGACGGAGCCTTGAACTCGCCGACGATGATCTCGTCGCCGCATTTGTCGGGCGGCTGGAGGCTCCGAAGAACGAAATGTGGCTGCTCGACCTCGCCGCCGCCTCCAAAGCGCAGTTGCCCAAGCTAAAAATTCTCATGGCCGGCGACGGGCCGAACATGCCGCTGCTGCGCGATCGCATCGACAGCGAAAACCTGCACGACCGCGTGCGCCTGCTGGGCGAGATCAACCCCGTGCCGCTCTACCACGCCGCCGACGCGTTGCTTTTGCCGTCGCTGCGCGAAGGCTTTTCGCTGGTGTGCGCCGAAGCCATGGCCTGCGGCGTGCCGGTGCTGCGCACGAAAACCACCGGCACGAGCGAAACGATCATCGAAAATCTGACCGGACGATCCACGCCGATCGACCACGACGCGTTTATCAATGCCGCCATTGAATTTCTTTCGCATCAAGACAGATTACATGAAATGGGAATCGCCGCCGCTGCGCACATTCGGCGGCATTACACTTATGATCAACAGGTGAAGCGCACGCTGGATATGTACCTCTCCCTCTCGGGGTACTCCGGGAGAGGGAGCAACGATGCAAACTAACTGGCCCCAACTTCACGCCAACGCTTTCTCCGCCGTGCGGTGCCTGGTCACCGGCGGCGCGGGGTTTATTGGGTCGCACATTGTCGACGCGCTGCTTGCGCTGGGCGCGAAAGTGACGGTCATCGACGACCTTTCCGGCGGGGCGACTCAAAATCTCAACCTGGCCGCGCGGTTTGTTGAAGGATCGATTCTCGATGAGGCGGCCGTCGACGACGCCATCGCCGGCGCGCAGTTGGTGTTTCATCAGGCGGCGAAAGTATCGGTGCCGGCCAGCGTGGCCGATCCGGTTTTATACAACCGCGTGAATGTCGACGGCACGGTGATGGTTCTCGACGCCGCCCGCCGCGCCGGGGTGAAGCGGTTCATGTTCGCCGCCAGCAGTAGTGCGTATGGCGATTCGCCGGAGTTGCCCAAGATCGAAACCATGCCCCCGCTGGCCGCCAGCCCGTACGCGGCCAACAAAATCGCCGGCGAACAGATTCTGCGCGCCTACGCCAGCACGTATGGCATCGACACCGTGAGCCTGCGTTACTTCAACATCTTCGGCCCGCGGCAAAATGCCAATAGCGCGTACGCCGGTGTGATCGCCGCGTTCGCCAAAAAAATCCTCGCCGGGCAGGGGCCCGTCATCACCGGCGACGGCAGCGCGACGCGCGATTTCACGTTCGTTCACAACGCCGTCCACGCCAACCTGCTGGCGGCGCGGCATCCGCAACGTTTTGGTGGCGAGATGATTAACATCGCCACCGGCCGCGCGACAAGCGTTCGCCAACTGGCCGAAGCCATGGCCAGACTCCTCGACCGGCCCGATCTGCACCCCCAACTCGCCCCCGCGCGCCCGGGCGACGTGGCCCACTCCCTGGCCGACCTCGCAAAGGCCGAACGGGTCTTGGGTTACGCGCCGATTGTCGATTTTGAAGCGGGATTGCGGGCTACGGTGGAGTGGTATCGCGATCAGTAAATTTGTTATTCCACGTCGCTTGCGCGCTGCGCTTCGTGCGCTTTGCTTAAGTGGTCGTTATCCACATTCTTACGGGACGTTAGCCAAAATCACCTTCCAAAGTTAAGCCGCTTCACATCCCGCCCGATCCGATTCTTAAGCACAATCGCCAACAACAAGGAGTCGGCCATGGAAAACAAAACGAACTTTAAGGTAGGAGAAAAGGTCCAGCTCACGCGCACCCGCACGTGGTTGCTGCTGGTGGTGTTTGGGATCATCGGCATCTCGTTGTCGTCGATGCTCTAAATTGCCATTGTAGCGACGTACGTCCGGGCGTTCATTGCCGCCTTGCACCAGCCGGGACGACCGCTACAACACGCGCTCCAACATTCCGCAAACCGCCCGGTCGCCGTTCGTTCAATCGAGTGGCGGCCGGGCGGTTTTGTTGGGTGGGCGCAAGAATCTCACATGACGGACTGCACCGGCGACGCGGCAACGACGCTGCGCGCCCAGTCTAATTCGTCGCCCTGCAAACCGCTGGCTTCGGCGCTGCGGTATTTCAACCGGCGCTCGTAGCGGCCGCGGTCGAAGGTCGTTGCGAATAAGTCGGCCATGTCCAGCGGCAGGTCGGGGTCTGGCGCGCGCAGCGGAACAGGTACGGTCGGCAATCGAGCCGTGAGCCGCCACGGATAGACGGCGGTGTGAGTCGGCTTTTCACCTCGGGTGACGTAAACGTAATAGTCGGCCTCGGGCAGCGGCGAATCGAATCGCAACCGGTGCCCGCGCAGCAACAGATCAATTTCCACCAGGCTGACCGACCGCGAAAGAAATTGTTCGCGGCGGGCGACGTATTTCTTGTATCCGTCGCCCGTCTTGTTCGTCGGCGACAATAGTT
>CAZXLA010000130.1:0-10938 GCA_964641895.1 uncultured Tepidisphaeraceae bacterium
CTGAGCTTCCCCACGAATGGTGGACGCTCCTGACGAACGGCGAAGGAACGTCAACCGCGAAAACGGCTCGGCGGGAGCCACGCCCTGCACATTCGCAGATTTCAATCATCGTCAACCAATCGTTGACGCTCGGCGGGATACCGGCGGAGGTGCTTGAATATAAGCTGGGGAACCGCAGCGCGCTGGAATGGGTGATCGATCAGTACCAAGTGAGCACCGACCAACGCAGCGGAATCTTGAGCGACCCGAATCGTGAGGATGATCCAGAATACATCGTCAAGCTGGTGGGGCAGGTGGTGCGAGTGAGCGTGGAGACGGTGAAGATCGTCAACGCGCTGCCGGCGGAGTTTACCGACGCGAAATGACGTTGCCCGCCGGCCTTGCCAAGGCAGCCCTGCTTCACGCGGCGGCGGGTTGCGATGTTAGGGTTGCCCTTGCTCCACCTGTTCGACGGCTGTGACACAACTCTATGAATGGCAGTATCTTCCACCAATTGTGAAATATTTCACAAACTTGTGCCACGTGGCACATTTTTGAAGGAGCGTCGATTGCCGCGCCGGCTCGATGCATTGTGCCACGTGGCACAATTCGACAGAACGCGAATCATACTGCTACCCTTGATCGCTCGGGCCGAATCGCCAAGGCGATGGACCTTCGACATCGCGTCACAGCATAAAATTCGCCCCAACCCGTATAAACGCGCGCCTCTTTACCTAGTTCCGCGCGCCAGCATCGGATTCGGCTTAACTCGCTTTTTTTTTAGGAGCCAATAAGCCGGCAGAGTGGATAAAAACCACGTAAGCAATTGATTCAAAGTTGTTTATGTTGAAAAGCGATGGGACAACATTTCCATAAAATATCACCATTTAATGCTTGCATTAGCCGCCGAGTCCGATATCTTTGAGCATGTCACTTCGTGAGTTCGCTGGTTCGGACAGGATCCATATCGGGTATGCACGACCAGCAATACGGCTGAGGGAGAATCAAATGCATCGTGTCTCGAAACTATTCGTCGCCGCCGCTGCCACTCTGGCGGGGCTGGCTTCCTTTGCAAATGCCGCTTTCGTACCTTGGACGACCCCGAGTGGGACCGTTCCGGGTCTTTTCAGCTATTCTGGTGGCGGCAGCGATAACGGGCTGTTTGGTAACCCGATCGTTGGCGGCAGCACGTTCACCTTCTTCCCGAGCGGCTTTCTCGCCCAGGCACAAGGCGCGGTTGCCACTTCGCAAACCACCTCCGACCGGCTTGAATTCAATGTCGATATCGCCCCGGGCGCGATCGATTTTGCCAGCATAACGGTGGCTGAACTGGGTGACTTTTCGATCATCAACGGGGGCAACGTTTCCGCGCTTGCTGCCTTGTTCGTCACCAACCTTGATGTTCCGTTTGGCGGCGGCAGTCCTGCTACCGATTCCGACTCCTTCGCTCAGGCCTTCACTCAACCTGCCGGTGGTTCAGGGAATTGGTCGCTTTCGGCTGCCACCGTGCTTCCGAATGGCTGGACTCGCCTGAAGATCGTCGTCAATAACGTCCTCCAAGCCAGCAATTCTCCTGGCGGAGCGGCGTTGATCCAGAAGAAAATTGCGGGCGTCATTATCACCGTGAACGTCCCGGAGCCGACTTCGATCGGTGCTGCCCTTGTGGGAATGGGCGCGCTGGTTTTGCGTCGCCGCAGTCGCTAGTCGCGATCGATCGACTCGATTGGTAACGGGCATCATTTTTTCCGCAAATTCAAGAAACCCGTCGCGAGCCGCGACGGGTTTCTTCTTTTCTGATCCACTCGTGTGGCCGACACGTACTTGCCGCATGGCGACGCAATATCACTTTGATTTTGACATCGCCTTCGCTTGCCGCCCAATCTCTCCATCGCCGCGCGCCGGGCGATGAAGCGGCGGCTGAGAAGTATTTTTTCCGGCTCGGCTGAGGCTGGCGCGTTAGGCTATAGCGCGCAAACGATGTATTTATCGGCACTTGTCCGAGCGTGGTCTGGCGCACATAATTTCTGAGATTCGACGGTTTATGCTTGCATTGACGCTAAAGTCCGATATGCTTTCAGCACCACATCGGGTTCATTTCTGGCTTGACCCGGCTTGATTGTCACGTCAAAACTAGGCCTCGGAATTTTGCGTGACGGTATCGTTTTGCTTAGGTTTTGGTCACGGCATACGCAGGTATGCTTTGAGCTGAACTTGCGAGGTTAAGTTGCGTCGTCACGTCGGTTCGCTCGTAGAGATTTGGGGTCTGCGACACGTCTGGCGTGATTGATTCCTGGAGAATGTGCTTCTGCCCCGATTGGTTGAGGGAGAGTCATGATGATTATGCGTTCCAAACTAATGCTGGCTGTCGGAGCGGCCCTGCTGGGCATTGCTTCGGCTGCCAATGCAGCTTTCGTGCCTTGGACCACGCCTGCCGGCACGGTCCCAGGCCTGTTCACTTACTCCGGCGGTGGTAGCCAAGACGGCCTCTTCGGCAATCCTATCATTAACGGTTCGAGCTTCACGTTTTTCCCGCAGAACTTCAAGGCGCTGACTTCCGGCGCCAACGCCGGTCATGCTGATTCACGCCTGTCGTTCCAGATCGATGTCGCCCCGGGCGCAATCGATGTGCTGGGCATCACAGTCAATGAACTGGGTGATTACGCGATTAACAATGGTGGCAGCGTGCAAGCGTTCGCCAGTTTGTTTGTCACGAACCTCCAGATACCGATCGATCCGTTCGGCGTGCCGGCCAACCCGCAGATGGGTTCGCAGACATTCAGCCGAAACCTGGCCGCACCGGCGCAGGAAACGGGTCAGTGGACATTGCAGGTGGTGAGAACCCTGCCCAACGGCTGGCGAAGCGTCCGCATCGATCTGGATAACATCCTCGATGCAAGCGTTCCCAGCGCTGCCAGCACTGCTTTGATTGAGAAAAAGATCGCGGGCATCACTGTGACGATCAATGTTCCCGAGCCGACTTCGATCGGCGCTGCCCTTGTGGGCATGGGCGCGTTGGTGATCCGCCGCCGCAAGTAATTGCGACGAGAGTAAGATCGTACTGCGATCGTACTGCGATCGTCCGTCGTTCAGACCTTTTGACCCCCGCGGTGCTGCCGCGGGGGTCTTTCATTTATTCAACTTCTACACACAACCTTGCCCGCCAAACCGACGACGAAGGCTATCGGGCCATCGTCGCCGCCCGCAGCCAGTCGGTGAGAGGCCATGACCCGCTGCATGATGGGCACGGAATGAGCGGGAACTGCTTGGCACACTGCGGGCAAATCGCGCCGGCGGCGATGATGTCCAGCGGCTGGCCGCAGGCGTCGCATTGCCAGGCCTTTATCTTTGGCGGGAACGTACCGCATCCCGGGCACGCCGCGTGAGCGTGACGTGAAATCTGTTGCCACTTCAGCCACGACCGCGCCCGCTGGAAACCCATCCACGATTGCCAGAGCGCGAACGCCGCCATAATGCCCAGCCACACCAGCCCCAGCCTCAGCGTGATGAGAAACCCGATGGCCGACGCCGCCAGCCCGATCAATGATGCGATCAGCAAACTGTTCGCCGGCCCGATGAAGTACCAGAGGATCGACCGGAGAATCTGCCCGCCGTCGAGTGGATAGACCGGCAGCAGGTTGAACGCGAGCAGCGCGCCGTTGATCAGCGCGATCATGAAAAGGTACTCACCGAAGTCGCCGCGTGTCGGCCCAAAGCCGCCGTTGTAGAGCCACGCCGCCAGAACCGTCGGCGCGATCAAAATGAGGTTGACCAGCGGCCCCGCCACGATCGACCAAAGCTGCGCCCCCGGCCGCTCCGGCGGTTGAACAAACGCCACCCCGCCCAGCGGCCATAGCAAGATCGTCTCGGCTGTTCCGCCAACCTGCCGGCACGCCAGCGCGTGCCCGAATTCGTGCAGTAGAACGATCGCAAACAGCGTCACATATTCCGCCGCCGCCCAGCCAATGTGCGTATAAGTTTCATACCGATACTTCAACTGAAAAAACGCCACCAGCGCCCAAGTCCAATGCAGGTAAACGTTGATCCCGCGGAACGAGAAAATCTTCATTGCACCCGACGGTTTCTGCATGACGATATCTTAGGGTGAAACGTCCCGCACCGCCGCAAACGCCGTTGCCCGTTGGATCGCGACAACTTCCGAGCCGGCGGGGGCGCGATTGATTGTCATCCCGAAGGGTACCCGAGGGACCTATCCGTCGGAGTGCGATCGTTTGCAAACCGATTCGGCAAGTTACACCCAACGATCGGTAGGCCCCTCGCGATTACGCTTTCGGGGTGACAATTCGTGCTTGTCTTCGTGAACTACTTAGCGAGTTACACTTTCAACTCCGCCGCCGCGCCGAGGTTCTTTTGATATCGGGCGCGGATTGGTTCGACCACCTCCGCGACGAACCGATCGACCTGCTGCGGCGCGCGGCCGATGAATTTGCGCGCGTGTAGCACTTCATCGAGCTTGACTAACTTAAACGCCGGATCACCGTGCAATCTTTCGATCAGATCATTCGCCTTGCCATGCTGCTTCACCTGCTCGGCGGCGGCGAGGCTGTGTTGGCGGATGCGTTCGTGGAGGTCTTGCCGGTCGCCGCCGGCCTGCACGGCGGCCATCAGAATTTCTTCGGTGGCCATGAACGGCAGCTCGGCGGCGATGGCGCTTTCGATCACCTTCGGATACACCACCAGCCCGCGGGCCACGTTGATCACGATCAGCAGCGCGCCATCGAGCGCCAGAAACGCTTCAGGAATACTCAATCGTCTATTCGAGGAATCATCCAGCGTGCGCTCAAACCACTGCTCGGCGGCGGTCATCAGCGGGGAACTGGCCAGGCTTATTACAAAGCGTGATAGCCCGGTCGCCCGCTCGCACCGCATCGGGTTGCGCTTGTAGGCCATGGCACTCGAGCCGACCTGCTCAGCTTCGAACGGCTCTTCCATCTGCTTCAAGCCCGCGAGCAGGCGAATATCGTTACAAAATCGATGAACACTGGCGGCAGCGCCCGCGAGGGAATTGACGATCGCCGCTTCAATTTTCCGCGGGTGAGTTTGCCCGGTGACGATGAACGACTTTTCGAACCCGAATGCCTTGGTAAACAACTCATCCAACTGATCAACCTTCGCATGATCGCCGTCGAACATCGAAAGGTACGACGCCTGCGTGCCGGTGGTTCCCTTTAGCCCGCGGAAGCGCAGCGTGTTGATTCGGTATTCCAGCTCTTCCAAATCAAGCGCGAAATCCTGCGCCCAAAGCGTGGCGCGCTTGCCAACGGTCGTGAGCTGCGCCGGTTGAAAGTGCGTGTAACCCAGCGTGGGAAGATTCTTGTACTGCTCGGCGAACGCGCCCAGCGCATCAATGGTGTTGGCCAGGCGGATGCACAACAGCTTCATCGCATCGCGCATGATGACTAGGTCGGCGTTGTCGACCACGGTTTGACTGGTCGCCCCCAGGTGAACAATTCCCCTGGCCGCGGGCGCGGCTTCTTCGAAAGTGTGGACGTGAGCCATCACATCATGACGAAGCCGCTTCTCCCAGTCGGCGGCGCGATCAAAATCAATCGCTTCAATGTTGGCGCGCATTTGCGCAATTGCGTCATCGGTGATGCGCGTGATTCCCAGTTTCTTCTGGCAGATCGCCAGTTCCAACCACACCCGTCGCCACAGCGTGAACTTGTGCCGCGCCGAGAACAGGCGCAGCATTTCCGCTGAGGCGTTGCGGGAGGCTAATGGGGATTCGTAGGTGTCGTGGGGCATTGTTGCGGCATTGGACTCGCGGGTCTGCAGTGCTATGTGTCCATGCGACGGAATGCGATGACCTTCCGAATGTAGTCAAAATCCCGGTCCAGAGAAAGCACGGCGGCACTTTCGCGGCGCGCGACGGCAACGATTAAAAAATCGGTGGGTGAGGCAATGATCCCGCGCGAACGACAGGCTGTCGACAAGGCCGCGGCTTGCTCAAAATCGTCGCTCGACAAAGACAGGTCGCGAATCGAGCGTATGGAATCGCGCAGCAATCGAAATCGCTCCGGCGGTTCAAGGTGAGTTAACAGTTCCTGGCGGACCGGGCCGATCATATACGCGGCGTCGCGCTGCTCAAGCTGCGCGACGAGTTGCACTAACCGGGCGTCGGGATTTCGCCGTCGCAGGACCAGCGACCACACTGTTGTGTCGATGAGTACTTTCACTCTTCCCTCTCGCGGCTCGCGCATTAAAATTGTCGAATTCTTCCATGGTTCCAAATAATTCAATGAGCCGCTTTGACTCCATGCGTCGAATGTACGCATGAAGGGCGGCCTCGACGGTCTCACGCTTGGTCTTGTGCCTGCCAAGGCGCTTGACGCGATTCAGCAGTTTGTCATCAATGTTCAAATTCGTCGGCATGCTATAAAGCTTACACATCCGCATGTGTAAGATCAACGCTATTCCGCCAGCCGCACACGCAGTAATTCCCCGCTGCCGGCGTCGTAGGCGATGAACGCGCTGTCGTTTTCGCGCGCGGTGGCGGTGATGCGCAGCGCGTAAACCGCCAAACCCGGACGACCACTCAGCCGCTCTTTGGCGATGGGGATGATCTTCCCGCTTCGCTCGAAGATCAGCACCGCGGGATAGTTGGTCGTCACCTTCGCGGCCTCCACGCGTGAGTCGACCGTCGGGCGGATTTCTTCGGCTTCCCCCGCGACGATCACCGCGCGCTCGGCCGACAGCGCGACGGCGGTCGAAAGCTTGTTCGGCAGCGCCACCAGCGTGCTGATCAGCGTGGCGCGGCCGGCGGAGTCGATCTGAAACAATCCCGCCGCGTGTGAGTCGGTGAGCAGCAGCGTGTCGCCCGGCCCGGCCGACAGACGACACTCGGCCCGGCCAAGCTGCAGCACTTCATCGCCGGCGGCGGCGCGGTCGAAGGGGCGCACGAGTTGGATCAATCCCCGGGCGGGCATTTTGCCCGGCTCGAAGCGCAGCAGAACCGTCTGGTCGAGCGTCGCCAGTAGCAGCCACACAAAAGAGTCTGTCCCCACCAGCGTCGGCGTAGCGAGTTCGATCGACGCGCCGAGTTTGCTGTCGCGCAGGAGCGACGTCGTATCGGCCAGCACGCGCACCTCGGCGGTGCGGGCGTCGTATTGCCCCAGCGCAAACTTCGATTGCTTCCCGCCGGTTCCGCGAAAGAGAAAGTACACCTTGCCGTCGCCCCCCGCGCACAGAGCGGTGATGTTGCCGCGCCCGTCGCGCTCGCCCAGGGCGGCGGCGATGTTGGCGGCATTGAGGGCGGTCGTCTCGGGCAGATTCCGCGCGCCGTATTGCATCACGACGTCGCGGCCTTCTTTGGTCGGTTGATTGAAGAAAATGATCCCGCTGCTGTCGCCGCGCCCGACGGCGAGTTGAGTCGGCTGATTCGGCCAGAGCGGGGCGAGGGTTTCGATGGTGGCTCGCGCAGGCACCGATGCCGTCGGCCCGGCTTGATCCGGAACGGCAGCGGGAACGTCGCCGGAATCGCGATCGCACGATACCGCCACTACCAAACAGCCCAGCAAACTGACTGCACGGCAAATCAGCGTGGAGATGCAGCGATTACTCAATTGATTGTGACGGTGCCGGTCCGGCCACCCCAATATCGGTCGTAAGCGTCGGGACAAATTCCCGCCGTCGCGCTGCGCGCCGCCTGCACCTGCGTGCCTGATGGCATCCACAGTTTCGGATCGGCCGATTGCAGGTCACCCAGCAATTCGACGTGCCCATCCCAGAACACGGCCTGCATCTTCATCGAATCGGCTCTCGACCCCGGCTTGCGCAAACCATGACGGTAGGCAAAGATGCGCGCATCCTGGCCGGTCGCGCCATTACCCGGCGCTTGGCCGCGATACCACGCCCGGGTGAAGCTTGACCAGGCACCCTGATCGGCATACATCCCACCGCCGGCACCGGAAATGGCATTATCGTAGGTCGGTGGTTCTCCGCGCGTCGAACGCGATCCATCGGCGAAGGCAATTTTGCTCGACGGATTCCTAATTTTTGAGATTTTCGGCCCGTAACCCACGGGCGGATCATACGCGGGTCCGCCGGAGGTCATGTTACCGCCAGTGCGGTTAGTATGGCTCGTGGTTGAAACGTTGGCCGGCACCGGCCCGGCGTTGGGTGTCAGTGTGAAAATGAAAGCCATGTTGATCGCCGGATATGGCACGGCACCCCAATTGGTGCCACCGAAAAACGTCATGAGCGTATCCGTGTTTTCCGGGCAGCCAAATGCCGGGTGCGAAACCAACTGCCGAAACCGTTCTTTGCGGTTTACGGCCGTCGGACCGTCATTGAAACCGATCTTCATAATTCGCGCCAGCGGCGCGTGCCAATCATTGATGTGCGTATAGCTCGGCGCATTCGTCTCGTTATACGGCCCCGGCGGCGTGGCAAAACTTCCCAAACTCATGAACGCAATCCCACTGGTGTTCGCACTCCCCGCCATCCACCCGTTGTTCTGGCTGGCGTACACCTGTTGGGCCTGCATGATGTTGCGAAGTGTCGCTCCGCACTTGACGGTGTTCGCCTGCCGCCGCGCCGAGCCGAGCGCCGGCAACAAGATCGAAATAAGCAGCGCGATGATGCCGATGACCACCAGAAGTTCTACAAGTGTAAAGCCGGTGGGCCGACAAGTCCTTCGAGTTTCATGCATAGCTATCTCCCAAAATCGCTCGCCGTCAGCGGGGTCTTCCGCCGGCGGCTTTGTACTCCTGCTCGGTTGGCGGAGCTTTGCCTGATTCGGATGCCGGTGGATTCAATGGAATCACCAGCCGTTTGCAGTCCGGGCAGAATGTCGGCCCGGGTTTGCCGACCGTCTGATTCAACAGCACGTAAGTCGGCTCTTTCTTTGGTTTTGCGTCGGCCGTCCAGTAACACTCCTCGGTCGGGTAGCCGGTATCTTTGCCGGAATACGGCGAGAGGAGCGGAGTCATATCGCCGAGCTTGATTGTATAACGAAACTGCTTGCCTGTCTCGCTGCAAATGAAGACTCGATCGGTGGATGAAACCGCCGCATCGCTGCCGCCCAGGCTCGTCCAGACGAAATACCCCGTCACCAGCACCGCCAGCGCCGCAAATGCGAACGCCATCGGTCGACCCTTGGGGCTGTTGACGAATTCTGACAAACTCATTGGGCCGTCACGGTTCGCCGGCGCTTCGCGCCGGTTCTGATTTTTGCGGGCGCGCGATTCCAGGCGCCGTGGTCCCGCTTGCGGGATTACCCGCTTATAATACGCAACTGCGGCTTGGGCTGCGACCATTTGCCGGGTTATCGCCAACTTCTCCCCCGCCGCGCATTGCGATCGTCATCCAGGATCGCGGCGGTAGTGTAACGTCTTTTGTTTGCAAGTGATGAGTGCAAAACGCATCGTAGTCATCGGCGCCGGAGTAGGTGGCCTCGCCGCGGCAATTCGTCTGGCCGCTCGCGGCTCCGCAGTCCAATTGCTCGAAAAGAACGAGCGCGTCGGGGGAAAACTCAATTTGTGGCAAGCCCCACACCCCAATCGGCCCGATGACCGCCCGTTCACTTTCGATACCGGCCCCAGCCTGCTCACGCTACCGTTCGTCTTTGCCGACCTCTTTGCCGCCGCCGGGGAAGATGTGCGCAACTGGTTGCCCATAATCAAGTTAGACCCGATCGCGTCGTTCCGCTGGCCCGACGGTACGCGGTTTGATCTTCGTTCAACGCAAGATGCTTTAGATAAGGAACTTACGCGGTTTTCCCCCACCGATGCCGCCGGCTGGAAGCGGCTGGCGGAACGGGGGAAAAAAATCTGGGACCTGTCGGCGGAACTGTTTCTGTTCCACGCGCCTGAGCAGGTCTTACGCGGGTTGGACGGCGAACGCTTCAACCCCCTGCGCGGGCTGAGCATGCTGACCACGCCGTTCCGTATCGGCATGTTCTCCAACTTCGCCAAAATTATCGATAAACACCTGAAAAATCAGCAGTTGCGCGAAGTGATGTACCAGTACGCCACCTACTCCGGTGCCAGCCCATTCAAAGCCCCCGCGACGCTGGCGGTGATCCCGCACGCCGAGACGTACTTTGGTGGCTGGTACCCCAAAGGCGGCATGTATCGCATCGCCGAGTCGCTTCGACAATTAGCAACCAACCTCGGTGTAACCATCAGAACAGGCTGCACCGTAGAAAAAATCCTGACAGAACGCGCCCCAAGCCGGGGGCTTCAGCCCCGGATCGTCCGCGCAAGAGGTGTAAGATTAACCAACGGCACCACAATCGAAGCCGATGCCGTCGTCGCCAACTCCGATGTCGTCTACACCTACCGCACTCTCATCGCCGCCGAGCACCGCCCGCACTACACCGATCGCAAGCTCAACCGCCTCGAGCCCGGCGGCAGTGGGATGGTGCTGCTGCTCGGCGTCGACGGCACGTATCCGCAGCTTGCCCACCACACCAAGTTCATGCCGGCCGATTACCGCAGCGACCTGCGCGCCATGTTCGAAACCCGCACCGTGCCGGATGACCCGTGCATCTACGTTTGCGCTTCCACCCGCACCGATCCCACGCAAGCCCCGGACGGCTGCGAGAACCTGTTCGTCCTGTGCTCCGCCCCGCCGATTGATGGCACACTGGATTGGGCGATCGAAGGCGAGCGTTACGAACAGCAGGTGCTTCGCACGCTCGAAGAAAAGTGCGGCCTGAGCAACCTGCGTCAGCGTATCGTCGTGAAACGCCGCATGACGCCGCTCGACCTGCAGAGCCTCTACAACGCCAACGCCGGCAGCATCTACGGCATCGGCAGCAACAGCCGCAAGGCCGCGTTCCTGCGCCCACCGAACCGCGATAAGAAAATCAAGGGCCTCTATTTCGCCGGCGGCGCCACCCACCCCGGCGGGGGGCTGCCGCTGGTGGCGCTGAGCGGGAAGATCGTGGCGGAGTTAATCGCGGAAGATTTTGAGGCAACGTAGCACCGCCTTCACCTC
>CAZXLA010000131.1:0-10826 GCA_964641895.1 uncultured Tepidisphaeraceae bacterium
ACCCCCGCCGACTCTCCCCCCAACCCCTCCCTGAGTACATGGCGGGGGAGCCACAAGCCGCTAGCGCAGCCACCGCAATCCCGCCAGCAACGCGCCGATACACCCGCAGATCATCCCCGCGATCGCCATGCCTTTGCCGCCGCCTTCACCTTTATTACTAAGCTGGTTGTAGCCGATGATGCCGAACAGAATCGCCAGCGCCGGCAGGATGATCGTGCAGAAGGCCGGAATGCCGATGATCCCCAGAACCAGGCTCGCCACGCAAAACCCGTTGCTCGCGCCGCCGGCCTCGGCGGTCGTGCCTTCCATCGTGAACGGCATTCCGCACTGCCGACAATTGTTGGTCTGCACCGACGAGTACGCGCTGCACTTGGGACACTGAATATGCTGGCTGCCATCGCTCACCCGGATGATCTTCGGCGCCCGCTCTCCCGCGGCGGCATAGGCGTGGACGGGGTGCGGGTCTTGCTTGATGATCTGGCGGGTTTTCGGATCGATCAGCCGGCCGTATTGATCGCGTATCGGAATCGTGATACTGCTGCCACAGGTGGGACAGTGCCCGTCAGTGCCGGCCAGGCTTTCGGTGGCTTCCAGTCGCGACGAGCAGTACGCACAGTTAAACCCATAGCGCTGCCCGACGACGGGCCGCTGAAACACCGGCACCATCCGACCCGGCGGGGTCAATTCATTGACCCCGATGACTTGAGAAGCGCCGACCGTCTGAGCGTGCAGTTCAGGCACGTTCTGCGCGGACATGCACGTCGGGCAACGCGCCAATTTACCGGCGAATTGATCGTCGACGTTGAGCTGCGTTTTACAGACGTTGCAGGTGAAAGTGACCATCGGGTGACCCGAACGTAACGCCGTCGATCCTACCCGCAATCGCGCGTGCTAAGAAGGGTTCAATGGGCTATCGGCGCGCTGCGCCGGCGAGGTGGTGCCGGCGCAGCGCGCTTTCATGCAAAAATCCCGACGGTGAAGTTCGTTCCTGCTCAACCGTGTGGGAATTTATCGCGCGCGCTGCGCCCGCATGACCCTGCCAGCGCAGCGCGGGGGATAGATAGAGTGCTCTTTGAAATTCAATGCGAACGATGCGAGTCCCACTCGATACCAGAGTGCGTGCGGCCGCTCGGGTGCCACGATATGGCTATCAGGCCATTTCGTGCGAACGTCATTGGCGATGCTGCACTGTACCGCCCATCCGGGGGATCCGGGGCTGAAGCCTCCGGCTTGGGGGGGTGCACGAGGATGCACGAAGATGCACGATTTTAGGAATACCTGGCGATAAAAAATGTTCGAAACCCTGAACAAAAGTGAGATTTTTCGATGCATTGTGAGGATGCATCGTGCACGGTGGGGCGCGGCGACCCGCGTGTTCGCTTGAGGCTCACAGCGCGGCGTGAGCGTTGCGCGGTGGCGTTAGTTCATTAATGTGTTTTTGAAGAGCGTGGCAAGGCCCAGGAAGCAGAAGAACCCGCCGACGTCGGTGACTGTGGTCGCGAAAATCGTCGCCGATTGCGCCGGGTCGAAGCCCAGGCGCTTCATGACGAACGGGATGCCCGCGCCGGTGGAGCACGCCAGCGTGTGGTTGATCACCAGCGCCAGCCCGACGACCAGGCCGAGCATTGGTTTCCCCTGCCACATCATCGCAATGGCTGCGGTAATGACGGCACAGACAATGCCAGTAAGTACGCCGACAATTAGTTCGCGGGTGATGACATGACGAAGCAATTTCCGATCCACCTGCCCGATGGCCAGCCCGCGCACCGCGACCGCCATCGCCTGCGCCGAGGCGTTGCCGCCCATGCCGGCGACGATCGGCATGTAGATCGCCAGCACGGCAATCTGCTCGATGGTGGCTTCAAACACGCCGACCACCGCGCCGGCCAGAAACGCAGTTCCGAGGTTGATGACCAGCCACCACACGCGCGAACGAAAGCTGAAGTGCCACGGGCTGTTGAGGCGTTCTTCGGCGCCCGCGCCGGCCATCCGCTGCACGTCTTCGGTGGCTTCGTCTTCCAGCACCTCGATGACGTCGTCAAGCGTAATCAGCCCAAGGAGGCGTTTGTTGTGATCGACGACGGGCATGGCCAGATAGCCATATTTCTTCATCATCTGCGCGACGGCTTCCTGGTCCGTGCTCGCTTCCACCGAGCGGACGTTGCGGATCATGATCGCCGACAGGACGACAGACGGATCGGCCAGAATCAGGTCGCGCATCGAAAGAACGCCGACCAGCTCTTTGTGCTTGTTGATGACGTAGACATAGAACATCTGCTCGAGTTCCCGGGAAAGCTCGCGCAGCGTGGTGACGGCGTTGTCGATGGTAATGTGTTCGTAAAGCGCGGTGACCTGAGTGGTCATGCGCCCGCCGGCAGTGTCGGGGGGGTACTGCTCCAACTGATGAACTTCGGCGGCCTCGGCGGCGTCCATCTCGTCGACCAGTTGGTCGTGCAGCGGCGCGCCGACGTGTTCGAGAATGTCCACCCGGTCGTCGGGGTCCATATAAGAAAGCACGGTGGAGGCTTCGGGCGCTTCCATGTCCGCGATGACCGACGCGGCGCGCGTGTGATCCATCTCGGCGAGAATGTTGGCGGCGGTTTGCGGGTCGAGGGCTTCGGCGACGTCGGCGGCCTGCGCGTTGGTAAGCCCGGTCAGGATGGCGGCACCGTCGGCGCTGGGCAGGTCTTCGACGCGCACGGCCATTTGCTCGGATCGCTCGTGCGCTTCGTCGATGGCGTTTTGTTCGGCTTGGGTATTCATAACGGTACGTTCATCAACGCGCGTTCGACGCACTTTTGTTATCGGCCAGCGGCAGTCCTCGGTGAAGATACGCGGTCAGTGAACATACGCGATCGGCAGAAATTGTTCCCCCTCTCTGGGTACATGGAGGGGGAGAGGCGAAATTTAGTTGAGTGGCAGGCACCAGAGTAGCGTCGCTTTCTCTTTCACCAGATCGTGATTGCTGAATCGAAATGCGTCGAGACCCGCCGGCTCGAACGCGAGCTTTCGTAAGAGCTGGATGGCCGGATCGTTGTGCGTGGGGGTTTCGGCGGTGAGGGCACGCAGGTCGGTATCGCGCGCGTGGCCGATGGCGGCGCAAACCAGCGCCGTTCCCAATCCTTGGCGGCGGTAGTCGTAGTCGACGCGCAGGTCGATCAGGTGTAGCGTTCGGAACTCCGCCCGGGACTGCGCGACGAGGCTGGCCATCGGCGAATCATTGATCTCTATGCAAAGCGCCAGGCCGTCCTCAATGCCGGCGGCGATTTGTTTGTAGTTAAACGCGAGATCGTCGGTAAGCCGGTTAGCGTCGATGAGCCTGTCGCGGAGCAATCGGCGTTCGAGTCGCCAGGTGATCGACGATTCGTCCACCGCGCGGTTGAGATGGCTGTAGTGTGTTGACTCGGCCGTGCCATCAATTTCCGGCAACAACGACAGGTCATTCACGGTCACCGGGCGAGGGAACATGCGTCGGAGGATAACAAAAAACGTCTGAGTTTGAGTCGCGGGCCGGGATCAGTATCCTTCGGGCTCGTCACATCGAAGGAGTCTTCATGCCGTCTATTGATTGGCCGTTGGAAAAGCTGGTGGAATACAAGCCGGTCCTCTATCGCGAGGCGGATTTTGATTCGTTCTGGCAACAGACGATCTCGACCGCGAAGGCGCAAGCGTTGAATGAGACGATGCAGCCGTATGAGCTTTCGGCCAAAGGTCTGGCGTGCTACTCGGTTCGGTGGGATGGATACGTGGCCGGCGCGGATGATCGCCCGGGCCGCATCGCAGGGTGGTATGTGCGGCCGTGCGGCGGCGGGAAATTTCCGGCGGTGCTGTGGTATCACGGGTACAGCGGTCGAGGAACCCGTCCGCTGGATTTGATTCACCTGGCATCGCAAGGCATCTGCGTAATGAGCATGGACTGCCGCGGGCAGAGCGGCGAATCAACCGACCATTCGGCGCCACCGGGCGGGCATTACACCGGGTATATGACGCAGGGAATCATCGACCCGAAGGGTTACTACTATCGCTACGTGTACGCCGACGCGGTGCGCGCGCTGGAGTTGTTGGCGTCACGGGCGGAGGTGGATGCATCGCGATTAGCGATCACCGGCGGCAGCCAGGGCGGGGCGATTGCGCTGGCGGTGTCGGCATTATCCGACCGGCCGAAGCTCTCGCTGCCGGACGTGCCGTTCCTGTGCGATTTCCGTCGCGCCATCAATATCACGCCGCAGAACCCGTACCCGGAGATCATCCGCTACCTCAAACAGAACCCGGGCCAGTTTGAACGGGTTATTAAAACACTAAGCTATTTCGACAACATGAACTTAGCGCCGTGGATCAAATGCCGCACGATCATCAGCAACGGCCTGTGGGATGACATCTGCCCGCCGAGCACGATCTACGCGGCGTACAACCATATTGGTGCGGAAAAGGAAATGCACGACTACCCGTATCACGGGCATGAGGTGGCGTATGAGCATCGGGAGTTGCAGTATCGGTCGATTATCGCAGCGCTCAAGCCGGAATGAGTGCGCGGGTGTCGCCGCTGTGCCTAACCCAGTGGCTGATTCACTCATGATTAAAATCGGATGGCAATCGTCGAGGAGAGTTGTGTTTTGGGCATTTTCCGGTCTCGCGCGCGGCGTTTGCGAGGTCGCGGCGCCTCAACGCGAGATCACCGCCTTCACGCCCCTTGCAACAAGCTCGGATCGTGTGAGCTTGTGCCGTTTCGCATAGGCGTCGGCGGCGGTGAGCAGGCCCTTTTCCATTGACACGAGAACCGCCGCTGCACCTTTGCCGACGCGCGGACGGCCTCGCTTGGCTTGACGCGCTTGCTGGCGCATCGCCGGCGTGAGCGGCTTGGTTGGCACGAACTCGCGGTCGAATTCGGCGGAGGCAATTTGAAGCTCCTTCGGCGACAGCTTCGAATACACTTTGCGTGGCATGGTTATCTCCGTCGGTGTCTGGGAAAGTATCGGCGAACTTCGGCAGGGGTGAGCGGCCGAGCATGGAACACGAACACACTTCGCAGCGGCGGCGGGTCGATTGTGTAGATGACCTGTATCAAAGTTCCGGCTTGCGTTCGCCCGCGAACAAGGAAAGCATCACCTCCCGTTCGTCGTGGGTAGCCGCGCGGCGCGTGATTCACCACTTGTTCCGCTTCATCGGGCGCAATCCCGTGCTCGGCAATATGATCGACGTTCCACGCGATCCACCGGAAATCATACATTGATTTCTCTATATAGCAAAATCGTGGTTTTTGGAAACCGGTCGTTGGCGAGGCGCTTGTTCTGCAAAAGCTACTTTAACCCCGTCGCCGGCGGCTCCTGCAAATACGCCGTGCCCCAGGTGTTCGGGCGGAGCTGAGTCACCGCTTCTTTGGGCGCCGACCAGAAGTAGTCGATTGCGTGCTGGAAATTGCGGGCGTGGAAGTTAACCGATATCTGCCGCGTGGTGGCGGGGTCGAAGCCGTTCAGCGCCGAAGCGGGGATGAACATTTCCACCACATACCGATCGGGCAGCACGCGCACCGCGTCCTTGATGGCGGGGTGTGGAATGAGGTTGTCGCTGAGATTGTCGCCGGGCCGATGCCACTGGCCGACCACGCCGGCCACGCCGTCGCTGCCGGGGAAATCGATCGGGATGAAGAAGAACTGGTGACAGTTCGGATCGTAGCGCACCTGGTCGGATGCAACGGGTTTGGTGGCGACCCAGAATTCCACACAGTCGCGCGTCCACCACCAGCCTTTGGCGGGAGCGGATTGGATGTCGTCGTCGAACACTTCCATGCCCAGATACAAGCCTTCGTTGGTCCAACCCATGTAGATGTTGGGCACGGGCAGGCGCGATCGCTCGAGGCCGATGGTCTGGCCGCGCTTCATTCCTTGCACCTTGGTCGCCGGCGACCAGTCGCTCAACTCGCCATTGAGCCGGGGCGGTTGCGACAGGTAGGGGACGTTGATCGTTGGCTTGACGGCGAAGCTCTCGCGCCACACGTCGCCGCCGGTGTCGGTCGAACTGGCCTGATGGAAGTTGTTGAGCTTCGGCGACACTTCGGCGATCGCGTCGGCGAGCAGGTCATACGGGCGATCATCGATATCGACGATGCCGAAGTTTACGTCTTCGCCGTCCACACGTCGGCCGCTGGGGGGTTCATCGTTCCATTGGAACCAGTCGGCGCCGATGATGAACGGCACCCGCGCCAGCCGCGAGGTAAAATGCTTGTATCCGTCGGCCCGCGCCTGCTGGTCGAGCACCTGCGCCGCGAAGCCGACGGTGTTTCGGTTGCCACTGCGCCCGTCGAGCGAGTGGAACGCGTATTCAGTGATCATGACCGGCTGGCCGGACTCTTCATTCATCCAGCGGAACATGTCGTAATCAAGCCGGCCGTCGGAGACGTAGTAGTTGATGGATTGCACATCCGTCAGCCCGCGGCTGCCGCGGACGACCTCGCGCGGGGCGTACCCTTTGAAGCGCACGCCGAGGATGAGGTGATTCGGGTCGTGCTTGCGGATAAGCGAGGTTGTGAGCGTGAAGTAATCGCGTGCCAGGTGCTCAAGCCACGCATCAAACAGTTTGCCGTAGGATTCGAACGGCGTATTCGGAAGCGCCGCTTCTTTGCGCAGATCATCGAATGATGCGAAGGTCGTCTTCCAATCGGCGTTGAACTGTTCGACCGTGGGCCAAAGTTTTTGGATGACTTTCAAGACCGCCGCCCGGTTGGGGTCTTCGGGCGCGAGGTTGTCGAAGTAGTAACCCGGGCCGGCGCCGCCTTCGCCCCAATCGAGTTCGTTATCGATGAAGTAGCCGACGAGGTTGGTGTTGTCTTTCAAAGGCGTAACCTGATCGGCGATCGCCTTCTCGGCTGTCTCGGCCCATTGGGGCGAGTAGAAGCGACGGCACGCGGTGGCCATGTAGGTCCACACGTTGAGGTCGCGCGTCATGGGCACGTCGAACTGATGAAAGATCGGGTGGCTCCACGCGCCGATTGCTTTGAAGCCTTTATCGCGGATGCGCGTCAGCGTTTTCTCGGCCCACGCCTTGATTTCCGCATCGCCCCCGCCGGGGGGAAAGTCGCGGCTGGTGTAGTGCGGGCCGTCGGGGTCGCGGCCGTGTTGGTAGGGCACGACGGTGGTAACGGTGTTGAGCCAATCGGGCCGGCCGTCGGGCGAAACAAACCACCACACGCCATCGGCCGTCTTGCCCAGGCGCCAGAATCCCTCCGCGCCGCGGAACTCTGCCAGTGCCGGCGGTTGCACCAACGGCGCTGTGGCGGCATCGGATGAAGGAAGGTGAGAACTCGCCGGCGCGAGCGTTCGCGCGCCAGTAATCAGCGGCTGCAGTAACGCGCCGAGCACCATCAGAACGATCGTCGTGAGTACAACAGAACGCATAATTCCGCCAGTGACTCTTATCGGAAGGTATCGACGAAATGGTTGAATCGTGTTCACTCATAAGAGATACGGCGGGGGAGGTGCAAGGGTTGCAAGCCCCTTATTGGCAATGCATTGTGACGATTCTCACGATCTTGTAGAGATGGGGATGATTGCAGAACTGGGGCATCGCCGATTGCGGATGACGTAAGTTGATCGCTTGACGGAATCTATGCGATTCTTAGACTATCCGCCTCTCGTTTCGGGGCCTCGGCGCAGGGTTTGCGCCGTGGGCCGTTTCCGCGAACGAAAATTGTGCATGGTTCGGCATAGAGGATTCAGCTTTCTTAAGCTGAGACGTGATCGTGCATCCGTACCGCCAAAGGATCGAAGTTTATTATGGCACGCGACTTATCCAAAATTCGCAATATCGGTATCGCCGCACATATTGACGCGGGCAAGACCACGGTCTCCGAACGTATCCTCTACTATACCGGCAAGATCCACAAAATGGGCGAAGTGCACGAAGGCACTGCCGTCATGGACTTTGACGAGGAAGAGCAGAAGCGCGGCATTACCATCAACTCTGCCGCCACCACTTGTCCGTGGGATCGTCACGGCGAGCGGTACACGATCAACCTGATCGACACCCCCGGCCACGTCGACTTCACCGCTGAAGTGGAACGCTCACTACGCGTGCTTGATGGCGCGGTGGCCGTGTTCGATGGCAAGGAAGGCGTCGAGGCGCAATCCGAAACCGTATGGCGTCAGGCGACCAAATACAGCGTGCCGCGGCTTTGCTTTATCAACAAGATGGACAAAGTCGGCGCCGATTTTGAGTTCAGCTTCAACAGCATTCTCGAACGTCTGGGCGCGCCCGCCGTCGCGGTGCAGATTCCCATCGGCCAGGCCAGCACGTTCCAGGGCACGATCGACCTCATCCGCGGGGTGGCGATCTATTACAACATGAAGGATGACAAGGATAAGGGCAAGACGATCATTGAGAAGCCGATCCCTGAAGAAGAGAAGGAACGGTTCGAACATTGGCGGCACATCCTGGTCGAAAAAGTTTCCGAGACCGACGATGCGCTGATGGAAAAGTATCTCACCGATCCCAGCAGCATCACCGAAGACGAAATCCGCGCCGGCGTTCGCGCCGCCACCATCAGCTTCAAAATGCACCCGGTCTTCTGCGGCAGCGCGCTGAAGTATGTGGGTGTGCAGCGGCTGATTGACGGCGTGATTGATTTCCTTCCCGCGCCCACCGACATCACCGAACTGCACGGGCACGACCCGCGGGATGCCGGAAAAGACGTGGTTCGAAAGCTCACGCCGGACGAGCCGTTCTGCGGTCTGGTGTTCAAGATCGTCAGCGACCCGCACGGCGAACTGACCTACGTTCGCGTCTATAGCGGCCGGCTCGAAAAAGGGAGCCGTGTGCTCAACAGCAACCGTAACAAGCGCGAAAATATCTCGCGCCTGTTCCAAATGCACGCCGCCGATCGAATTGCGCTGGATTTTGCTGAAGCAGGCGACATCGTGGCGTGTATCGGCATTAAGGAAGCGATCACCGGCGACACGCTTTGCGATCAGGATCACCCGATCATTCTGGAACGCCCCACGTTCCCGGAACCCGTCATCAGCATGGCGATTGAACCCAAGACCGCCGCCGACAAGCAGAGACTCGGCGAAGCGTTGACGACGCTCAAGCGTGAAGACCCGACCTTCCAGGCCAACTACGACGAAGAAACCGGTGAAACCATCATCGCCGGCATGGGCGAGCTTCACCTTGAAATTCTTCGCATGAAGCTGACGCGCGATCACCATGTGGACGTGAACGTCGGCAAGCCGAAGGTGGCTTACAAAGAAACGATTACCAAATCGGTGCAGCACGTGCGCGGCAAGCATGTGAAGCAATCCGGCGGTCGCGGGCAATTCGGCGACTGCACGATCAGCATCGAACCGTTCAACGGCACCAACGCCGAGGGTCTGCCGCTCACGCCTGAAGAAGCCAAGAAGGTCGGCTGGAATTCAGACGACAAAATCGCCTTCGAAAACAAGGTCTTCGGCGGCGCGATTCCGAAGGAATTCATTCCGTCAATAGAGTACGGCGTGCGCATGAGCGCCAAGACGGGTGTGTTGAAAAACTACCCATTGATAAACGCCAAGATTACGCTCACCGACGGCAGCTACCACGACGTCGACTCGTCGCAGATCGCGTTCGAGCTGGCCGGCCAGATCGCGTTCAAAGAAGCCGTGCTGCGCGCCGGCGCGACGTTGCTCGAACCGATCATGAAAGTGGTCGTGACGACGCCCGAAGAATTCGTAGGCAACGTCACCGGCGACCTCAACCGCCGTCGGGGGATGATTGTGAACTCTGACCAGCGCGGTAACACGCGCATCGTCGAAGCCGAAGTTCCGCTGGCGGAAATGTTCGGCTACACCACGGAGCTGCGCAGCATGAGCACCGGCCGCGCCACCAGTGTGATGGAACCGCTGAGATACGCCGAAGTGCCTTCGAATGTGAAGAAGGCGATTCTGGAAGGCAAGGCGTAATCACAACGAGCCCCGCGGGTAAGCAAGTGGATTGACGTGGTACGCGCCGCTCCGAGACAACCGCTACATCACGGTCGCGGCTCGCAACACGAACCTTCGATGACGAGCACAGCGGCGAAAACGAAGACCGGTGGATCACGATCGGATCAGAACCCGCAGCGCGCGACATCGTCCTCTTCATCGTCTGGTCGTCCGTCGAAGGCGCGACGCAAATCATCTCCGCGCGCTGCGTTATGAAACGGGGGCAACGTGAATACCAAGCCGCGCTCGCAAACCGGCAAGCGAGCCGGTAAAACCACCGACGCGGACGGCCTTTCGACTGTTCGCCCGAAGTTCGACAGCATGATTCGCAGGGCGCTTCTCGACATGCGCAAACGCAGCACACTGAATGCATATCAGTTATGGAAAGGCGCGCTGTCCTACGCTCCTCAGATGCAGCGAACGGCCGTTTATGAGTTTCTCGCCGGCGGCGGGTGGTGGGCGTTGAGTATGCAGAGGCGTTGATGCGGGCGGCAGGATTGCGTGTGCAAGTGTGACAGCGGGTCTAGCGAACGGAAAATAGTTGCCAAGCGCGATAAGCGACATTTGCTGTCCACGCCGGGCTGTGCGCTAAAGCGAACACCCGGGTCGAAAGTCGTTGCGAGAGTTTCAAGCAAAGAATCCGCGTGTTTGCTCAAAGCTCAAAACGCGGCGTCGATGCGCCAGCTAACGGATGCGGGAAGCCCGAGCAATTGCATTCCGTCCGCTTTCTGTTTTGATTGTCCATCCTCCTGCAACTTGCGCGGGCGCTCTGTGTGCAGGCGGACTAAGGAGACTTTTCTTGCGATCAAAGCTTATCCCCCTATCGGCCAAAGCGCTTTCCCTCGTCCCCCTGCTCGCCGCCATGGCCATGGCCATGGC
>CAZXLA010000132.1:0-9008 GCA_964641895.1 uncultured Tepidisphaeraceae bacterium
GTACCGGGCAAGGGAGTGGCGCGCAAAAAAAATACGGATTCCACCTGTGTCGTGTGAGAGCGGTTTGATCGAACCCATCTTCGTTAAGATTTGGGGCGTTGAGGCTGATCAGGCTTGCGCCCGTCTTTCCCGTTCATCACTTCCTGTCGAAGCAGGCATGATCAGAACCGGGCAGCCGGCCCCGGGGTTGTCTCATAGGTCAGACCAAATATGTACTCTCAAGCTCGAACACTGCAGAAACCGTACGCGGATAGTATCGTCCATAATTCCGCTTCGGCAACTGTAGAAATCAGAAAAGTGAGTAGAAGGCCCGAGGCGGCAGGTGGATTGCAATTCTCGATTTTGGCCGGATCATCTGCCAATCGATTGTTTTCATTGGAAACCACGATGACGAAGACGCAAATTGACCGCCTTGGTGCAAGACTGAAGAAGGCGCAGTTTGAGGACGCTGATCTGCGCTTGCTGGACGGGTACAGACGATCATTTGCGGATGCGTACAACGCGGTCGTTTTAGCCATCCGGGAGACGCTTTTGCTTCAGCCGACGGGACGGCCGTCGAAATCAACGCCTTCGATCGTTGAAAAACTGGGGCGTGAAAGCATTCGTTTGAGTCAGATGCAGGATATCGCAGGTTGCCGAGTAGTGGTCTCCGATTTTTCTGAACAGGAGTTGGTCGTTTCGAAGCTCCATTCGCATTTCGACACAGCAGTGGTCATTGATCGGCGTAAGAAGCCCAGCCATGGGTATCGGGCCGTGCATATTATCGTGACGACTTGTGAGCGAAATGTCGAAATCCAAGTCAGGACCGCATTGCAACACCGATGGGCTGAATTTTCAGAAAAACTGGCCGACGTGCGTGATCCGGCGTTCAAATATGGCGGCGGCGAAGAAACGCTCCGGCGTCAGTTATTCGATATTTCTGATCTGGTTGGCGCGATAGAATCGTTAGAAGAGCAGCTGCGCGATATGAGTCGAGGACAGATAGCGTCTGCACCTGGCATGATGGTCCGCATCGACCCAGTAGTCCAGGAAGTCAAAGACCAAGTGGATCAGACACGGCGGAAGCTTGATGCTATATTGATCAAGATGATCGATGAAGTGAAAAAGGCGGACTAGATGATTTTTCTAATCGACTACGACAGACGCCGCGGCGAGATCGTCTCGATGCGCACTTTTAATCACGATCAGAGCCAAGCGGCGGATGAGACGCGGCTTCAGCTCGAACTCGATCTCAAACGCGATCAGATCGACCGAGAAGTGGTCGTGCTTGAGGCCGCCAGCGAAGCCGACCTGCGGCGGACGCACCGAAGATACTTCGAAGACATGGCGTCGCTCGCCGCAACGCCGACTCTTGATGTAAAGCGACCATAGCTCGCGCCACCGAACTACCTTCGGTCGCCGGCTTAAAATGGCGGGGCCTCGCCGCGTTTCCACCAATCGGCGTCGTGTTGTTCTTTTTTCTTTTTTTCGCGCTGTTTTTTTTCCGGGTCGCCTTCATCGAACGCGGTGCCGCCGGCTTCGCCGTATTCGTCGGGGCCTTCGCCCTCGGTCTTGCGAACCATACCGGCCAGCGCGGTGGCGAACACGGGCGCGATGGCTTTGATCATTGCCATATCGCCGTCGGTAAACGGGCATTTTTCGTCGCGGAACAGCGTCAGCACCGCAAGGCTTTCGCCCAAGTAAGTGCAGTTCTGGCTGAGCACCGTCTGGCCCTGCAGAAACTTTTGCTCGCCGGCGGTGAGTTGTTTTTTGACGGCGTGGCCTTCGAGGTGAACCATACCCTCGCGCGCCGTCATCGGCACCAGGTTTTGCTTGAGCGCGTCGGTGAGCGCCGGATCGCCGGGGATGGTGTATTTCATGTAGGCGCCGAGCTGAAAATCGGCATCGTCGGCGGCGAGCCATACTGCCAAATTGCAATAGCCGGCCTGGCGCAGAACCCAATCCATCGCGTGACACAGCATCTGCTCAAGGTCTTTGCTTGATTCGAGCAGCCGGCGAAAGCTTTCCTGGTTGCGGAGTTCTTCCACCTGCTTGCTGACATCGCCGTATGCGCTGATGAGATCGTTGCAGAGCAGGTCGACTTTCTTGGTGACAACCTTGCGCGACTGGTTCAAGCGGCGCACGGCGTCCTTCAATCGATCGATGCGTTTATCGTTACGGGCGATGAGCGTCTGGCCGCGGATGGCCCGGCCGATGCGGTCGACGATCTGATCGATCGAAAACGGCTTGGGCAGAAAATCGATCGCGCCGGCGCGCAGCGCGCTCACGGCCGCATCGACGGTCGGCCGGCCGGTAATGACGACCGTTCGCGCCGACGGCTGGCGATTTTTAAGGATGGGCACGAGCGACATGCCGTCGCCGTCGGGCAGGTGCAGGTCGGTCAGCATGACGTCGAACTGCTCGACATCAATGAGCCGCTTCGCCGCCGCAATGGTGGGGGCGGTAAGGAGTTTGCAGTTGAATTTCGCGCTGATGGCGTCGCGAAACAGTTCGAGCACGTCGGGTTCATCGTCCACGACCAGGAGCCGCGGCAGCGATTGCGATGTGGATTGAGTTGGAGACAACGTCGCGGGCACCATAAGTTTTCCTCTCCCAGCTCCGGTTCAGATCCGACTACAACTGCAGCAAATTCAGGCCGACGCGGCAATGTCGTCGCTTCCCTGATTTTCAAACGCTGACGACTCGGCCTGCGACGCCGGCAGCAGCACAATGGCCCGCGTGCCCACGTTCGGCCGGCTCTCCAGTCGAATCGATCCGCCGTTGGATTCGATCCACCGAAGCGCCTTGGCCAGCCCCATGCCTCGCCGGCGGCCGGCCTTTTTCTGGCTGAAGAACGGATCGAACGCGCGTTTGAGCGTTTGCTCGTCCATTCCACAGCCGTTGTCGGCGATCGTCAGCACCACTTTCATGCTGAACGGGTCGAACGCCGAACCAATTTCCACTCTCCCGCCGGCCTCGGGCAGCGATTGGACGGCGTTGACGATGACTTCCGCCAGCGCCGCCGTCGCCTGATCGAGATCGACCTGCACCGGCGGCGTTTGCCCCGGCGTATGCACAACCAAAGTATCGGCGCGAATTTCGGTGTGCTTGGCGGCCTCTAATGCCCTCGTTAGCAGCGCAATTACTGGCACCGTTACGCGCCGCGCATCGTCGGGCTTCGCAAAATCCATTAACTCGGTGATGATGGCGCTGAGACGCTGGCTGTTGTCAAAAATCTTCTGCGCCGTGGCCTTCTGTTTCGGGTCCGATAATTCCTGCTCGAGCATTTTCGATCTACCGCTGATGACCATGAGCGGATTGTTCATTTCATGCGCTGCGCCGGCGGCCATTTCGGCGACCATGATGACCGTCTTGCTGCGCAGCACTTCGGCCTGCGCCGATTGCAGCCGGCGGTTGGCTTCGGCCAGTTGCTCGGAAAGGGTGCGGGCCTCTTCGCGAATTTGCGTCGTGCGCAGCGCCAGCGACCAGCCGGAAGACAACGCCGCAAGTTCGTTCAGTTGCGGGCTGAGCCGCTGCCCTTCGCCAATGGCGGCGCCCCACACAATTCCACCGATGCATCGCCCGTCTGCATGCAACGCAAGCCAATATTTATGATCGCCCCCGAGTTTGGGGGATACGGCATCCATGAACCACTCGAGTTCCTGAGTGACCGGTTGAACCGGACCATCGGAAGCGTTGAGGTTCGACATCGCGCCCAAGCCGGGTGCTCTCAAGCCGGGTGCGTCAGCCCCGGATGGATGTCCGTATGTGTGTTCGATTGTGCGCCCGGATCCTTCCCCGCGCGAATCCGTCACTTCCACAATCGTGTTCTCAAACAGTTCCCCGTTCCCATCAATCAGGGAAACTTCGGCATAATCGCGACCGGGCGCCAGCGAGAACACCGCCACCGCGCCGGCGTGCAGCACGCTCACGGCGGTTTGGCCGATCGCCTGAAGAATGACCTGCGGCGGCGCGTCGGGGCGCAGCTCGGCCTGAAAACGACTGAGTGCATCGAAGAACGCCGCGCGAACTGCCAACTTGCGGTTCTTCACCGTAAGTTGCTGGCTCACGCGACCCAGTTCGGCATTCGCCTGCGAAAGCGCCGAAACGTAAAGCTCGTTTACACTCGATTGCCCCAGCCCCAGCGCCGCGGCGCGCGGTTCGATGTGCTTCACGAGTTCGGCAATGGCACCCGCTGCCTGCTCGGCGGTCAGGCCGATCGCCTCGACCAAACTCTGCCGCCCGGCGGCAAAGGCATAGTTGCCGCTCCAGCCCAAATGTTGTTCACGCACAATGGCGTCGGCCAACGTCACGAGGTTGACCAGCCGCGGATGTTGAACCGTTCCCGGCAACGCCGAGGGCATGTGCCCGTGCAGCCAGATGCATTCTCGGATGCTCGCCGGCAGACTCCATCGCTCGGCCAATCGCTTGCCGACGACCATGTGATCGATGCCGATCACCTGCCGCTCGACATCGGCAATGTTGCCGCGCAGCAAATCGGCGGCTTCGACGACGCGCGAAAAGCTTTTGGGAAGCGCCGCATCGAGCGCCACTTTGCCCAGATCGTGCAACAGCCCACACACGAAGGCGTCGGATGGATCGACGCCGGCCTCTTTGCCGTAGACTTTCTTCAGTTCGATCGCCAGCAGTTCGGCGCAGCAGGCGACGGCGACGCAGTGTTTCCAGAAATCTTCCCGGCTGAATTTGCTCGCGCCCCCCGCGGTGCTGGTGCGAAATGTATCGAAAACGCTCACGGCCAGGACCGCCGACCGAACGGCGTCGAAACCCAGCAGCTTCACCGCCCGGTCGACACTGCTCACGTCGCCGCGGACGCCTAGATCGGAGCGATGCACAAGTTTTAGAATGCGGGTGGTGAGGGAAGGATCGGATTCAATCAGCCGAATCACGTCGCCGGCGGAGGAATTGTCGTCGCGGGTAATCTGGAGCACGCGAACCGCAACCGCGGGCAGTGTGGGAAGTTCATCCAACTGCTGCAGGATCAGTTCGACTCTTTTTTCGCGAAGGTCGGACACCTTAATTTTCTTTCGGCACTCTGGTTTTCTGAGGCTTAGTTAAACCAAGAAGGGCACGAAGGGCACGAAGAAATTCTTGATTTTCTCTCGTGGACTTCGTGCCCTTGGCGTTTCAATCCGATCGCTAGACCTGCAACAACTGCCCGACGCGTTCAATAAGCTTTTCGATGTTAAACGGCTTTTTCACAAATTCATCCGCGCCGCTGCGCAGCAGTTCGTTGATTTCGTCCTGATTCACCACGCCCGAGACGATGATGATTTTCGTGTGTTCCATCTCCGGCTTGCTGCGGATGGTCTTGCACACCACATTGCCGTTGATGTCCGGCAGCATGTAGTCGAGGATGATCAGATCCGGCTCGAATTCGCTGGTGATAATGCCGGCGTCGTAGCCTGTGTTGGCGGTTTTAACTTCGAATCGGCCGTCGCGTTCGAGGACATCGACGAACAGCTCGACGATTTCCGGGTCGTCATCCACGACAAGTATCTTGGATTTGCCAGATTCCAGGGAATCGGGTGGGATGCCGTTTTCCTTCATGAAATGCATCAGCGCATCGCGCGGAATCCGCCGGAAACGGCTTCCGGGCACTCGAAAGCCCTTGAGCCTCCCGCTATCGAAACAGCGGATGATGGTCTGCTGCGAGACCTTGCAGATTTCGGCCGCTTCGCCGGTGGTGAATACTGACTTCATAAAGCACTCCCTCTCACGTCGGTGGACGACCGTTCCGATAAGGCTGAAAAGACGTCCGAGTTAAAACCGGCTAAAAGGTTTCAGCCGGGATGAATACCCACGGTTATCCAAACTCCCCATTTGAACATCGGAAGTCAGCATCGTCAACTTGAGAAAGCGAGGCTGAGGCAAACCGCCGTTGCGATTGTTCCCGGCTTACGCCAATTCTCTAATGACGCCCAATAACCTGTGTTCACAGGTGGTGATTCGATTTCAAGACGGGAGCGGATGCAAGATGGGGTTCAAAAATGGCGTAATGGATTGTCTGGAATGAGTTTGCGTTGGAGATGCCGACAGTGCGCAATTGTTGCCGAAGGTTCCGCGAGACCGCAAATGGGGTGTCGATGCCCCATGGGTGCTCAACGCCGCTTGCGGTTTCGCGGAAAAACGCCCTCGCAATCACCAACGCGCGCACCCCCGAAAGCCCCTACCACTCCAAGTCCCCCGATTTCACTTCGGCCTGCACAACCGCAGTTGCGTTATCGGCGGCCTTCACATTTTCGGTCTTAAACGCCGCCGTAAACGGTCGGCGTTCGCCGATGGGGAGGTCGGTGAGGGTTAACACCTGATCGTCCTCCTTGCCCGACTCCGGCTGAAACACGCGCACCGTCAGCTTGATGGAGTGAATGTCCTGCCGGCCGGTGTTGCGCACTTCGCCGTTGACGACATATTTCTCCTTCTCGCTCCCTTTCATGATCCGCGGTTCAGTCATCTCGAACTTCAACTGATATTTCGGCTCAGGCACTTCCACCAACAGCGCGCGAACCAGGCCCGGTTCATCCAGCATGCCCCAGGCGCGCACATACCGGCCGGCGGTGGCTTGCGGCGGGATGGCGGTGGTGAGGATGACGCGCGACGACACTTTGCGATCGTTGGCGATCACCCAATTGCCCTTTTCCTCAGACGAAAGCCGGCCGTCAATGCGCACGGCGGCACCTATCATGCGATCGTCGCGCGACACGCGGTCGAGCGACTGCTCTTTGCACACGCCCTGATAACTTTGGGGCGCCAGTTTGGCCAGGTCGGCATGGGCGGGGCGAACTTCCTTCTCTACGAGCTTTCTCAACAGCGTTGCCGCACGGTCGGGATCGGCCCGAAGCGATCCCTCGCCGTCCTTGAACACGCGGGCCGCGGCAAGAGCAATGCGGTCGTCTTCGGCGTTGCTGGCTTTGAGGAGCCACTGCAGCACGTCGCCGCCTTCTGCCTTGCCCGTTCCGCGCGCCAACGCGCGACCGAGTGCCAGTTGCGCCGCGGGTTCGCCGGCGCGGGCGAGTTGGGTCAATTCAGCGACGGCAGCATCGACGGCGGTCGTATCGCCCTTCTTCACGGTGGCGCGCTCCGCTGACTCAATCTTGGCTCGAACCGAATTCTTTTCGATCGCCTGAGTCAGCAGCTTCTCGGCCTTTTCTTGATCCTTCGCCATCGCGACGCCGTCTCGGGCCATGAGAAACAGTTCGAACAGCGCATCGCCCGACCCGCCCGCCGCCGATTTGCCGAACCAAGTGGCGGCCTCACGATCGCTTTGCTTCATGCCACGGCCAAACAGATGCCGCCGGCCAATCTCGCACTGCGCTGCGGCATCGCCCTTTTCGGCCAGTTTGCTAAGCTGCGCCATGTTGAGGTTGGCCGTGGGCTTTGTGGCTTGGGCGCGTGCGGCAAAGGGTGCAACAACGACCGACGCGACAATCAGTACGGCCGCGAGGCATGGGCGATAACTCATCATGCCCCAAAGCGTACCGCTTCGACCCGCCGGCGCGTAGCCCATTTCACCGGACTCGACTACTCGGTTGGTCAGGACGATGCTTCCATTTCGATATCGCTGGCCCTATGTTTTCGAAGGATACCCAACAGAAAGTTGTTATGCAGCAGATCATCACCGGCAAAGCGTATGTCCTGGGCGATAATATCGACACCGACCAGATCATTCCCGCGCAATACCTGTCGTACAACCCCGCCGACCCGAAGGAGCGCAAATACTTCGGCATGTACGCCAATTCCGGCATCCCGGAGGCGCAAGCGGGCCTGCCGCACGGTAACGTGCGCTTCGTGCGCGACAACGAGTTTCGCAGCGATTACAGCATCATCGTCGGCGGCAAGAACTTCGGGTGCGGCAGCTCGCGCGAACACGCCCCGCTGGCACTGGCCGAGGCGGGCGTGGTGGCCGTCATCGCCGAGTTTTACGCGCGCATATTCTACCGCAACAGCATCAACGGCGCGTACGTGCTTCCGCTGGAATCGACCGAGCGGCTGGTCAACCAGATCGAAACCGGCGATGAGCTTCTGATCGACATCAAAGCGGGCACGGTCACGAATAAAACCAAGTCAAAATCGTTCGCGCTCAACCCGCTGGGCGATGTGATGCCGATTATCGAGGCCGGAGGGCTTTTTGAGTACGCTAGGGAAGTGGGAATGCTGAAATAGTCTCACCGGCAGCCCAGCGGTTTGCTATACTTTCCTATTGAGGTCAATGGCGATGAATCCTTTTCCTGGAGTCAATCCATACATCGAGGCAGAGGGGTATTGGCAGGATTTCCATCGAACCTTTATTAATTATCTGCGTGAAGCCGTTCTGACCAAACTCCCCGACGGCTATGACGCAACGATTGACGAACATACGCTGGTCATCGACCCGGAATCAAAGCATAAGCTGAATATTCCCGATGTTGCCATACTACGCACGCGTCGGCCCGCCATCGATCCACCCGATAGGACGCGCACGTTCGTCCCATCAAGCGGCGCAGTGCTACTCGAGCCTGCGCCTGTCGTTGTGGAAGAACGCCGCGAGGTGTGGATTGAAATTCGACGACGTGTGAACGACGACCTGATTACTTCCATCGAGGTGCTTTCACCTTCAAACAAGCAATTCCCAGGATGGGAAGAATTTCGAGTGAAACGAGAAAACGTATTGGTCGGGGGCGCGAATCTCGTTGACATTGATTTGCTCGTAGCGGGTCGTCGGTTGCGCTTCAAACAACCGTTGCCCGCCGGCGAATATTACGCTTATGTGACTCGAGCAGCCCAACGTCCTCAAACAGAAGTATTTTCCTGGCCGTTGCAGCAGCGCTGTCCAATGATCCCAATTCCACTGGCATCAACCGATCCTGATGTACAAATTGAACTGCAAGATGTCTTTGATCTAGCGTTCACCAGGGGCGGATATCCTCGACGCCTTGAATACGCAGCAGTTCCCACAAATCTGGAGCCGACCGTCGCAAACTGGGCCGCCGAAACCGCCGCCAAACGACCGCAATGACCAACGTCATTCTCAT
>CAZXLA010000132.1:9108-10724 GCA_964641895.1 uncultured Tepidisphaeraceae bacterium
AACTGGGCCGCCGAAACCGCCGCCAAACGACCGCAATGACCAACGTCATTCTCATCGATCATCCCGTCGTGCAGACCAAGCTCACCGAGCTGCGCGACTACTCCGCCGACCATCGGCAGTTTCGTGAATTGCTTGATGAAATTGCGATGTTGATGACCTACGAAGTCACCCGCGATTGGCCCACCAGCCCGCGGCCCATCCGCACGCCGCTCGAGCCGATGATCGGCAAGGCGCTCGCTCGCCAAGTGACGCTCGTCCCCATTCTTCGGGCCGGCCTGGGGATGGCCGACGGCGTGATGCGCATTCTGCCCGACGCCCGCATGGGCCACTTGGGCGTTCGCCGCAACGAAGAAACGCTCGAACCCATCGCCTATTACCAGAAGTTGCCGCCGGATATCGCCGACACCGAGGTGCTCTTGATCGACCCCATGCTCGCCACCGGCGGCAGCGGCGCCGCGGCAATTACGTTTCTCAAAAACGCCGGCGTGAAGAGCCTGAAATTCCTCTGCCTGGTCGCCGCCCCCGAAGGCATCGCCGCGTTGCACAAAGATCACCCCGAAGTGCCCATCTACACCGCCGCCATTGATCGGCAGTTGAATGAGAAAGGTTACATTCTTCCCGGCCTGGGTGACGCGGGCGATCGCATCTTTGGAACGTGAAGCTGGCCGGATTTGCCCGCCTCCCGGTTGTGCAACGCGGCTTGATTGGCCTATCATTCACAAAAGCCGTTGGCGCTCGCACACGAATGCACGGCTGATTTGCCGACAGGATTAGACTTCATCGCCCGCACAAGACGAGCAGTTAGGAAATTCTTTGCCTCCATTTGCACAAATGCCGCTTCCCGATGAGGACGGCGTCGTTCATCAGCATGACGAGCACTTCGAAAAACTGCCGTTTTCGATGCAAATCGCCAACCTCATCGCGGTTTTTCTGCCGCCGGTCTGTTTAGTGATCGGCATGCTCCTGCTCTGGGGCTCCGGCTTCACGCTGACCCACCTGATTCTGATGACGTTAATGTATCTCTTTACAGGCTATGGCATTACGGTTGGATACCACCGCTACTTCACCCACAAATCATTCGAAGCGCCGGGCTGGGTGAAAAATGGGTTGGCGATTCTCGGTTCGATGGCGGCCGAGGGGCCGCTGCTTCGCTGGGTGGCACAGCATCGACAGCACCATCAACACTCTGATAAGCACGACGACCCCCACTCTCCCCACCTGCACGGCGGCGGGGTTTGGGCGCTGATGAAAGGCCTGTGGCACGCCCACGCGGGCTGGATGTTCAAGCCTGATGCGCCGAATCTGCACCGCTATGTGGTTGATCTGGCGAATGACCGATCGCTGGTGTGGATCAGCCGCCTGTTCCCCGTCTGGGTCGGGTTAGGCCTGGCGATTCCTGCGGTCGTCGGGGGACTGTTGACCATGAGCTGGGCCGGCGTGCTGCTGGGGCTGATCTGGGGTGGGATCATCCGCATTGGCGTCGTCCATCACATTACCTGGAGCGTAAACTCGATCTGCCACGTGTGGGGCACACAGCCGTTCCGCACGCACGATCACAGCAAGAACAACGGCATCGTTGGTGTGCTGGCGCTGGGCGAAGGGTGGCACAATAACCA
>CAZXLA010000133.1:0-2925 GCA_964641895.1 uncultured Tepidisphaeraceae bacterium
CGCCGCCGCCACCGCCGCGGCCGCCGGATTGCTGTTGCTGCAGGTTAAAATCGGGGGCGTTGTCAAAGTCGGGGATGTTGATGATCAGATCGCGAATGTCGTACACGCGGGTGACCACGTTGGCCGACAGGTCTTCTTCGGTGCTGATGGTGATGACGCCTTCGTCAATCGTGTAAGCCAGCTTCACCGTGCCGCCGCCCACTTCGTTCAACACGGTGCTGAGCACTTTGCTGAACTTCACGTCGCGCAGGCGCGCCGAAACCTGAGCATCTTTAGCGATGCCGGCCGCTTCCAGGGCGCGCCAGTTGACGAAGATGTTGGTCTGGCTCACGTCACGCAAAAAGTCGACCACATCGCTGAACGCCACGTTGCTGAAGTTGATTTCCGGCAGCTTGCGCTCCAGCGCGCCGCTGACGAGCTGATCTTCCTGGCTGGCGCCGCGTTCGGCTTCCACCGTGCGGTCGCGCAGTTCTGCAAGCTCCGGCCAGTTTTCCGGGTAGCGAAGGATGTCGTTGTAAGGAATGCGCCGCTCTTCGTTTTCAATCAGCACTTCGGTCATCTGACGATCAAACAGTTCGCGATGCTTCCGCTGCTTGGCGAACTGGGCCTGATCGAGCAGGAACGGACGCATCCCGTTGGCGTAATCGTCGTTCTTATCGAGCACCAGAATCTGGTCGACCGCGTTCAGGGCCTGTTTCCACTCACGCTGCCGCGTTTGCTCCATCGCGGTGCGGCGGAGCGTTTTGATCGTGGCGATGCGCTGCTCTCGCTCGGCGGCTTCTTTTGCCTTCTGCAGTGCCACCGCTTCGGCCGATGCGGCCTGGGCGGCATCGGACTCGAACGCGAGGCGGCTTTGCTCCAGCCGGTTCTGCGTTTCGGCAATCACGGCATCAAACCGGTTGATTTCTTCGTTCTGGAAAATGGTTGGATCGGTCGCCCGCGCGATTCGCGCCTGCGAAAGCGCCGCTTCGGCGTCTTTATAGCTGTTGGCGGCGATGTTGCGGTTGGCGTTCGAAATTGAATTATCGAACGAATAGCTAATCGCTTCACGGCGGGCGCGAATCTGCTTATCTAAGTCCGAGAGCAAATCGCGCGCCGCGGGCTCACGGTTGGTGAGCTGCAACATACGATTGCGACCGGCGGCGGCTTCGGCGTTTGCCGCGTCGAGGTTGCCGGCTTGGGTGTAAAGCGTCAACGCTTCATCAAGCTTGCTGGCGGCGGCGGCTTCATCGGCCTGCCTGACCAATTCCCGCGCATCAAACGCGCGCTTCTCAGTTTCGGCTCTGGTCAGCTCGGCAGTGCGCTGCAGGTCTTGCTGAACGGTGGGAATGCCCGGATCGATCTGCACGACGGCGGGTGCAAAGTCGGCGGGGGTTTTGAGCGGAACGACCACCGCAGGCATTTCGACCGGGGGAGTGGCAGTTGGCACTTGGACGACGCCAGTTCCAGGCGTTTCTGTGGGGGGCATCGGCTGCTCGGCGGCTTTCGCCATGATGGCGGCGGCCTCTGCTTCCTTCGCGGCCAATGAGGCGGCTTCGGCCTCCCGGGCGGCCGCTTCGGTCGCTTCACGCTCGGAGCGGGCCTGGGCTTCGGCCATGGCGCGGGCCACGTCGGCCTGCTCTTTGGCATCCATGCGGGCCAATAGCTTGTCGGCGGAATCTTCAAAGAGGCCCGGCTTGTAGCCGAGATTTCTAGCCAAAATGAGGTTTTCCCGCGCGGCAGCCCAGTCGCCCCGCCGGTATTGCTCGCGACCCATCTGGTATGCGTCGCGCGATTGCTTCTTTACATCCCCCACGGCGGCTTTGGCGGCTTGCTCTTCGAACGGCTGCGCGGCCTTTGCGGCGGCTTCGGGCGTAGGCTCGATCGGGCGGGCTTGGACTTCCTTCACCGCAACCGCCGTACCGGTAAACCCGGCGGCGAGGCGTTCGTTTGTCTCCCTCAGGTAATCGCCGACGCTCTTTTCAAACAAGCCGGCGCGATAATTGGCCGCCTTCAACTGCTCCAGCTTCGGCTTGGCATCGGCATATCGGCCGGCTTTGTAGTCGGCCTTGGCCGACGCATAAACGCTCTTGAGGTCGGTGCTGGCCTTGCGGGCGATGTTCTCGGCGACCGCGATCTGCTCGCGCGATTTTGCCCGGGTGCCTTCATCGGCAAACCGGTTTTCGGCGGCGACACGATATTGTTCGATCGCCTCGACCGAATTCCCCGCCGCCAGCGCCGCCTCACCCTTTTCGAACGCGGCGCGGGCACCGCGCCGCTCACTCGCGCCGCTTTCGGCTTTGGCGAGCATGTCGGCGAACGTCTGGCGGGTTGCAGAATCCCAGCCGTCTTGCGGCGTGACCTGCTGAAGGGTTGCCAACGCCTCTTCGTATTGCTTGTTATTTAGCTCATCAACACCCTTTTTCAGCAATTCCTGTGCGCTGAGCGGCGTCGACTGTAAGGAAAGGTTGATGGCAATGGGCTGGTCGTCCACCGTTCGGACGCCGGAATCTACCGGCGTAAGCGATGTCGGCTCCTCCCGCGCGCTGGCGGGCGTGAGCGCAATCACCGGCAGCGCGATCGCCGCCGCGCACGCAATCCGGGCCAGCCTGCACCTCGGGGTGCGGTTAAACCTGATGGAAGTTGTAACCGACGATGGGTCGAGATCGCTGAAGAACACGATCTTCCTCCTGAGCAGCTTGTAGCCGATGGGCAGGTTGGTGCGTCCACGTAACCCGTTCCGCCGACTGAACTTCCCACGCGTTACAGCCAGCCGACCAACTCTGTCCACCGCAACGGTGGGCAGGGCCGAACAGGACAACGATGCTCGGACGATCGAGGCATGCGCGGGAATCTCAACTCGATGCAAGTCCTTGGTGACACTCTTAAGAGCGAGCAGGCGGCAGCAGCACCTGACCCGGCGGCAGTCGAACAATCAGTCGAACA
>CAZXLA010000133.1:3025-10617 GCA_964641895.1 uncultured Tepidisphaeraceae bacterium
CAGTCGAACAATCAGTCGAACATTCCAGCGCCGTTGGCCCGCCTTCCACAATCAGACCCCGGTTTTCGCCGAACCGGTTATAGGGCAAACGGCGCACATTTTCACAAAACCACTACCGAACCACAGGGGCATTCTCGTGGCGTTCCCTGTTCCATGCGGGTTTTTCGAAAGTTCACACCGCTTAAAAACCCGCCGCGGCAACCCGTTCGACGCCGGTTACCACGCGGGGCGGAAATCTAACCGAACCGGATAAGCGTTTCAAATAAAAAGGGTTGTATCAACGGTAAAAATGCGCGTCCGATACGGTTGCGGAGGTCCGAGAACACGGTGGCAACGCCGATAAATCGCTGGAACACCCTCGATTCGGTACAATGCGGGCGATTCAACACTTCAGGAAGCCTATGGATTTAAACGGCCTGCTCAAATTCGGCGTGGACAACAACGCCTCCGATATTCACGTTCAGGCGGGCCTTCCCCCGCGGGTGCGGATTGGCGGGGTGATGCGCGCCGTCACTCTGCCGGCGCCCAACGATGATGCGGTGCGGAACTTCATCGCCAGCCTCGCCCCGCCGCGCATGCAGGCGGATTTAGATCAGCGGATCATCAATGGGATGGATTTTTCCTACTCCACCGACTCGGGCGCGCGACTGCGCTGCTCGGCGTACCAGCAGCTCGGGTCGGCGGGGATTGCGATGCGCGTGGTGAAGGGGAAAATCCCTTCGATTCAGGCGCTGAATTTGCCACAGACCGTCGCCGACATCGCCCTCGCCCGTCGCGGGCTTACGCTGGTGACCGGCACAACCGGCAGCGGCAAATCGACCACGCTGGCGGCGATGATCGATCTCATCAACACTTCTTTCCCGGCTAAAATTATCTGTATCGAAGACCCGGTGGAATACCTGCACGTGCCCAAGCAGGCGCTGATTTCGCAACTGGAAGTCGGCAGCGACACGCCGAACTTTGAGCAGGCGTTACGACAATCGCTTCGGCAAGACCCGGATGTGATTCTGGTCGGCGAACTGCGCGACGTGGACACGCTGAAAATCGCCCTCCGCGCCGCCGACACGGGGCATCAGGTGCTCTCAACGGTTCACAGCGCCAGCGCGCCGCAAACGGTTGAGCGCATCATCGCCATGTTTCCCCCCGCGGAGCACAAATTGCTGCTCACGCAATTGGCGACGAACCTCGAAGCGATTATTTCGCAGCGACTGCTCATCTGCCGAGACGGCCAGCGCCGCCCCGCGGTCGAAATCCTCCGCGGCGGGCCGGTGCCGACGAAATACATCCTCGAAGGCCGCGCCATGGAACTCGGCGACTACCTCAAAACCGCCGGCAACGGCCAGCAGACGTTTGACCAGGATCTGCTGGGCATGTTTAAGAAGGAACTGATCACCTACGCCGAGGCCATGCACAACGCCAGCAGCCCCGAATCGCTGCAAATGAGCCTGCGCGGCATCGGCGGCAGCGCCACGGTGAGCGAAACAGTAAAACGCGGCGGGTGAGCCGCGGATGAACGCAGATAAGATAGAAGAGTTTGTGTCTCCCCCTCCATGTACTCAGGGAAGGGGTTGGGGGGAGGTCGGCGGCGGAGGGCGCACTTCGCGCTCGACCCTCCGCCAAGTCTCGCTCCACGAATTCGTTTGGATTTTTGCTCATAGTCGATGAAGGGTGAATGGTCGGATCGAAGCCTCTCATATTCCTGCTGCTTTGGCTGTTGTCATTGGCAATCATGCTGGTGGGTTTGAGCGGGCAACCGGTCGATCGCACGCAGGAAGCCCGCGTGTTGGTTACCGCGCGAGAGATGACCGACAAACCCGTGCAACAATGGCTGTTGCCGACATTGAACGGCCAGCCGCGGTTTCAAAAACCGCCGCTGGCGCCTTGGCTTTCGGCGGCGGCGTTTAAAGTCATTGGCGTGACCGAGTTCGCCGGCCGGCTGCCGGCGGTGCTTTGCGGGTGGCTGACGCTGGCGATCGTTTTCTGTTGGGCCCGATCCGTCGCCGGCGACCGCGCCGGTGTGATGGCGGCGGCGGGGCTGCTCGGGTCGTACCTGTTTTTTCGCATGACTCGGCTCGCCGAGACCGACGCCATCGCCATGCCGTGGGTGACGCTGGCGTTTTTTGCAATCTGGCAGGCAACGCGCCACGACGACCCATCAACACCGATCCAAAGCCGCTTCAGTGCCACAACCTATTTCCACCTCGCCGCCGCCGCTTGCGGCTTAGCGGTGATGGCCAAGGGCGCGCCGGCGCTTTTCCCGCTCATCTTTCTTATCAGCTTGTGCATCGCGCGCCGCACCGCGCGCCCGCTGAGCGTGTTTCTTCGCAGCGGCGCATTGCTGACCTTCGCGGTCATCGCCCTGCCGTGGTTCGCCTATATCTGGCTCGATCCCGAGTCACGTCGCGTGATGGCCCACGAAACATCAATCTTAGTTTCCGGCGGCGGGCATGAGGGCTGGTTCTTTCAATATTTTCTCTGGATCGGCATGAGCGCGCTTCCGTGGACAGGGTTTGTCGTCATCGCCCTCGTGCGCGCCGCTGCAGCCTTTCGCCGCGACGGGGTTTCGCGCGAACTGAGCGTCGCCGGCTGGAGCGTGCTGCTGCCGCTGCTGGTCGCGGGGCAAAAGCAGCCGCACTATCTCATGTCGTTCATGCCAATTCTGATGGTGCTGACGGCGGTGGAGATCGAACGGTTGATGCGCGAGTCGGCGGCGGCCCGGAAACTCCTGATGCGCGTCATGGCCGCCACCCTCGTCGCCGGTGCAGCGGCAGGAATGGCGCTGCTGGTGGTTGCAACCACGGACGGAATGCGTGTGCCGTGGCTTGGCTATTTGGTTGCGATCATGCTTCTATTGACGATGACGATCACCGCCGTGATCGCGGCCCGGCGCGGATTGGTAGTGGCGCTGGCATCGCTCGGCGTAGCTGCGCCGATTCTTTTTGTCGCGGGCTTTTCGTATCTATGGCCAGCTCAGTCGAACGGGCTGAACCACCGCGACCTCGCAATTCTCATTCGCTCAAAAACCGCCGCAGGCCCTATCGCATGGTGGGGTGAAAATGATTCACTGTGCCTTACTTTTTATTTGAAGCAGGTGATGCCCAGCTTCGATGAGGACCCCGCAACACCCGATCAACTTCCGCCGGCGGGCACAAACTTAATTGATTTCGAGCCAATCGCCCGGAAGATCGAAACCCCCACGGGATTTGTAACGGCCCTGACGATAGACGTGCACGATGAACGCTTGTTCGTGTTCATACCATCGACTCCCGCCCGACCTCGCATCGATTAAACCTTTGCAAAACTCACACTTTGCCTCTGCCGCGCGACGCTCATACGATGAACGACTCGACATGAGCAGCACCCAAAAATACATTCGCATCAAAGGCGCCCGCGAGCACAACTTAAAAAATATCGATGTCGAGATTCCGCGCGATAAGCTCGTGGTGGTCACGGGCCTGTCTGGGAGCGGGAAAAGCACGCTGGCGTTCGATACGGTGTACGCCGAGGGGCAGCGGAAATACATGGAATCGCTGTCGGCGTACGCGCGGCAGTTTCTGGACATGCTCCAGAAGCCCGACATTGATGAAATTGAAGGCCTCCCGCCGACGATAGCGATCGAGCAGCGGTCGGCGTCTTCCAACCCGCGGTCGATCGTTGCCACGACCACCGAAATTTATGATTACCTGCGCGTGCTGTTCGCCCGCGCCGGCACGCCCCACTGCTGGGTGTGCGGTAAACCGATTTCATCTCAAAGCGCCTCGCAAATCGTCGATGCCGTGATGAAAAACTCCGCCGGCACGAAGGTGATGATTCTTTCGCCGCTGGTCCGGCAGCAGAAGGGAGAGCACAAAGAAATCTTCGGCGCGATCCACAAGCAGGGCTTCGTGCGCGCCCGTGTCGACGGCGAAATCATCGAGTTAAACGCCTCCACGCCGGGACAGAGCGCAGCGCCGTCGCGGCTCGGCCCAGATCTCGCAAAAACCTTTAAACACGATATTGAAGCCGTCGTCGACCGCATCGTGCTCAAGCCTGAAATCCGCAGCCGATGCGCCGATTCGATCGAGACGGCGCTCAAGCTTTCGCAAGGCCTGGTGATCATCGCAATCGACAACGGCGGGAAATGGATCGATCAGGTTTACAGCGAGAAATTCGCCTGCACCGATCACCCGCAGGCCAGCCTGCCGGAGCTTGAACCGCGCGTGTTCAGCTTTAACTCGCCGCAGGGGGCGTGCCCCACGTGTCACGGGCTTGGCACCGTGCAGGAATTCGACCCGGAAATGGTCGTGCCCGACGACGCCCTGACGATGGAAACCGGCGCGATCGAACCGTGGCGAAAAAACGGCAAGCGGATGAACATCTTCTACAGCCGCGTGCTGCGGCAGTTTTCAAAGGACTTCGGCATCGGCTATTCCGCGCCGTTCAAAGCCATTGATAAGAAAGTGAAAGACATCCTCTTCTTTGGCACCAAGGCCAAAGGCGATCTTGGCACGGGCACGGAATTCGAAGGCGTCATTCCCAACTTACAACGCCGTTTCGAAAACACCGAGAGCGAATGGGTGAAGCACAAGCTGCAGGAATACATGTCGGAACAGCCGTGCGAAACCTGCCACGGTACGCGGCTTAAGCCCGAAGTGCTGGCGGTCAGAATTCGTAGCACGGGTTTCCAACCCATTCTTCCTCCTGCTATCAACGGCGACGGGGCAAAGAAGAAACAGAAAAACAAAGAGAAGAATGGGTTGGAAACCCATGCTACGGTTCATCTTCCCGGTTCTTCGATCCACGACATCACCATCATGACGGTGGAACACGCGAAGGCATTCTTTGAAAATCTCAAGCTCGGCAAGGAAGGCACTAAGATCGCCGAGCCGATCGTGCGCGAGATTGGCGCGCGGCTGGGGTTCATGGTGGATGTGGGCCTCGGCTATCTCACGCTCGATCGCAAAACCGGCTCGCTCTCCGGCGGGGAGGCTCAGCGCATTCGTCTCGCAACACAGGTGGGATCAGGGCTTGTCGGCGTGGCTTATGTGCTGGATGAACCTACTATCGGCCTTCACCAGCGCGACAACACGCGGCTCATTCGCACGCTGCTGCGATTGCGCGATATCGGCAACAGCGTGATCATGGTGGAACACGACGAAGACTGCATTCGCGCCGCCGATCACCTGATTGATATCGGCCCCGGCGCCGGCGTGCACGGCGGGACCATCGTCGCCCAAGGCGATATGCCGGCGGTGCTGGCCCAGCGGAAGAGCGTGACCGTGAAATACATCACCGGCGAACTGGGCATCGCCGTTCCGCCGGCTCGAAGGCCCGTCAACCCCGCCAAAGCCGCCATCGAACTAAAAGGCTGCACCGCCAACAACTTAAAAGATGTGAACGTGAAGATTCCGCTCGGCGGAATTGTGTGCGTTACGGGCGTAAGCGGCAGCGGCAAGTCGACGCTGGTCAATCAAACCCTTCTGCCCGCGCTAAAACGAAAAATCTACAGCAGCCGCGTGCGCGCCGGGGCACATAAAGTGATCAACGGGTTGAACAAAATTGATAAGGTGATCGAGATCGACCAATCCCCCATCGGCCGCACGCCGCGCAGTAATCCGGCGACTTACACCGGGGTGTTCGACGACATTCGCAAAACGTTTGCGCAGACCCGTGAAGCCAAAATCCGCGGGTACGAAATGGGCCGGTTCAGCTTCAACGTCAAAGGCGGCCGGTGCGAATCGTGCCAGGGCCAGGGGACTAAATGCATCGAAATGCACTTTCTCCCAGATGTGTACGTGAACTGCGAAGTATGCCACGGCAGCCGCTACAACGCGCAGACTCTCGAAATTCATTACCGCGGAAAGAACATCGCCGAAGTGTTGAATATGACGATCGAAGAAGCCCTGCACTTCTTCGAAAACTTTCCGCGCGTGCACCAGATGCTCAAGGCGATCAACGATGTCGGCCTGGGTTACGTCAAACTCGGCCAACCCAGCACCCAACTCTCCGGCGGAGAGGCGCAGCGCGTCAAACTTTCCACAGAACTGGGCAAAACCGCCACCGGCCACACGCTCTATGTCCTCGATGAACCGACGACGGGTTTGCACTTTGCCGACATCCAGAACTTGCTCCACGTACTCAACCGCCTGGCCGATATGGGCAATACAGTGCTGGTAATCGAACACAACCTCGACGTGATCAAGTGCGCCGACTGGATCATTGACATGGGCCCCGAAGGCGGCGCGGGCGGCGGACAGGTGATCGCCACGGGCACGCCGGAGGAATTGGTCACCATCAAGGGGAGCTTTACGGGGGAATATCTCAAGCGCAAACTCGAGCCGGTGAAGGCGGGGAAGCGTGCGTGATAGCCGCTTGTACTAATTTACTCTTTAGCTTGCTAAAACCCCTCATCCACCTTCTGCAAATAGGCAAAAAAACACATCCGCTCCTTTCCCTCATTCATCCCGCGCAGGGAAAAGAGTTTGAAAAACCACGTTCGGTCCTGTTCGGTGGGTTCGTCGCCGGGTGCCGATGTGCCGCCGACAAGCTCGGACGGCTCGGCGTTCATGATGGAACCCAAGTGCAGAATATCCATCTCGTCGGCGGTTTGGGTGGAGAGGGCGGATGCGCTGTGCTTGCGGACAATTTCCCGCAGGTATCGCTCGGCCATGTTGATGGTGACGGCATCGAGCGCATCGAGATACGCCAGCGTAGGCGCATCCTGTTTCCACCCGTGACTTTGGCGTTCTTCGTCCCGGCATTGGTTGAGCGCGGCATCAAAGTGGGCCTGCAGGCGCTCGTAAAACGAATCGACCTGCTCGCCCTCGATCCAGCGCACCATCATCACCTCGCCGGGACGGCGGTGGATGTGATAGTCGTTGGGCGAAAGGTTGTCTTCCGCAAAGCGATTCAACAACGCCGCCGCGTCAGCCGCGGATGTTTCGGGCAGAACCGGACTATCGGGCAATTTTGACTTTTCCAGCTTCCCAATCCCCCGCTGCACGTCTCGGGCGATATCCGCATTCAACCCCCCGACGATCTGCGCATCAAACTTCCGCGTAGCCTCAAACACCGCGCACAATTCCGCGTGCATGCGGAACTCGTCGGCCTTTTCTTTCGCCCGCTGGCTCGGGGTGGCGGCACGCTCCGCGGGGCTTTCTTCGGGTTCTTCGAACATAGTTTAATAAGATTACCCGAAATCAAAGCATCGGCGGATCGGGGCGTTGGGGCGAATCGACGGTGCGGGTAAGGTATTGATTCTTCATGCCCCCCGCCGCCGGCGAAACTCGACCGACCTGGTGCGAATTGGATCATCATTCGCTCGCAGACTTTGTGCGCGCGCACGGCTACTCGCCGACGAATGTGCCGCACATCCTGCGCTCGTGGTACAAGCATGACGGCGAGCTCAACGATTGGGCCAAATCGCGCATCGGCCCGCGCTTGGCGGCTTTGCTCGCCGAGCACATTGCGCCGATCGCGTCGCGCGTGAGCCACCGCCACCAAAGTGCAGATGGCACGGTGAAGCTGCTGATCGATCTCCCCGTCCATGTACCCATCGATCTCCCCCTGCATTTACTCGTCGATGATCTCCCCCTCCATGTATTCAGGGAGGG
>CAZXLA010000134.1:0-10578 GCA_964641895.1 uncultured Tepidisphaeraceae bacterium
GCTTTTGAGCGTGTCCGCCAGCTTCGTGTAGATGCCCTTCTTGCCGGTGAACTGCCGGCTGCACGATTTTGGCGTCTGGCACTCAGGGTTTAAGGCCAAGCTTTTGACGAACTTCCTCGCTACTCAAGCCTGGGCTGCCGTCGTCGTTTGCTTTGGCCTCGTCAATCGCACGAATGTCGTCCAAGTCCTCCAGCGCTTCCTGGATGGCAAGAAACTCCTCCCACGGCAAGACCGCAAACTGTGCTTTGCCGTCACGTCTTAGAACCTCTGGATGGAGTTTGATCATTGTCAGCACCTCGATCAGCGATCATACACATCACGTCGGTGTCGCACACGCCAAATCACGATGAAATCTGTTTCGAGTTCAAAAAGCACTCGCCAGTCGCCGACGCGAAGGCGATATCTTGGGGTGAAATGCCTCAATCGCTTCACATCGCCCGCAAGATCAGCCCGCATTGTTTCAATCTTTGAGACAATGCGTTCAGCCACATCACTGCTGAGCGCCTCCAGATCGCGCAACGCCGCCGGGCGATATCGCAGGCGATAGGTCATGACACATGCCGATTCTTTCTTACGCCGCCGCCAGTTCCTTCGCCCTTGCCCGCACGTCTTCGATCGTGCCGACATACAGGAACGCCTGTTCGTTAATGTCGTCCACCTCGCCGTTGCAGATTGCGTCGAAGCTTTTGAGCGTGTCCGCCAGCTTCGTGTAGATGCCCTTCTTGCCGGTGAACTGCTCGGCGACGAAGAACGGCTGGCTGAAGAAACGCTCGATCTTTCTCGCGCGGCCGACGATGAGCTTGTCTTCTTCGCTCAATTCATCAACACCCAGGATGGCGATGATGTCCTGCAAATCGCGGTAACGCTGCAGCATGATCTGCACGCGGCGGGCGATGCGGGCGTGCTCGTCGCCGACGATTTCGGCGCTGAGGGCACGCGACGAAGACGCCAGCGGATCGACCGCGGGATAAATGCCCTTGCTGGCGATGCTGCGCTCGAGGTAGATGAACGCATCCAGGTGCGCAAACGCGTTGGCGGGCGCAGGGTCGGTCGGATCGTCTGCCGGGACGTACACGGCCTGCACGCTGGTGATTGCGCCGTTCTTGGTTGATGTGATGCGTTCCTGCAATTCGCCCATTTCCGTCGCGAGCGTAGGCTGATAACCCACTGCGCTGGGCATGCGGCCCAGCAGCGCGCTCACTTCTGAACCGGCCTGTGTGAAGCGGAAAATGTTATCGATGAACAGAAGCGTATCGGCGCCGGTTTCGTCGCGGAAGTATTCCGCCATGGTCAGCGCGCTCAAGGCGACGCGAAGGCGCGCGCCCGGTGGCTCGTTCATCTGGCCGAAGACCATCACGGTTTGATCGATGACGTGCTTGCCGGTGTTGCCGATTTCGGCCTCCTGCATTTCCATCCACAAATCCGTGCCTTCGCGGGTACGTTCACCCACGCCGGCGAATACTGAATAGCCGCCGTGCTGCTGCGCGATGCGCGCGATAAGTTCCTGAATGACGACGGTCTTGCCAAGCCCCGCCCCGCCGAACAACCCGGCCTTGCCGCCGCGCAGGAACGGCGTGAGCAGATCGATCACTTTGATGCCGGTTTCGAACACCTCGGCCTTGGGGGTGAGGTCAACGAACTCGGGCGGCTCGCGGTGGATGGGTCGGGTTTGCTTGGCGTTGATCGGGCCGCGGTTATCGATCGTATCGCCGAGCAGGTTGAAAACCCGCCCGAGCGTCTCGATCCCCACGGGAACCGACACGGGGCCGCCGGTGTCTACCACACTCATTCCGCGCGCCAGCCCGTCGGTCGAGCCTAGCGCAACGGCGCGCACCTTGCCGCCGCCCAAATGGCTGGCGATTTCTCCGGTCAGCTTCATCCCGCCGACGTCGATCTTGACGGCGTTATAGATGTTGGGGAGCTGATCTGCGGGGAATTCAATGTCGAAGGTAGATCCGATCACCTGCGTAATAGTGCCAGTAGCGGGCATGAGTTTTTGGTCCTTCTTCGATTCAAAATCCGACTCAAAAATCCGTGGCTGACGCCGCGGCGTCAGCCACGGATTTTGAGACGTTCGTCAGGGGCGGAGGATTGTACGGAACCTGCGTGTGTGGGCAAGTATGGGCCGGATTGCTGCGACAGAATGCGCGGTCGAAAGGGAGAAGTAACGAGTGACGATATATCGGAAGCAAATGCGACCCCAAACCGCCCCCCACGCCGGGGCAGAGCGCAGCGCCGCCCCGGCTTCGCGCACGCAGTCCCCGCAACGATCGCAGAACCCACAGTTCGACAGACAATGCGATGGGAGGACCTCCACCCACTTATCAAACTACCCACTTTAACGGCATGAACAGCAATAAATCACTCCGCGGCACCATCAAATAGCCCCATTAGGTGACGAGTCGACTTCAGCTGTCGCGGATCCGGCACCGGCGGCGCCAACGCCGCCGCCCGCCCCGCCGTCGGCGTGTACGTCCAGGTCACCGTATCCGTATAAGTCTGCCCGTTCTTCGTCGCCTTGACTTGAACCACGTTATCGCCCGCCGACAGCGCCACATTGCTCCACTTGAACACACCAAAGCTCTTGGTGCTGTTTGTGCTGACCACCTCGCCGTTTAACTTCAATTCAACCGCGTCAAGGTTGCTGTAGATCTTCAGCTCGGTTGTCGCATCGGTTCGCTCGGTGTAACGGCGGCTGGTGATGTACAGCACGGGGGTGGCCGTCCAATTCGCCTTGTAGAAATAGAATGCGTCTTTCTTCGTCTGGCGGTCGTAGGTAAGCAGGCCTTTATCCACCCGGCCGTTGGTATCACCTTCGCCTCTGGCGTCGCTGGCGAAGTCGGCCAGGCTCCAGATGAATTTACTCCACAGCCACTTCTTCCCCGCGATCTGGCTCCACGCTTTTTCGTGAAAGACGTTCAGATACTGCTCGGGATGAAACGGCGTGCGCGTGCTCGCGGGGCGCTTGGGGTTGGGATCATTAATGTGATGGTAAATGCTTCCACCCACGCCGTATTCGGTCAGGCCGATCGCGACATTCGGCTTGGCGCGGTGAACGTTGTTGAGCGCCGCGCCGAAGAAATCGACTTCACCCGAGTACCAGCCGTCGTAACGATTCAGCCCGGTTAAGTCGGCGACGTAGTTCACCGGTTTATCGGTAAAATTGCTGGCGTACGTCGTCAGCCGCGACGGGTCTTCGGCCTTGGCGAGCGTGTTCAGTTTGCCCAGCAGCGTGCGCGTCGGCGCGTTATCGTCCACTTCATTGCCCAGCGACCAGAACAGAATCGACGGGTGATTGTAGTTCTGGCGGATGAGTTCGGTCAGTTGTTGCTTGGCGTTGTTCTCATAGCCGCTCGTGGTGGAGATGTGGCCGTACACGGGAATTTCCGCCCACACCACCAGCCCTTTCTGGTCGGTCAGATCGTACGTCGTCTGGTCGTGCTGATAGTGCGCCAGCCGCACGCCGGTGCTGCCGATTTCCAGCGTGAGGTTGATATCCTGCAATCGCTCGGCGTCGGTGACCGCGTGACTTTTGCCCGGCCGATCGGAATGAAACGCCACGCCGCGCAAATCGTAATATTTGCCGTTGAGCGTGAGGCCGTTGTTGGCATCGACGCTGAAGGTGCGCACGCCGATCTTCTGCGTGATGGTATCGAGCAGCGTGTTTTCGGTATTGCGCAATTCCGTTCGAGCGGTGTATAGGTACGGGTTGCGCACGCCGTCCCAGAATTTGGGGTTGTCGATCGTGAGCGTCTGATTCAGCGTGACGGCCGATTTGCGAGTGAGGTTGACGCGTGTGGTTTGCGTTTCGACGACGCTGCCCGATGCGTTAAGAATGCTGGTGACGACATCGACCTTGCGCGCCTTGCCCCCGGTATTCCGCAACAACGTTTCCGCGCCAAACGACGCAGCGACGGAAGTCGCTGATCTCGGAGTGAAGTAGGCACCCGGCGCGCCAAAATCAGTCGGATCAATATGCGCCGTATCGCTCGCAAAAATCGTCACATCCCGATAAATCCCCCCGGCGATGTTCCAATCATCCTCCACCGGCGCGATATTCTGGTTGAGCGCGTTACTCACGCGCACCGCGATGTAGTTAGCGCGGGAAACTTTCACGAACGGATTAAGATCAAACACAAACGCGCTGAACGCGCCTTCATGTTTGCCAGCCAGCGCCCCGTTGACGTACACCTCCGCGGTCTGGCCGACGCCTTCAAACCGCAGGTACATCTGCTTCCCCGCCGTCGAGTCGGGCGCGCGCCAGCGCCGGCGGTACCAGGTTGCGGCGCGAAAGTAGTCGTCCCCGCCGTCTTGCGCGTCGAGGCCGTTGTAAGTGTGGGGAACTTTGATGTCCTGCCAGCCCGAATCATCAAACACCTTAGCCGACGCCGCCGGCACATCGCTTTTGACGAATTTCCACCCGCCATTGAGATCAAACACCTCCCGCCCCGCTGCGGCGAGGAGTTGGCGGGGTTCTAATTTTTCGATTGAGAAATACGACTTCGACAAATAACAACCTTTCATCCGTGAATCACGATCATCGCAGCAACGCATTCTACGAGCGCATCGGACAATCGTTCAAACCCGCGGCAAATTACGTGGCCATCGGCACTTACATTTGCCCGCAACGATCGCAGTAGCAACATGTTGCACCAGCAGAAATTAGAGTGCAGCTTGGCGGGTTTTTGTTACAATCCGGCGGTGCTGACAAAAGGGCAACGAGATATGTCGCGACAAGTGATGATTGAAGCGTTGGACGGGCGGCGGATGTTTTCAAATGTCAGTGGAACCGTAAACTTAGACGATTTCACCACGTTGTCAGCGTTTTTCGGAGTATCGCCTTTCCACTGGCGTGGCGGCTCCGTAAATGCCGGCTATGACAACATCAGCAATCTTGTTCTAAACCGCGACAATCGCGTCGTCCTCACAGACTTCACATTCATCCGAGATAACCCAGATTGGTTCGCCGATGGCCCATCGATCGCCGACAGCGCCGGCTTCGGCGACGCGAATATCGATGGCCGAATTGATAAATTCGACGTGCGCCAGCTCGGTGCGAACTTCAACAAAAACGTCTTCCGAGAAGAAAGTTGGACGCGCGGCGACTTCACCCTGAACGGCCGAGTCGACCTCAGAGACTTCGCCGTCGCCGCCGCAAGTGCCGCGACGAAGTAGTGCTCCGCACGACACGGCCTGAGAGCCACATCGTGGCACCCGAGCAGTATCGTCGTGTGAAACTGAACCCCGAACCCTCTCCCGCTTTACACGCGCGTCCATAACAAGTATCTCTTTTGAATGACCCACGACGAAGTCATCCCCATTCTGGACTTCGGTTCTCAATACGCACAACTCATCGCGCGGCGGGTTCGCGAGGCGGGTGTGTTCAGCGAACTGGTTGCCCCTACCATTACCCCGGCAGAAATGAAAAAGATGAACCCCAAGGGGATCATCCTTTCCGGCGGGCCGAGCAGTGTTTATGAAGACGGCGCGCCCAAGTGCGATCCGGCCCTCTTCGACTTGGGCATTCCCATTTTGGGAATCTGCTACGGCATGCAGCTTGGCGCGCTCTATCTCGGCGGGCAGGTGAAACCCGCCAAGGCGCGCGAGTTCGGGCGGGCGCAGCTTCATATCAATACCGATGAACCGCTGCTGAAAGGCGTGCCGCAGGATACCACCGTGTGGATGAGCCACGGCGACCAGATTTTTGATCTCCCTCCCGATTTCATCCCCATTGCCACCACCCCCACCTGCCCCTTTGCCGCGGCACGGCACGCCACCAAGCCGTTTTACGGCGTGCAGTTTCACCCAGAGGTGACCCACACCCCGCGCGGCGAGAAAATCTTTCAGAACTTCCTTTACGAAATCTGCAAATGCCGCGGCGCGTGGTCGATGGGCAATTTCATCGAGCACACCATCGCCGCCATTCGCAAACAGGTGGGCGATGGAAAAGTCATCTGCGGGCTGAGCGGCGGGGTCGATTCATCGGTCACGGCGGCGATTCTTCACAAGGCCATCGGCGATCAACTCATCTGCATCTTTGTCGATAACGGCCTGCTGCGCAAGGGTGAGCGAGAAATGGTCGAGAGCACGTTTCGCGATCATTTCCGCATCAATTTACAAGTGGTCGATGCCGCGGACGATTTCCTCAATGATCTCAAAGGCGTCACCGATCCGCAGCAAAAGCGCAAGCTGATCGGAAGCCGGTTTATTGACGTGTTCGATCAAGCGGCGGCCACGCAATCCAAGATTGTAAATCAAAAAACAAAAATCGAGTTTCTCGCCCAAGGCACGCTTTACCCCGACGTAATCGAGTCCGGTCACGGCAAAGCCGGCACCGCCGCAAACATCAAGCTTCACCACAACGTCGGCGGGCTGCCGGAAGATCTGGAATTTGAACTGGTCGAGCCGCTGCGCGAGTTGTTCAAGGACGAAGTTCGCAAAGTGGGCGAACTGCTGGGTTTGCCCGAAGAAATCGTCTGGCGGCACCCGTTCCCCGGCCCGGGTCTGGCGGTGCGCATCATCGGCGACATCACCGCTGAAAAGCTCCGCGTGCTGCGCGACGCCGACGAGATCGTGCTGGAAGAACTCATCGCCGCCGGCTTGTATCGCAAGACGGCGCAGGTGTTCGCCGTTCTCTTGCCCATCGGCACGGTGGGCGTGATGGGCGACGCGCGCAGCTACGACAGCGTGATCGCCATCCGCGCGGTAGAAAGCACCGACTTCATGACCGCCGACTGGGCGCGCATTCCGTACGACGTGCTGGCGACGATGAGCAACCGCATCATCAACGAAGTGCGCGGCGTGAACCGGGTGGTGTACGACATCTCCTCCAAACCGCCGGCGACGATTGAGTGGGAATGAACCATGCGTTTACCCAACGGCAGCCGTGCGATCGCTTCGGATGAAAAGCTCTACGGCTACCCCGTCAACGTCGATCATCCGACAAGCTCCGGCCACGCGGAGTTGTTCGCCAGGCTTCTCGGCATCGACCGATCAAACGCCGATTCGCTCCGCACATCGTTACTGACGGCCGCAGCGAATGCTGAAGCGACTCCGGGAACATTGTCGCCGCATGGCGATAAATACGAAGTGCGATTTGACATGACGGGGCCACGCGGAAGCTATACAATATTGAGCGTGTGGATCATCGAGCACGGAAGCGAAATTCATCGGCTGGTGACTGCGTTTGTCGAGTAGACTATGGATAAGACCATTCGGGAACACGACGCCGTTGTTCTGTTGCGGGACATTGCCGGCACGCCATTCGTCGCCGGTGATAGCGGCGTGGTGGTCTACCTTTACGAAAACGCTTCGGCGTATGAGGTGGAATTTGCCAACCCCAGTGGCAAGCCTCGGTTCGTCGTGCACACCGTTCCCGCTGGCGATCTTTTAAAACTGCAGCGCCGCGGGCGCGTGGCCGTCACTTCTTAAACGCCAACCAAGCGCGGCCCCGGTCCGTATTTGCTTATCACTCTATGCCCGCCAACCGCCCACACCGCGTGATGCCTGTGCTTGCGATGGTCGCCGGCGCGGCGTTGGTATTGATTGAATCGCTCAACGGAAACGCGATCTCGTTCTGGAGCGCGGTCGGCGTGATCACGTGCGTGCTGGCGGGGGTGGAGTTATTTAGAGGCTCAAGGAACGATCACTAATTGCGTGCGACTGACTTTTGCTTTGCAGTTGGCACTCGGCGCGCAAGATCAATAAGTTTGCCGCGGCGCACAACATAAAATGGCGTTCCCGTGGCGATTGCAAGCTCGCGTGCCTTGCGCGCCGCCCGATGAAGCGCGACTAACGCCGGATCGCGGTCCGCCCCTTTTGTTGACTTATGCGACATCGTTCGTCCCTTCGGAGATCATGGCCGGAGGGGACGCAGAGCTGTCGTATACCTTCCAGTTGTCCACAAGTTTCGAGTATATCGATCGAAAGTTTCGTATGCCAAGCGCAAATCGACGCCTGATATCAGACTCCGGAACATTGTGCCCGCCCTGCATCACCCGGCCGGCAACACGCGCGACAGCCACGTCGGCCGATGGCAACATCAGAAAATACAGATTGACGACGTAACCCCATTTTCGCCAGGAACGGATTTTTGCGGCATAAGTGCGCCCAGCCAGCGTTGTTTCAAACGCGAAGCTTTTCCGTAGTGCAACCCGCTCGTCAATCGCTTTGAGCATGACCCGCCCTGCCTCCAGTGCCACCGCTTCCGGATAAAAGGGCGACAGTCCCTTGGCGATTAAGTCGGCATTTATGAAGTCAGTGCAGGCGGCCTCGTTGGGGAGATACTCGGCTGCAAAAGTAGTTTTCCCCGCCCCGTTTGGCCCAGCGAGGATGATGATCGTTGGCTTGGATGGAGGTTTGGTTTTTCGCCGTTTCGACATCACCGATCATTCTACCTAAGGATCGATCCGATACACCGTTCCCCCGCCGCCGGATTGGTAGGCATACGCGTCGCCGCTGGTGATGAATACCCTGCCGGCGGGGTCCACCAGAATGTTCTCGCTTTTCATCTTGGGGTTGTTCGTCAATACGGCTAAGTCGGCCCACGGTTTCGATGTACCGCTTCGGGCGTCGAAAATATGCTGCGGGTCGGGGTGGAAGCGGAAGACGCGGCTGGGCTGGGCGCTGATGACGTACACGTCGCCGTCGGGGCCGATGGACATGTCGGTCAGGTTAGCACTCTTGCGCGTCTTTGAATCGTATGGATCAAACTGCGCGATCAATTCACCGACGATTGGTTTGGCCAACTCACCGTCCGGCGACATCCTCACGCGCACAATCGCGCTACTGGTGCGGTAGCCGATGTAGAGATAGCCGTCGCGATAGGCCATCATGCTGTGGCCCAAGAGGCGCACTCTCCCCCTCCTGGTACTCCGGGAGGGGGCTGGGGGGAGGGCAGGTTCGGCGTTGTTTGCAGTTTCTCCGTGCGCGCGAGAACTTTCCCAAATCGCAGAACCCTCCCCCCCGGCCCCCTCCCTGAGTACATGGAGGGGGAGATTGCTTATTTCGATTTCTTCGCCCAACACCCACTCGCTCGCTGGCGCGCCCGCGTCCGGTTTCACGGCGATTTCGCTCAGGTCATAGCGCACCATGACGCTGTTGTCTTTCGCGACCGCGTACAGCCACTTGCCCACCGCTAAACAGTTATCCGGCCCATTGAGCCAGCCGTGCGGCGGGGGTTGTGAGGCGACATCGTGATGCGGATAGATGCCGCCCATTTCGATGTCGTGCTTTTCAACCGTGCGCCATTTGCCGTCGCGCGTATCATAGCGGTGCACGCCGTCGCTTAAGTTTTTGCTGAACGTGCTGCCTTTGCCCTCGGGTTTATCGATTCCGCTGAAAGCGCAGACGAAAAAGTTCTTCGTCATCGGATCGTAGCGTAGCCCGCAGTAGGGTCGATCGGTTTCGCGGTCTTTGATGACGGGGATGGCGGTTCGATCAAACAACTTGAACGGCGGTTCGGTGGGGACCGCGAAGCGATGCGCGTTTTCGCGAACGGGGTGCGAAACGTCGGCGGTTGAAATGGGTTCGCCAATGTTCGGATCGACCGCATAAATGTGGCCCGCGTGATCATCAATCGCGCCGTCCACTCCGCCCGATTCTCGTACGCGTCCGCGCGCCAGCACGAAGAGCTTGCCGTCGAGCATCGCCAAGCCGCGCGGGAACGGCACGGCCGTAGTCACGCGCTGCACGCGGTCTGCCGTCACCGCTGAAACCGCCACTGCCGGCAAAGCGTTTTGCACCGAGCTGCTGGCCGCGCAACCGCCCACCGCCGTCAACCACACGCTTAGCCACGCATTCTTCATGCCGCACAGTTGAAGGGTGATGAGCGACGCATTCAAGAACCAAAAGTACATGAGCAGCCAAACTATGACGATCGTGATCCCGATCTCAGTCGATCGCGACCCGATAAAGAACTTTGGTCACCACAACGACCCGCGCCGGCGTGGCGAGCGAAAACTTCTCAAGCATTGGCGCCTCTTGTGCCGTTCATCATGTTCCTGCCCTGGGTGATCGCAACATTCTGGTCGATGGATGAACTGCACCGGCGCGTGCAGTTCGAGGCCCTGGCCTTTGCGTTTCCAGCGGCCATCGTTCTGTTGATGCTGCTGGGACTGTTGCAACTGGCCATCCCCCTGCCGCCGCACCTGTTTGACTTTCGTAACATCTGGCCAATCCTGCCGATGCTCTACTTCGCGGGTCTCGCTTTGGCGTGGAGGCGATACCGATGAAGAACCGGCTTAGAGTCCTTCGCGCCGAGCGGAATTGGTCACAGGCCGACCTTGCCGACCAACTGGGCGTGTCGCGGCAGACCGTGAACGCCGTCGAAACCGAGCGTTATGAACCGAGTCTCGGGTTGGCGTTCAAGACGGCGGAATTGTTTACGATGAAAATCGAAGACATCTTCGGCCCCGATGACCGCGCCCATGGCAACACGATCGACTCCACCTCACTTTAGCCATCACCGCCGGCGCAGTGCTGCCCACGCCGCCGCCGCAACGAATGTGAGGTTGTGTTGCCATTCGGTTCAATTTTTTTCGCCGCCGGTAAATGCTGGTTTTCATGTGTGATTATTAT
>CAZXLA010000135.1:0-10550 GCA_964641895.1 uncultured Tepidisphaeraceae bacterium
GCCCAAAGCGTTGCTGTCCGATGAACTCATGCCGCCATTCACCTGCGCCCCTGAACATTTACGCCGAAAGGCTCCGGCAAGTTCGCGGATCGCGCCACTTGCGTTAGAAGTGTCTCTACCAGCACTAATCTAACACAAACGGATGGTCGTGTGACAGCCAAAACATGTCAAACTATGCCGATTCTCGCGACGGGCCGGTGATTGACGTGCGACCCGTTTTTCGCCATATTGTGTCGATCGCACGGTGGCCATAGCTCAGTTGGTAGAGCGCCAGGTTGTGGTCCTGGATGTCGCGGGTTCGAGCCCCGTTGGTCACCCTTACTAAGTTGCCAGTTGCCAGTTGCCGGTTGCCAGCCACTCAGAGGCGGGTAACTGACAACTGGTCACTGGCAATTTTTCATTATGCTCACCAAACGTATCATCCCCTGCCTCGACGTCGACCGCGGGCGGGTGGTGAAGGGGGTGAAGTTCTTCGATCACATCGATGCCGGCGACCCCGTCGAACAAGCCCGCAAATACGACGCCGACGGCGCCGATGAGCTGGTCTTCTACGACATCTCCGCCAGCCACGAAGGCCGCGATATTATGGCCGAGCTGGTCAGCCGCGTGGTCGAGCAGATTTTCATGCCCCTGACCGTCGGCGGCGGGATTCGCACGCTCGACGACGCCACCCGGCTCATTCAGGCCGGCGCCGAAAAAGTGAGCCTCAACTCCGCCGCCGTGCAGAATCCTGACCTCATCAAGCAAATCGCCCGCAAATTCGGCCGGTGCGCCACGGTGCTGGGGCTGGATGCCAGTCGCGTCGTTGAAAACGGTCGAGAACGCTGGGAAGTGTTCATCAACGGCGGGCGAACCGCTACGGGCATCGCCGTCATGGATTGGGTGAAACAGGCCGAACAACTCGGAGCGGGCGAGATCGTGCTCAACGTCATGAACGCCGACGGCACAAGAAACGGCTACGACCTGGAAATGACGGCGGCGGTCAGTGAAGCGGTCAAAATTCCCGTCGTAGCCAGCGGGGGCGCGGGGAAACCCGAGCACCTGTACGACGTGCTCACCACCGGCAAAGCCGACGCGGCCCTTGCGGCGAGCATCTTCCACTTTGATGAGTATTCGGTTCCGAACGTGAAACGATACCTTGCCGACAAGGGAGTTGCGGTGCGAAACTGAGGAGCACCTCTCCGGCCCGCAGCAATGGCGCGCGTGCCAGAGTCTCGTATTGCTGCCGATCGCCAACATCAATACTTTAGCGTATACCGCTACAGTTTACATTGAGCATTGTTACGCGGCCGACGCCGATTCGCTCTCGTCATTGCGGCGATGCTTTCCCGCCATCACCTGCACCTGCACCGGCGAATGCGGGCGCAAGCGCTGCCCAGGATTGGCATCAATGTGCTGATCGAGCTGGTCAATCTCGCCGCGCAGCGCGCGGTTCACCTTGGCCGACATCTCGTTCACCCGCGAAGCCAGCCGATGTTCCAGCCAGTGCGCGCCGGCGACGGCATCGTCTTCCATGCGTTTGCTTTGCTCGAGGATGTCGTTTTCCAGTTGCAGCATCATTTCGGCGTAGCGAGGGCGGATCGATTCCACGCGCTCGACCGCCAACTGCTCGGCCCGGCCGATTGCCTTTTGCATGTCATCCATCGTCTGCGTCAGCCGCTGATTGGCGGCCTGTTCGATCGCTTCGACCGCCGCGCGGGTGCGCGGGCGGATGTTGGTAATGCGGTCGACCAACTGCTGCTCGCAAAGCTCGATCATCCGCTCGGCATTGCGCTTTAGCTCATCGGCGCGGCGCATCAATGTCATCTCGGCCGATTCGGCGGCGGCGGCCAACTGCGCTTCGGCGGCATCCTTCTGTTCATCCAGCTTCGACAACACCGGGCGGATATCCAGCTTCGCCTGCGCAGCCAGTTGTTCCACTTGCTGGGCCACGCTGCGCCGAACCGCCGCCACGGTGGAATCGGCTTGTGCGGTGAACTCGGCGACGGCTTCATCCAACTGCGTCCGGCCCAACTGCGTCCAGTCGATGGACGACGAATCGACCGCCGGCCCCTCGCGCGCCGTCGATTCCGCCAGCAGTAGTTGCTTTTCTTCGAGTTTCGTTTGCATGGCGTCGATCGCTTCGCCCGCCGATTGGCGCACGTTCGCCAGCGCGTGATAGACTTCCCGCACGACCGTCGCCCCGCCCTGCCGCAGATCGTTCATCTGCCCAATGATGGGGTGCGCCTCCAGGATGGCCGTACGCAGCGAATCGAACAACACACGCAGGTTCTGATCGGTATGATTCAGGTGCTCCAGGCGTTTCTCGATCCGCGCATCGAGCTGACGAAGTTCTTCCAGCTTCTGTAGCACCATTTTTCCGAGCATCGAGAATTGTCCATTGCCTTCATTATTTGTCGACATGCGCGATTCCTCTCAAGAGACTCAAGACCTTTCAAGATTTATCGGCCTTCGGAGGTGTTTTGGTTGAACCCGTGCGGCGGCGGGCCTGCCCGGCTAGAATGTGGGCGAACGGAACTCGAACAGATGGCAAAAAGAGACTATTACGAAGTGCTGGGCGTCGCCCGATCGGCCGGTGACGATGAGATCAAGAAAGCGCACCGCAAGTTGGTGCGGCAGTACCACCCCGACGCGAACAAGAATAACGTCGCCGCAACGGAAAAGTTCAAAGAAATTCAGGAAGCATACGACGTCCTGTCTGACACCGAAAAACGCAAGCAGTTCGACGAATTCGGTCAGGCCGGCGCAAATCGCGGCTTCAATCCCGGCGAGGCGGTTCGCCGAGGTTCCAAGGGCCAAGCGCCCGGCGGGCACCAGACCTGGGGCAGCGGCGGAGTGAGCGTCGAAGACTTTGATTTCGGCGACCTGTTCGACCAGATGTTCAGTGGTCGCGGGGGTGCCGGCATGCCCGGCGGCGGGCGCGGACGAGGCCCGACCGCAGGGCCGACGCGCGGAAGTGACATCGAATACCCCATCGCCCTGAGCTTCGAAGACGCCGCCCGCGGACGCACCCTGCCGCTTCAACTGCGCCGCGGGGACAAAGTGGAGTCGATCGAAATCAAGATTCCGGCCGGCGTGAAAGATGGCAGCCGAGTCCGCATCAAAGGCAAAGGCGACGGCGGACAGAGCGGGCATCACGGTGATTTATTCATCGTCGTCACCGTGCAACCTCACCCCTACTTCCGCCGCGAAGGAATTGATGTGCTGGTTGATCTTCCCATCAGTCTCTACGAAGCGCTGCTCGGCACGAAAGTGGCCGTCCCCACGCTGGATGGTTCCGTAACCCTCACCATCCCGCCGGGCACAAGCAGCGGCGCAAAGCTCCGAATTAAAGGCCGAGGCGTTGAACGCGGGAGCGAAAAGGGGGATCAATATGTCGTCATGAAAGTGATCGTGCCCAAAGACCTCGACGTCGACGACCGGGAAATCGTCGAAAAATTACAGGCCAAGCGCCCCATCGATGCGCGCGCCGATTTGCGTTGGTAAGCTTTTACAAGCATGCGTTTCAGACGCACGCCAGGCAAGCAGGTGGCGCAACAAAAAGCCCGAAGATCTTTCGACGTTCGGGCTTCGTAATTGATTCGGATTTCGGGTTTCGAGCTGCCCGGATCATGCGGTGATCGTCGTCACGCGCACTTCCAGGTAATTCTGACGATGGCCCATCTTGCGATGGTACCCCTTACGACGCTTGTACTTCTGAATGTCGATCTTCTTGCTTTTCACCCAGTCGATCACGTCGGCTTCAACCTTGGCACCCGCCAACAGCGGCGCGCCGATTTTCGTAGCCCCATCACCACCCACCATCAACACGCGGTCGAAGATCACCTTTTCCGGTGTTTCGTCGCTCAGCGGGCGGTCGATGCGCAGACGATCGCCGGTGGTGACTTTGAATTGCGTGCCGCTGTCTTCGATAATCGCGTACATATCGTCTTAGCCTTCCGCGTACAGTTCCAAAATTCGAGCCGGGCAATCTAATCAACTTTACGCTGAAATTCAAGCGGCGGCAGCGTTCCCACGAATTGACACGAAGCGAACACGAAACAGCAGTAGTCAATTCCACCGCCAATATCAATTCGTGTTGAATTCGTGTTCATTCTTGGGCAGGCTTCTTATCTGCGTGAATCTGCGTTAATCTGCGGATAAATAAGTTGGAAGGCAGTATGGCAAAGTCAGACAGCAAAAGCGTTTATGCACTAATTGGCGACGAACCGTACCTTCAGTTGCAGGAACTGGAAAATCTGCTGGCAGGGTTGCCGAAAGACGTCGACCGGGTGAATGTGGACGGTGAAACGGCCCAGATTGGCGACGTATTCGATCACCTCCGCACCTTCGCGATGTTCGGCGGGGGAAAGCTGGTCGTGGTGCGGGACGCCGAGGAATTTATCTCGACATTTCGTGAACCGATGGAGAACTACGTCGCCAAGCCTTCAGAAAGCTGCGTGTTGGTCCTTAGATGCAAAACCCTGCCGGCGGGCCAGCGCATTTACAAGGCAATCGACAAGCTCGGCGGGATCATCAAGTGCGAGCCGCCCAAACAGGCTGCCCTTCCTGGTTGGATCATCAGGCGCGCGAAAGAGGCGCACGATCTCACTATTCCGATCGATGCAGCCCAGCATCTGGCGGATCTAATCGGTATCGACCTTGGCCGGATCGACAGCGAACTCGCCAAGCTCGCGCTGATGTCGACCGATGGAAAATTAACCGTCGACATCATTATGGGGGCCGTCGCGTTTCAGAAAGAGCAGGAAATGTGGCGCCTGACTGACACATTGTCGACGGGCAACATCGCCGAGGCTGTGCGGCGGTGGCGGCAGTTGCTGCAAATGGACCCAAGCAGCGAATTTCGCGCCGTGACGTGGCTAACGATCTGGCTGGAAAAACTCACCCGCGTCCGCCTGATGAGCGCCAGGAAAATTCCACCGTTTACCATCGCCAAAGAACTCCGGATCTGGCCGGCGACTCAGATCGATTCAATGTTGAAAATGATCCAGCGCCTCGGCGAACGCGGCATTCGCGCGGCGCTCGATCGATTGGTCAAGGCAGACCATCGCAGCAAATCAGGTTTGGGCGAAGCGTCGACCAATGTCGAGGCGTTTCTGCTTTCGCTGGCGTGAGCATTGGTGTTTGGTGGCACAGACATTTCTGTGCAGCGGTTAAACGCAGATGTACGCAGATCTTCGACCCGAAGCTTGTCTGATTGGACGCGCCCGGCGAACATCGCCCGACGAACATCACGACGAAGGATTCACACGATGGCAAGCAAACCAATCCGCGGTCGCACGGTAAAAGTCGGTGTCACGCAGATGGCGTGCGGAACCGACCCGAAGACCAACCGCGCCAAGCAGCTGCAACTCGTCGAAAAGGCCGCGAAACGGGGCGCGCAGATTATCTGCACGCAGGAACTGTTCTGCTCACAGTATTTTTGTCAGTCGGAAGATTATGCCTGCTTCAAGCTGGCCGAAACCATTCCCGGCCCGAGCACCGATGCCTTCGCCAAGCTGGCTAAGAAGCACAAAGCGGTGATCATTGCTTCGCTGTTCGAAAAGCGAACGAGCGGGCTGTACCACAATACCGCCGTGGTGCTTGATGCCGACGGCTCGATCGCGGGGCTGTATCGCAAGATGCACATCCCCGATGATCCGCTCTATTACGAAAAATTCTATTTCACGCCGGGCGACCTTGGTTTCAAATCGTTCCAGACCCGTTATGCCAAGATTGGCGTGCTCATCTGCTGGGACCAGTGGTATCCCGAAGCCGCTCGATTGACGGCGTTGCAGGGCGCCGAGATCCTTTTCTACCCCACCGCCATCGGATGGCACCCGAAAGAAAAGGCCGAACACGGCCGCTGGCAACAGGAAAGCTGGGAAATCATTCAGCGCAGTCACGCAGTGGCGAATGGGTGTTTTGTGGCGGTGCCGAACCGCATCGGGCATGAACGCGTGCTTGGCCCGGACGGTAATCCTGTGAGCGAAGACGGCATCGAGTTCTGGGGCCAAAGCTTCATCGCGGCGCCGGGCGGAAGAATCGTCGCGAAGGCTTCTGTAGAAAAAGAAGAAATTCTGCTCAGCGACTGTGACCTGGACTTAGTCGAATACCACCGCACGCATTGGCCGTTCCTGCGCGATCGCCGGGTCGATGCGTATGGGGATATTACGAAACGATTTATCGGGGCGTGAAAACGGAGGATTTAGCCGCAGATGAACGCAACACGGAGAGGTGGCCCACGAATTCACACGAACGGATACGAATGAATTTTCTCGTTTCGTGTTTATTCGTGTCCATTCGTGGGCGATCTGTTCTTTCTTATCTGTGTTCATCCGCGTTCATCTGCGGCTAAGTTGAGACGATGGAAAAAGTAGCAACATTGAGAGTCATCACCCGCGGGACGCCCAATCAGCTTGGGTACTGCTTTCCGCCGGAGTGGCACCCGCATTCGGCCACCTGGATGAGCTGGCCGCGGCCGGAGTGCGCTTCGTTTCCGGATCGGTACCAGCACGTCGTGCCGAATATCTGCCGGATCATCAAAGAAATTTCCAAACGCGAGACGGTTAATATTCTCGTGCAGAATTACAACTATGAAGTGATCGTGCTGGCGACGTTGAAGGAGCATAAAGTCCCGCTCAGTAACGTGCAGTGCTATCACATTAAAACCAATGAAAGCTGGTGCCGCGATCACGGCCCGGCGTTCGTCCTTCGCAAAGCACACCGCGGCAAGGTGGAGGCGGCGGTGGTCGATTGGGTCTTCAACGCCTGGGGCCAGAAATACGAAGGCTGGGCCGACGACGACGACGTTCCGACTGAGATCGCCGAACTGCTCGATCTGCCCGTGTTCTATCCCAAAATCGTCATGGAAGGCGGCGCGGTCGACTTTAATGGCAAGGGAACGGTGCTCACCACCGAATCGGTTCTGCTCAACAGCAACCGCAATCCGCTGTTGAAAGATTGGGAGGTGGAGCGCTATCTCAAGGAATATTACGGGCAGAAACACGTGATTTGGCTCGACGACGGCATCCAGGGCGACGACACCGACGGCCACGTGGATGATCTCTCGCGGTTCGTGAATGAAAACACGATCGTAACCATTGTCGAGCCCGACAAAACTGATCCGAACTTCGAGCCGCTGCAGGAGAACCTCAAGCGCCTCATGTCCGCCCGCGATCAGGACGGCAAGCCCTTTAACATTGTCGAACTTCCCACACCCGGCGTCGTAGAAGTGGATCGTCAGCGGCTGCCGGCCAGCTATGCCAACTTTTATTTTATCAACGGCGCGATCCTGATGCCGACGTTCCGTAAGAAAAAGACCGACAAACAGGCGATCGATATCGTGCAAAAGTTGTGCCCCAAGCACGAAGTGGTCGGCGTCGACTGCACCGACTTAGTCTGGGGCCTCGGAGCGATCCACTGTTTTACGCAGCAGCAACCGAAATTTTGAGTTGCAAAGCCTTCAAGCGAGTTGCCGGAGGTAACGATTGACGATTAACGATTAAAACGGGTCTTCCCCCCTCAATCGTTAATCGTTCATCGTTAGGGCATCGGCATGAGCGGCTGCGTCAATACAGGATAGAAAAAAGCTTTCGTCACGCACTTGACTTGTGCGCAGACCTGATACGATTAACAAACGCCGGGCGGGAATCCGGCATTTGTTGGAGCTTAGAAAAAAGATGACGATGCAGGCGCAGCCGGTATCCCCCTCGGTTCCCACCGGTGACCGCAACGGCCACCCCGCTTCCATGCAACCAAAAACGTGGACGATCGACGACGCGGTGAAACTCTATGGCATCCGCAATTGGGGCCAGGGGTATTTTTCCGTTAACGATCTTGGCCACGTCGCGGTCCACCCGACCCAGAACCCCGCGGTGAGTGTCGACTTGAAGAAACTGGTCGATGAGCTCCGCGAGCGCGATATTCAGCTTCCGGTTCTCTTGCGCTTCACCGACATCCTGCAGCACCGCGTGCAAAAGCTGCACGAAGCGTTTGCCAACGCCATCAAAGACAACGAATACAAAGGCAATTACCGCTGCGTTTATCCGATCAAGGTCAACCAGCAGCGGCATGTGGTGGAAGAAATCCACAATTTTGGCAAGCCCTATAAGTTCGGCCTCGAAGCCGGCAGCAAGCCCGAACTGCTGGCAGTGATGGCGGTGGTGCAGGACAACGAAACGCCCATCGTCTGCAACGGGTTTAAGGATGATGAGTTTATTGAGGCCGTCATCCTCGCGACCAAGATTGGGAAAAACATCATCCCGGTCGTCGAAAAATTCAGCGAGCTTGAGTTGATCGTGAAGTATGCCAAACAGCACAACGTCACCCCGAGCATCGGCGTGCGCGTGAAGCTGTCGGCGCGCGGGGCAGGCCGGTGGCAGGAATCGGGCGGCGTGCGATCGAAATTCGGCCTCTTCATCAACGAAGTGATGGACGCGCTGGTTTACCTTCGCGCCCACGGCATGGGCGATTGCCTGAATATGCTGCATTTTCACCTCGGCAGCCAGATCAACAACATCCACAATATTAAAGCCGCCATTATCGAACTCGGCCGGGTGTATACCGAGTTGCAGCACCTCGGTGCCGGCCTGAAAGTGATCGATGTCGGCGGCGGGCTAGGCGTGGATTACGATGGGTCAAAGACGAGCTTCGAATCGAGCATCAATTACGGCTTGCAGGAATACGCCAACGACGTCGTCTTCCATATCAAAGAAGTGTGCGATAACGCCGGCGTGGAGCACCCGACTATTATAAGCGAATCAGGGCGGGCCATGGTGGCGTATCACAGCGTGCTGGTGTTCAACGTCATCGGCTGGAGCGGCTTCAACCGCTTCGACCTCCCCGCCGACCTTTCGCCCGAGCAGCGCAAGGGAATGCCGCAGCCGGTGCTGCACCTTTTTGATTCATACCTGGGCGTGAATGAGCAAAACTTTATCGAATATTATCACGACGCGCAACTCGCCAAAGAAAGCGTGTTAAGCCTCTTCAATTTAGGTTACTGCAATCTGGAACAGCGCAGCCTGGCTGAAAAACTTTACTTCGGTCTGGCGGCAAAGATTCTGCAAATCGTCCGCAAGATGGACTACGTGCCCGAAGAATTTCGCGGGCTGGAAGCGCACCTGAGCGACACGTATTTCTGTAATATGAGCATCTTCCAATCGATGCCCGATAGCTGGGCGATCGATCAACTGTTTCCGATCATGCCCATCCACAAGCTGAAGGAAGAGCCCACCTGCCGCGGAATCCTGGCGGACATTACCTGCGACAGCGACGGCAAGGTTGATCGCTTCATCGATCAGCGCGATGTAAAAAGCGTGCTCGAACTGCACCCGTTCGATAACGGCGATTACTTGCTGGGCGTGTTCCTGGTGGGCGCGTATCAGGAAATTCTCGGCGATCTGCACAACCTGCTGGGCGACACCAACGCGGTGCATGTGACCATCGACGAAACCGGCGCATTCAGCATTGACGAGGTCATCGAAGGCGACACCGTCCGCGAAGTGCTGAAGTACGTGCAGTTCGACGCCGACGACCTCAAGCGCGCCATGTTCAAGACCGTCGAGCGGGCGTTGAAAGAGCAGAAGCTCAGCAATGAAGAGGCGCGGGTGCTGCTGAAGTTCTATGAGAACGGGCTTGAGGGATATACGTATCTCGAATGATCGCGCTGCTGAAAAAAAAGGGGACGCAACGTTCATCGCACAAGCTCAAATTTGTTGAACGTTGAACCTTGTGCGTTGAGAGTTGGACGTTGATCTTTGCCCACGTGATCGTTGCCCACTATAGTGGTGCGACTCAACACTACACCGCCTTCATTCCTTCGGGCGGGAGCAACAACACCGGGACTTTTGTATTTTTGATCAGTTCCACCGGCACATTCCCCGCCAGCAGGCGGGCGAACATGTTTTTGCCGGTTAGACCCAGCACGATCAGCGTGATTTTATGTTCGGCGGCAGTGTTGATGATGGCTCTTGCCACGTCGTCGGAGAACATGAGCAGCGTTTGCGTCGGGACGTTTCGCGCCGCCAGGCCGTCGGCCAGGATGCGGATGGCGGTTTCGCCGTCGGCTTGTTCCTGTTCGCGCATTTGCCCGCCGCTGGGTCGGCTGACGTGGACGCAGAGCACTTCTCCGCTAAGCCGGCGCGCCAGGTCGGCCAGCGGCTCGACCACACGCTGGGCGGCCAAGGCGGATGAAACAGCGACGAGGATTCGGCTCACGTGCAAACCTCCGCCGCAAGGGAGTCGTTGAGGTGCTTATCCATCAGGGCTTTCATCCGTCGCAATGCCTCACCGCGGTGGCTGATGCGGTGCTTTTCGTCGGCGGGCAGTTCCGCGGCGGTTTTGTTCAATGCCGAGATCATGAACAGCGGATCATACCCGAAACCGTTCCGGCCGCGCGGCGCGTGGATGATTCGCCCCTCGACCGTCCCCGAGGTTGTCAACACAGTTCGGCCCCGCGGATCGCAAAGCGCCAGCACGCACGAGAACCTTGCCGGAAACACGGGACACAGTTCGCCATCAAATTGACGCGACTCATCAACCACTGCCGTCGATGCACTCGTGCCCATTCG
>CAZXLA010000136.1:0-10485 GCA_964641895.1 uncultured Tepidisphaeraceae bacterium
GGGCGGCGGCGCGAAGCGGGTGGTCAAGGTTGCTGCTAAACCAGCGCTTGTGCCGATAAATATTCAGTATCGACTGGGAAAGGGAAATGCCTGTGAGCAAGTCTGCGCCAGCGTCTGTCATGGTTCGAATCAAGCGACTGCCCAACGGCGCCGGAGTGCCGTTGCCGGTTCGAATGACCGAGCACGCCGCCGGGTTTGATGTGGCGGCGGCGGTGACGGGGCCGACGGTCATTCAGCCGGGCGAGATCAAACTGATCGCTTGCGGCTTCGCGATGGCGGTGCCCGTGGGTTACGAAGCGCAGATTCGACCGCGGTCGGGCCTGAGCAGCAAACACGGGGTGACGATGATCAACGCCCCGGGCACCATCGACGCCGACTACCGCGGCGAGGTGCATGTGCCGCTGATCAATCACGGCAAAGCGCCCTTCACCATCGAGCGCGGCATGCGGATCGCACAAATGCTGATTCAGCCCGTACCGACCGTCGACCTGCAGGAAGTGGAAGACTTGGACGACACCGCCCGCGGCACGGGTGGGTTTGGACATACTGGGTGAGAGTTGTGGGTTGTAGGTTGTTGGTTGTTGGTTGTGAGTTGGAAGTTGTCAGTGGGCATGTGCCGAGGAATCAACGCCAGAAACTTACAACGTACAACGTACAACCCACAACCCACAACTGGCAACTGGCAACTGGCAACTAACAACTAACAACTACACTATGCACCGCACCACCAACCTCGTTCGCAACATATTCGTCATCGCCGCTGCCGGCGTTTGGGTTTTTCTGTTGCTGTCGCTCGGCAGTTTCAGCCCGACGGATTGGCCCAGCCACGCCGTCTATCCGCACCCGGCGGATACGCACAACGTGTGCGGCAAGGTGGGATCGCTCGTCGCTTACTACTGCTTTCTGGCGATCGGGCAAGGCGTGTTCCCGGTGCTCTTCTTCACCGGCGTGGCGGTGGCGATGTGGTTGTTCAAACATCGGGTGGGCGACATGTGGCTGCGTGTGGTCGGCCTGACGCTGCTCACCATCGCCTTCAGCGCCGCGGTGCATCACATGCGGCCGGGAAGCATGACCGGCATGCCCGAAGGTCACGGCGGAATTCTTGGCATCAGCGCCAGTGCGTTTCTGCAAAGCCACTTCAGCACTACCGGCACTCGGCTGGTGCTGGTGACGGCGATTCTGGTCGGCCTGTTCCTCGCCGCCGACGATCTCGTGCTGCGCACGCCCGCCGTCGCCATCGGCGCGTGGCAGGAAGTGCGTGATCGCGCGCCGAAGATGCGGTTCAACTTCTCATCGTTCCCAAAGCTGCCATCGTTACCCACATTCAGAACAAAAGATTCAATAGCGACCCTCAAGCCGAGGGCTTCAGCCCCGGATGGAAAGCCGACAAAAGCTGCGATAGCAGACGACGACTATAACGCGCCCGTCGTGATCAGCCGCGATGGCCAACGCAATAGCAAGCTCGTGCCGATCGAACTCGACTACGACAACGATGATCCGAACCCAATTCCCACGGATGCATCGTTCGATGACGACGACGCACCCTCGGAAGCGGCAACCATTCCAGCGCGAGCGCGCGGATCGTCCGGCGTGACGACTTCAGTCGGCATGTCTTCAGCCGATGACGACGGTGCGCCTCCCGTGCCCCAACCGAAGCGCGAAATTCTGGTCAAACTTCCGCAACTGGTGAAGCCCCGTCAAACCGCCCCTCCACCGCCGAAGGAACTGGGCGATTACACGCTGCCGGGCTGGGAATGCCTCGCCAATGCCGAGTACGGTTACGCGGCCAGCCAGGAACGCTTCGTCCGCGAGCAGGCGGCGATTCTTGAGCAGACGCTGCGCGAATTCGACATCGAAGCGCAAGTGGTCGAGATCGATACTGGGCCGGTCATCACGATGTACGAAATCTCACTGGCCCCGGGGATCAAGGTCAGCGCCATCGCCTCGCTGAGCAACGATATTCAGCGGGCGCTCAAGGCCGAGACGGTGCGCATCGTCGCGCCGATTCCGGGCAAGAGCACGGTGGGTATTGAAATTCCCAATGCGCAGAAGGAAAAAGTTCGCTTCAAAGACCTCATGCAGCAGGCACCCGAAGCCATCAGCAAGATGACGATTCCGCTGTACCTCGGCAAAGACGCCAGCGGGGAGCCGCTCATTACCGACCTCACCGCCATGCCGCACTGCCTCATTGCCGGCACGACCGGCTCGGGCAAGAGCGTGTGCATCAACACGATCATCATGTCGATCATGTACATGCAGCGGCCGGACATGGTGAAGCTGATCCTGATCGACCCGAAGGTGGTCGAGATGGCGCCGTTCAAAGAAATTCCGCACCTGATGTGCCCCGTCATCAACGATGCCCCGCGGGCCACCAGCGTGCTGGATTGGGCGTGTGAGAAGATGGACGAACGTTACGATCTGCTGGCCGAGGCCCAGGTGCGCAACATCAAAGGCTACAACAGCCTGACGTTGGAAGAACTGAAAGAACGGTTCACGCCCGCCACGCCCGAAGAAGAAGCGAAGATTCCCAAGAAGCTTGCTTACATTGTAATTATCGTAGATGAATTGGCCGACCTGATGATGACCAGCGGCAAGGAAGTTGAAGCGCACATCGTCCGTATCGCGCAGAAGGCGCGCGCGGTGGGCATTCACCTGGTGCTTGCGACGCAGCGTCCGCAGGCGACGGTGGTCACGGGCCTGATCAAAGCGAACATGCCGTGCAAAATAGCGTTCCGCGTGTCGAGCAAAATGGACAGCCGAATCGTGCTCGACCAGAACGGCGGCGAGGTGCTGCTGGGCCAGGGCGACATGCTGTTCCTCCCGCCCGGTGCGAGCAAACCCACGCGCGGCCAGGGCACGTACATCGACGACAAGGAAATCAAAGACAGCGTGAAGCTGGTAAAGAGCCTGGCCGAGGCGCAATACGAACCGGACCTGGTGCAGATCAAGGCCGCCGGCACAGGCGATATGAATGAAGAAGCCGCGAAGGACGACCTGTTTGACGCCGCCGTAAGAGTGGTGCTGGAAACCAAGCGAGGCAGCGTGAGCCTGCTGCAACGCCGCCTGACCATTGGTTACGCGCGCGCCTCAAGGCTGATCGAAGCCATGGGCGCCGCCGGCATCGTGGGCGACTACAAGGGATCGCAGGCCCGCGAGGCGATGATCACGATCGAAGAGTGGGAAGCGCTAAAAGCCGCCCAACAACACGACGCGGCGGATGGGATGAGCGTGTAGGCAAAAGTAGCGCGGGTTTCCAACCCGCGATGAAAATTTCATTGCGTTTCGGTCGTCTGAGCCGACGACCAAAGTTCGACATACTTGGCACGCACGTATGGATTGAGAATTTCGGCAAGGTCTTTCGGCAACTGCAACGTGCGAATCAACTCCTGCACGTCGGCCAAGTCCTTCAACCGATGAGCCGCGCTGATGCCCGATGCGAGTTTGAGTTCGATCAAGACCGGCAGCTTGAGAAATCGGATGCCGCCGATCTCAACGGCGACATCGGCGGGGTCTGGGAATGCAACCGGCTTAGCTTTGCCGTCGCCGGGGAATTGGCCGGTGATCAGGAACTCGATGCGCACGCCGGTCGTAGTATCTCGGAGTTTGGTCGATGTGCCCGCGGGCTGAACGTAGCCGAGTCCTTCGAGTTTTTCGATGATCTGGTTCATGCCGTCGCGCGTAACGACGAGATCGACGTCTTCGGTGAATCGCCGGTAGCCGTGCGCGAACATCGCCAGGCCGCCGACCACTGCATGGGGAATTCCAAGTTCGGTCAATCGCCGCGTGATGGCACGTAGCGTCTTGTGAACGGAGTTGGCTTCATCAAAGTGCATGCTGGCCTCGTCGAGCGCCCAGTTCAGATCGCGATTGAGTTTGTCCTCGTAAGTCACCATAGCGTTGTGGGATTATAGCATGCGTTGCGAGCTACGGACGAGCAGACTTGACTGGATCAATATGAACTACGCGGCCATCAATACGCAACTGCCCGCGCTGAAACAGCCGGATCGCCTCCGGATACGCGGCACATTCCTGCTCGAACACACGGGCGGCGAAAGTCGTGGGCGTGTCGCCGTCGCGGACTTCGCACGGGCGCTGGAGGATAATGGGGCCGGTGTCGTAAGTGTTGTCGACAAAATGAACCGTGCAGCCGCTCAACTTGCAGCCGTTGGCGATCACCGCCTCGTGCACGCGCGCGCCGAACATGCCCTTGCCGCCGAAGCTGGGGAGCAGCGACGGGTGGATGTTCATCACACGGCCGGCCCAGTGTTCGGGAATCGAAAGCAGCGTGAGCCAGCCGCCGAATACGACCAGATCAGCCCCGGCCTTTTCGATGCGCGCGAAGATTTCGTTGCTGTAGGAATCAATGTCGCCAAACGCGCGTGCTTCGAGCACGGTGTTGTTCACGCCGGCATGCGCCGCGCGCTCCACGCCGAGCAGGCCGGGGCGCGAGCCGATGACGAGGTTGACCGATGCGTTAAGCGAGCGATCGGCGATGCGGTCGAGCAGGTTCTGCAGCGTCGTCCCCCCGCCGCCGACGAGCACCGCCAGCGCGATCGGCTTCGTGGCCGGCGTGGCCCCGCCGGGAAGATCGCCCGGCTGCATCCCCGCCGCGGCCTGGTTCTCGGCCTTGATCTGCTCGTAGATTTCGCGGCGATGGACGCTGACGCTCTTGGGCGCGCTCACGCCCAGCCGGACCTTGTCGCCGCGAATGTCGACGACGGTGACCTCGATCTGCTCGCCGATCATGATCGACTCATCCTTGTGTCGAGAGAGAACGAGCATGAACTCCTATCCCCCTCGCGCCTCCCTCGCCCAATAGTCTGGGAGAGGGCCGGGGTGAGGGTTCTCGTGGTGAACCTTGACCGGTCGTTACGCCGACTGGGCCAATTCAATTTAACTTCGTTACGCACACAGCGAAACACGCAAAACGCCCGTCCGCAAGAACCCTCACCCCAACCCTCTCCCGGGTTACCGGGCGAGGGAGATAGAGTGCATCGCCGCCGCATCGCGCAGCGACAGCTCCGGGGTTGCCGGATCGGCGCCCACATCCGGTCGGCGCTTCCAGCTTCGGGCGCACGCCTTGTAATCGTTGCGGCGGTCGACCACCTTCACCACCACCGCCGGGCCGGCCGTACCCTTCTCGGCAAAGCTGTGGCATCCGGCGCCGACGAGGTCTTCCAAATCCGCGCCATAAGCCTGCAACGCGCGGCGTGTTGCGTCGTCGTCCACTTGAAATACTACTTCGGCATCCAGCGCTTTGTTCAAGCCGCCTTCCTTCTTCAGCTTATCGAGTTGCTGCAGCGCATCGTCGCGAAGTTGCATCAGAAGCTTCCACTCTTCCCGCTGCTCTTCAGTCACCGCACGCCCGCTCGACGTTGGCAGCAAAGTCAGATGCACGCTGGCCAAATGCTCCTCGCCGGCGGGCTTATGCTGGATGTGCTCCCACGCCTCATCGGCAGTGAAAACCGCCATCGGCGAAAGCAGCTTCGTCAGCGCCACCGCCATGCGATGCATCACCGTCTGCGATCGCCGCCGCAGCGGCGAATTGGGCACGTCGCAGTACAGCCGATCCTTCATCGCGTTGCCGTACACGGCACTGATCTGCACGCTGCAGAAATCGTACAGCAGCCGAAAGGCGCGGTGCAGTTGATAGTTGTCGTAAGCGCCGACAACGCCGTCGATCAAGCCGTCCAACTCCGCCGACGACCAACCGTCGAGGCTGTTGGGCGGAACCTCCTGAGTATCGGTTGCGGGGTTGAAGTCGTACAGGTTGCTCATCAGATACCGAAGCGTATTGCGGATCTTGCGATACTTGTCGCCGAACTCCTTGATGAGCTGCGGCGAGGCGGCCATGTCGCCCTCAAAATCAAGCTGACAGACGAACAGCCGCAGCAGGTCGGCGCCGTGGCGATCGATCTCCTGCGTGGCGGTGACGTATTCCTTATCGCTCTTGCTCACCTTCGTGCCATCGGGCTTGACGATGAACCCATGCGTGAGAACCGCCTTGTACGGCGGACGCCCGGTCGCGCCGAGACTGGGCAGCATCGAAAGCTGGAACCACCCGCGGTGCTGGTCGGAGCCTTCCAAATACAAATCGGCGGGAAACGCCAACTCGGGGCGCTTGCGCAACACCGCGGCCCAACTGCTGCCGGATTCGAACCACACATCGAAGATGTCCTGCTCTTTGCGAAGCTTGTCCTTCGGGAACATCGGCCCTGGCTCGTAATCGCCCAGCAATTCCGCGGGCGAATCGGTGAACCACGCGTCGCTCCCCTTCTCGGCGAATCGCCTCGACACGGCGAGCACACTCTGGGGCGTCAGCAGCGCGTCGCCCTGCTCGTTATAGAAAACAGGGATCGGCAAACCCCAGGCGCGCTGGCGGCTGATGCACCAGTCGGGGCGGCTCTGGAACATGGCGGTCAATCTTGCTTGTCCCCATGCGGGAACAAAGCGGACTCCGTTGCCAACCGCATCGTTTGCGCGGGCACGGAGAGAACCCTCACCCCGGCCCTCTCCCGGCGTACCGGGCGAGGGAGTGAACGCTTTATCCACCGCAACAAACCACTGTTCGGTGGCGCGCGAGATTGTCTTGCGTTTGCTGCGCCAGTCGTGCGGATAGCTGTGCGTGATCGTCTCAGTCGCCAGCAGCACGCCGAGTTCCTTCAGCTTTTCGACGATCTTCGGATTGGCTTCCCACACACTCAGACCGGTGAGCCATTCGGGTACGCTTGCATCAAACCGCCCGTTGGCCTGCACGGGGCAGTAGATGTCGACCCCGTGCGCCATGCAGGTGGCGTAGTCGTCGTCGCCATGCCCGCCGGCGGTGTGAACCAAGCCCGTGCCGTCGGTGGTCGTCACATACTCGGCCGGCAACAGCGGGCTTACGCGACCGGCGAAGGGGTGCGTGTATTTTACGCCGGCGTCGATCAGATGCTGGCCGGTAACCGTCTTGAGTACACTCACATTGCTCACACCCGCGCGATTAGAGAAGGTCTTCTCGACCAGCGCCGCCGCGACGACGCCTACGCGATCGACACCATCGCGCGTATACTTCACAAACGCATAATCCACCACCGGGTTGGCCGCGATCGCCATGTTGGCCGGCAGCGTCCACGGGGTTGTCGTCCAGATGAGATAGCTCATCGCGGCGTTCTCGCGCAGATCAAACTTGCTCTTAAGCAACCCCGGGTTCTCCACGGGAAACTCGACGTACACGCTGGGGTCTTCGACGTCCTGGTATTCCAACTCCGCATCTGCCAGCGCGGTTTGATTCTCGATCGACCATTGCACCGGCTTAAGCTGCTTGTACACCAGCCCCGCCGACACGAACTCGGCAAAGACTTCGAGCGTCGACGCCTCATACTTCGGCGCCATCGTCATATACGGATTGGCCCAGTCGCCCATGATGCCCAGCCGCTGAAACTGCACGCTCTGCACGCCGACATACTGCGTGGCATACTCAAAGCACCGCCGGCGGATCTCGACCGTGCTCATCGCGCGGATGTTCTTGCCCTCCTTCTTCACCTGCTCCTGTATCTTGTGTTCGATCGGCAGGCCGTGGCAATCCCAGCCGGGGACGTATGGCGTCTGGAAACCCTGCAGACTCTTGAAGCGCATGAAAACGTCTTTGAGCGTCTTGTTGGTGACGTGCCCCATGTGGATATCGCCATTCGCGAACGGCGGGCCATCGTGAAGGACCCACTTTGGCGCGTTGGCGCGATGATGCATGAGTTGTTCATACAGCTTCATGTCCTGCCATTTCTTCAGGCGCGCCGGCTCGTTCTGCACGAGCTTGGCCTCCATCGGAAACGCGGTCTGCGGAAGATTGAGCGTCTCTTTGTAGACGTTCTTGGGCTTGTCTACACTTGGTTTCGTGTCGGCTGGTTTAGTGTCGGTGCTCATGGTGTCTCTGCCAATAATTCAAGACCGGGAACTTTATCCGAACGCAACAACTCATTCGAGGGCACTGCGTGATGCTCCAACTTAATCCGTTTCCATCCGCCGAGGCTGAAACGAATCAGCAGGAATGCGCCCAGGCACAGGCCGTAAAGCGTGGTAATCGACCACGGCCCGACCGCGCCATATTGCGGAAAGTGCTTCGCGACGTAGAAGCTTCCGCCGACGCAGATCGTCCACACCAGCACCGCCAATATGATCGCCGGAACCAGCGTGTCGCCGGCGCCGCGCAGCGCGCCGAGGTAGACGACGTACATCGCATCAAAAAACTGGTAGAGCGCCATCATCACCAGAATCGTGCCGCCGATGGCGATTACCTGCTCGTCAACCGTGAACATTCGCATCAGATGGTGGCGGAAGATCACCATGAGCCCGCCGCAGGTCACCATGTAGATGGCGACCATGACGAAGCCAAGATGCGCGCGCCGCGCGGCCTTGTCGTGCTCGCCGCGGCCGATGTATCGTCCGACCAGCGCCGTCACCGCCTGCCCGATGCCGACCGCGGGCATGAAGCTCACCATCATGAACCGAAACGCGTAGTTCTGCGCCGACATGACCGTCGTGCCGAACGAGCCGACCGCGACGATCATGAACGTGCTCCACGCTGCCACCTCGGCCACGGTGCTCAACCCCGCCGGCGAGCCGACCTTGAGCAGCGTGCGGAACATCGGCCACTTGAACGCAACATCAAACGCGTGATACGTCGTGCCAATGTTCGAGCGAACGATGAACGCCCACATGATGGCCAGTTCGACAACCAGCGCGATGTTGGTTCCCCACGCCGCGCCCGCCACGCCCAGTTTGGGGAAGCCAAAATTCCCGTAGATCAGCAGATAGTTCGCGCCCACGTTCGTGGCCACCGCGGCGAAAGTGGCGACCATGACGACCGTCGGTCGATTGACGGCGGTGAGGAATTGGCTGGTTGCTATCGAAACAAGTTTCAACGCCGCAAAGCTGATGCATATCTGGAAGTACGTCGCTTCAAGTTCCACGAGCGCCGGCTCGTGACCCATTGCAGCGAACAGCGGCCGGGCGAAGGGCATCGTCAACATCGCCAGCGCGCCGTACCCCAGCGCGAACCACATGCCTTGCCACAAATACCGCCCGCAGGCCGCGCGGTCTTGCCGACCATAGCTTTGACTGGCCAACGTGTTCACCAGCAATAGCGTGCCGAACCCAAAGGCGATGATCGAAAAGACGATCGACCCCGCCTGCCCCGCCGCCGTCGCCGCTACGTCGCCGACGAGGGAGAGCATGTAGGTGTCGATGAACTGCAGGACGACGTAGGAGGAGAACTGCGCGATCATCGGCAGCGCCAGCAGAATCAGCTCAACGCTGGGCCGCCGCTCCTGCGCCGCGGCGTTGTGAAGTTTTGATGTCACTACATCCATGACAGTTATTTCCGTTGAAGTTCGTCCAACAAAAAACCCCCCAACAAAAAACCCCGAAGCCGCGGCTTCGGGGTCGTTGATTGTAAACTTCAAGCGACAAGCCCTATGCGCGTCGGCCTCCGCCGGCGATGCGAATTCGAAGAATGGAGATCGAGGGCTTCATGGGCTAGAAAATTTCCTCAGTCAGAACGATCGGAACTTTACTGCGGAAACTTGCGTTGTCAAACACGCGCCCCACCCGCCGACCGCATTCCCCCCCGACAAAAGCAAAAGAAGCGCAGCCGCCAGAAAGACGACCGCGCTTCGTTCTCTTCTAACAGCTATCAGCCACTCAAGCCGCTCTCCGCAGCTTCAGCGCTGGCGCCACTTCGCTCGGCAGCAACCCGCCGGCGGGGAGGTTCACGCTCACCGCGTGCGCCGCCAAGCCGGATTCATTCTTCGCGTTCGTCCAGAACGCCGTGATGAACACCGTATCGCCCTTCGCGCTCGGGCCGAACGCCAGTTGCACCGTCGTCTTGCTCGTGGCCGTCATAAACTGCCACGTATCATCCACGCTCGGGGCATCTTCGCCGGTGAACGTGAAGATCGTAGCCCCCGCCACCTTCGGCGGCCGGCCGCGCTTGCCATCGGCGCGACGCAGCGCCATCGTCACCGTCCGCCCATCAATGCTCATCACCTGAAGCACCGGCGCCACGGCCGGCGGCGGCACCGGCGTGCGATGCTGCACCGGAACCGTAATCCCCAGTTCCTGCCGCTGCGCATCAGTCACCGTCATGGTCGCGCCAATCTGTTTGGCCACCTTGCGTGTCATCGCCACCAGCAGCTTCTTCGATTCATTCTTGAGAAACACCGTGCGCTTCCCGCGCGTAGTGGAGTCGGTCGCCGCCTGCAGCTTCGTGGTGAAATCCGCCTGCTTGGCCAGGTATTCACCCGCCACCGTCTTGTTCACCCCAAACGCCTCCGGCGTTGCATCAATGAACGTCCCAAACTGCAAAGTCCACGCCCGCAACGCCTCGTCCTTGTTCGGCAGATAATCCTTAATAGCCATGTCACATCCTTCCCTTCTTTAAATAGAAGTAGAACAACCCGGCGACACAAAAGCCCACGCGGGCTGAGATATCGCCTCATCTGGGGGTAT
>CAZXLA010000137.1:0-2772 GCA_964641895.1 uncultured Tepidisphaeraceae bacterium
AGACTTTGACCGTTCGTTTCATTCTGGCCATCCGTGGCTCCTTGGTTTGAGTGCCAACGGATGGATATCGGCTCAATGAGGCATTTTGAGATAGTTGCTCATTGATTTGACGATCATTCGAACCGAAGGCCGATCTGCTTGCGGACCTCGTCGAGTACCTTCATGTTTCCGATCGTAAATTCGCGCGACACGCGCGGCGTGGTTCCATCGAGCACCGCGTTGGCGAAATCATCCGCTTCAATCCCAAACAGATCCCCTTCCACCGGAACCCGCACTTGCTGGCGCGGCACCGCGGACGCTTGCGGTTTCGCGGAACCGACGGCTTGGTTTTGTCGAGGGGCGACATTCTGTGAAATGACGAACCCGCTCTTATCCGCGCTGGGCTTCCACGGCCAAGGCACTTCAATCCACCCCTTATCGCCGCTGATGTGGGCGGTGTTGTCGGCGTGCGTGAGCATGCCGCAGGTGAAGCTGGCCAGCACGCCGCCGGGGAATTGCAGGGTGACGCTCGTCAAGTCATCAACGCCGCTCTTGTGTAACTTCGCCTGGGCGTGAATGGCCGACGGCTCTTCACCCGTAAGCAGACGCGAGAGCGAGATGCAATAACAACCGACATCCATCAGCGCGCCGCCGCCGAGGCTGCGGTCGAAGCGAATGTTGCCGTCGATCTTGTTGGTGCAGTAACAGAACGCGGTGCGAATCAGTTTGAGCGCGCCAATATTCCCGCGGTGGATGGCATCGACAATGGCCGAGGTTTGCGGGTGGCAGAGGTACATAAACGCCTCCATCACCACCCGGCCGGCGGAGTGGGCGACGTCAAACATCTCTTCGGATTGCGCCGCGTCGAGGGCGAACGGTTTTTCGCAAAGCACGTGCTTGCCGGCTCGAAGGGATTTGAGGGTCCATTCATGATGCGTGGAATTCGGGCCGGAGATGTAGACGGCATCGACGTGCTTGTCGGCCAGCAAAGCATCGTAACTGCCATGCGCCGCAGTAATTCCAAACTGATCGCCAAACGCCGCGGCGGAAGCCGCCGATCGCGACCCGACTGCGGCAAGCGTGCATCGATAGCTCCGCATCGCGCCCGCGGCGAACTGTGTAGCGATGTTGCCGGTACCGAGGATTCCGAGGCGCAACTTCTTGGACATAATGCTGAGGATACGCAACGGGGCGCAACCTTCAACGTCCAACTTCCAATGTTCAAATCGGTCATTGGCTTTTGAACGTCGAACGTTGCCCCTTGCATTCCGGGCGGCGGGACTCGAACCCGCATGGGCCTTTAAGTTCCCTGCGGATTTTAAGTCCGCTGCGTCTGCCAATTCCGCCACGCCCGGGGGGATGCCTTGAATATACCATGATGCCGGGTCATTGGTCGATTGTCATTGTTCGGTTAAAACCTGCGGCTCGAAAGAAGGATCAGAAAGTCCATGCTCGACCCGAAGCTCATTCGCGAAAATCCAGACGCCGTCAAAGAAGCCGCACGCATCAAGCGCGTGGGAACGCCCGAACTGGTCGATGCGTGGCTCGAGATCGATGCGGCGCGGCGCAAATCGCAGACCGATGCCGATTCGATGCGCGCAGAACAGGGGAAAATTGGCGCACAAGTCGGGAAATTAAAAGGTCAACTCAAAGGCGCTGCCAGCCCGGAATTGGACCGGCTGCTTCAGCAGGCCGGCGAATACAAATCGAAATATGAATCGTTTCTTGTATTGCAGTCAGAAGCCCAAGCCAAAGCCAACGAAATCATGCTTCAACTGCCTGCCATCCCCGATCCAAGTTGGCCGGTTGGCAAGGACGATGCCGAAAACAAAGTCGTCCGCATGTGGGATAACGGAATCATCAAGCCGGAGCCTTTAGGCCCGGATCGAAAATCACATATCGATCTGGGCGTGAAAAAGGGCATCCTCGATTTTGATCGTGGCGTGAAGTTAGCGGGGTCGCGTAGCTATGTCGTGCGCGGCGACGGCGCGCTGCTTTACAACGCCGTGCTGCGATTTGCGCAGGATGCGCTCACACAGCGCGGATATGAACCGTTCGTCGTGCCGGTGGTGGTCACCGAACAGTGCATGATCGGCACGGGCTACTTTCCCGCCGGCCGCGAGCAGGCGTATGTGACGCAGGACAACACGGTGCTGGTCGGCACGAGCGAAGTTCCGTTGGCCAGTTTCTACGGAAACGAAATTCTGGACGAATCGCACCTTCCCAAGCGCATGGTCGCCGTCAGCACGTGCTTCCGTCGCGAAGCCGGCGCAGCGGGAAAGGACACCGCCGGGCTGTATCGCGTGCATCAGTTCGATAAGGTCGAGCAGGTGGTCGTTCATAAGGCCGACGATGCCGAGCACATCGCCCTTCACGAAGAAATGATGGCAAACAGCGAATTCATTCTGCAGCAACTCGGCATGCCGTATCGTGTGGTACAAAATTGCACCGGCGACATGGGTCAGGGAAAATGGCGCATGTACGACATTGAAACCTGGATGCCCAGCCGCAACGAAGGCAAAGGCGCGTACGGCGAAACGCACAGCGGCAGCGCGCTGCGCGATTTCCAATCCCGCCGGCTCAACCTTCGCTATCGCAAAACCGGGGAGAAGCAGCCAATGTTCTGTTACACGCTCAACAACACCGCCGTTGCGTGCCCGCGCGTGTTGATTGCGATTATGGAAAATTGCCAGAACCTCGACGGCAGCATCACTGTGCCGGGGGTGCTGCGGGCGTATATGGGTGGGAAAGGTCGAATCTAACAACTCCCCCTCCATGTACTCAGGGAGGGGG
>CAZXLA010000137.1:2872-10453 GCA_964641895.1 uncultured Tepidisphaeraceae bacterium
GGAGGGGGAAACGTCAGGAGACGTTTATGATCGAACCCTGCTTCCTCTGCCAACGCATCGCCGACATTAAGGCCGGCACGAATCCATATTTTGTGATGGAGTTGGAGACCGCCTATGTCGTGCTCGGCGATTTTCAATGCTGGCGCGGTTACACGCTGCTGCTGAGCAAGTATTGCAAAGAGGAATTGCACGAGCTTGATCCCGCAACCCGATCAAAGTTCCTCGTGGAAATGGCAATGGTCGCCGAGGCGGTGTGCAACGTTTTCAAGCCGGCCAAATTGAATTACGAAATGCTCGGCAATCTCGTACGGCACATGCACTGGCACTTGATCCCGCGGCAGGCGGATGAACCCGATCGGCTTTCGCCGGTTTGGACCCGCTATGCAACGGCGAAAGATGACCCGAAGTTTCAGCTCTCAAAGCAAGAAATGGATTCAATGAAGTCGCAGCTACGCGCGGAGATCGAACGGCTCAAAGCGCGCGCATAAGCAATGGATTCGACAGGATTCGACTCTCACGCAGCGACGGAAGTCGCTGATGACGAATTTGCAGCAACGATCAAAGTAGTTGGTCGTTCATCCATCCTCCACCACGGCTGCTGGACAAAGTCGGCCTGCATCACCGGGGCAAACCGACCACCCAGCCAGTTGGCGCAGACGGCGACGGCGTGCCTGGCTTGTTGCGGCGAATCGAACAGCGCCGAAAGTTCGCCTTGTGCATCCGGATCGCGCCAACTGGTTAAAAATTGGCCGATCGTATAAACGCCGAGCAGTTGCAGCGGCAGAGCGATCTCTGTCCGCAGCACGGCGTTGAGGGGAAGATTGAGTATGGCGTCACGGCGCAAGGCGATCCGCTCCATCGGTGGCCGCGCGAATTGTTGAATCGACGACAGTTCTTTTATCGGCCAAAGCGCGCCGTTTGCTTGACTGTGAACGCGGCTGTCCTACATTCGCGGTTTCGATTTGAACCGTTTTCAAAGGTGACCAGAGTGACGCATCTACTCGAAGGAAACGCCGCCGTTGTTGGTTTGCAGTGGGGCGACGAAGGCAAAGGCAAGATCGTCGATTACCTGGCCGAGCACGCAGAGGTGGTCGCGCGCTACTGCGGCGGGGCGAACGCGGGGCACTCGGTGCGCATCAATGGCGTCAAGTATGCCACACACCTGCTGCCGGTCGGCATCTTTCGGCCAAACGTGCTCAATTGCATTGGTAACGGGGTGGTGCTCACGCCGGAAGTGTTGCTGAAAGAGATTGATGAATTCGTCAAGATCGGCGTGCCTATCAGCCCGGAGAATTTGAAGATCAGCTACAAGGCGCACCTGGTCATGCCGTGGCACATTCAGGAAGACGCCGCCCGCGAAAGCAGCAGCGAGGGGGGCGGAATCGGCACCACCCGCCGTGGGATCGGCCCGACTTATGCCGACAAAATGCAGCGCGCCACCGCCGTGCGGGTGGCCGATCTGCTGCGCGAAGACAAGCTGCGTCACAAGATCGCCACGATCTGCGTCGAACGCAACAAAGTTCTCACGGCGCTTTACGACTGCCCGCCGATTGATTGGAAAGCGACGTTCGAACAATACCGCGACTTCGGCCGGCGGATCGCGCCGTTTGTGGATGACGTCGGTGCCATCCTCATTGCGGCCGCGCAGGACGGGAAGAAAATCCTTTTCGAAGGCGCGCACGCGGCGCTATTGGACATCGATCACGGCACTTATCCGTATGTCACCAGTTCAAGCTGCAGCGCGCTGGGCATTTTCAGCGGCGCGGGTATTCCGCCGGTGTTCCTGAAAAATTACATCGGCATCATGAAAGCCTACAGCACGCGCGTGGGCGGCGGGCCGTTCCCCACCGAGCAGGACAACGACACCGGAAAATATATCCGAGAGCGCGGCAACGAATACGGCACGACAACCCGTCGCCCGCGGCGGTGCGGATGGTTTGATGCCGTCGCGGTGCGTTACAGCGTTGCGCTGCAGGGGATCACCGCCATCGCGGTTACGCTGCTCGATGTGCTCAGCGGGCTGGATCATGTGCAAATCTGCACCGGCTATCGCGTGAAGGGCCAGTGCGTCGATCAGTTCCGGGCCGATATGGATCTGCTGGAAGACGCCGAGCCGATTTACGAAGCCCTGCCTGGCTGGCGCGGCAACATCAGCGCGTGCCGCCGGTTTGATGAACTTCCGCGCGAAGCGCAAGTGTACGTGAAGCGGCTGGAGACGCTGGCCGGCGCACCGATCAAAATCGTGAGCGTCGGCCCGGATCGTTCCGCGACGATCATGCGGTAGCCGATGGATTTGTTACCTCCCAATCTCACCGGCCGAATTGACGTCCACAGCCACCTGCTGCCCGGGGTGGACGACGGCTGCGCAAATGTTGAGGACTCGGTCGCGTGTGCCAGGTTGTTTGTCGAGGCGGGCTATTCGCACGTCATCTGCACGCCGCACATCTGGCCGAATTTATCGAAGAACACCACGGAAAACATCGCGACCTGGGCCGCGCAGTTGCAGCACGAGTTGGCGCTCCGGCAGGTTCCACTCACGCTCTCGCACGGCGGCGAGCTTAACCTCACGCCGCATTACACACAGACTCCGGCCGATTCCATCGTGACGTACGGCGGACATGGAAAATATTGCCTGTTCGATATCTGGGCCGACCGCCTTCCGCCGCACTTCGAGTCGGGGGTGAAGTGGCTGCAATCGCTCGGCCTCACGGTCATCATGGCTCATCCGGAGCGGTTGAAGGCCGTGCAGGATGATCCGGGCCTGGTGGAATATTTCGTCGAGCTCGGGTTGCTGCTTCAAGGAAATCTGTATTGCCTGATCGAGTCGGACCTGTCGCCGCGCATCGCGACGCGCACCGCCGAGCGGTTTCTTCGCGACGGCCGTTACTTCATCCTCGGCAGTGATTGCCACAAGTCCGCAACACTGCCGGTACGATTCGCCGGCCTACGGCGGGCGATCGACATCGTGGGGCGCGAGGCGATCGATACACTGACTATGGCCAATCCTCGCAAGCTGCTGTGTTCGTAGCGCTCGCAGCAAACGAAACGCGGGTCGCCCGTGCAACTTGGACGACCCGCGTCAACTCCACTCCCGAGAGGATATAGCCCGACCTTTTCGGCCGGACTACGAGGGATAATCAATACACAACAGCCGTTGCGTCTTCGATCGCTTCGATCACCTGCCGCACGTGGAACGGCTTCTTCAGGTAGCCATCGAATCCGCTGTTGAGCAGGGCTTTGAGTTCGTCTTCGCTCATCTTGCCGCTCATGCCGATAACCTTGGTCAACTGCAGGTCGGCGTTGGCTTTGACAAACTTGGCGACTTCCTTGCCGTCGATGTCTTTCAGGTGCAGGTCAACTAAGATGACGTGCGGCCTGAACTTCTCGGCCGACGCGCCGGCGGCAAACCCGGCTTTGGCGACTTCCACTTCATACTTCGCTTCGCCTTCAAGAATTTTTTCCAGGACTTCGACGATGTCTTGTTCATCATCGACAATCAGGATGCGCGTCTGGCCGGTCATGAGACCGTTGAGCGGCATGCCATGATGTTTCATGAAGCGAATGAGCTGGTTGAGCGGAATGCGCCGATCTTTGCTGCCCGGAATTCGATATCCGTGCAGCGCGCCCGAATCAAACCACTTGCTAACAGTACGCGGGGCGACGTTACAGATTTTGGCAACTTCGCCGGTGGTCAGAACATCTTTAACTTTGGTGCCGTTCATAGCATATTCTCCCGTCAACGACGTTCGGCGACGTTGACACTGTTTCTATCGATCGAGTTGGCGTGACGCTTAAGGCAGTCGCGCAGAATTTGCCGACAGTTGGGAAAACGCTGATTCATCGCAAGCTATCGGTCTGCGGGGATGCGCGTCCGGTAATGCCAGGGCTATATATGCGATCCGCAAACCTGATGTAACTGATACGTTCGACAGGTGGGTTTGTGCGGTTTGGAGATTGTGAATCGGGGCACGAAGTGGGGCAACAGCGTGAAATCGCTTTCAAAGCGACGCGCGCCTCAGATCAATCCGCAGTTGGGTGTTCATCTTCAGCACTTTGATGGTCGCACGTCCGATAGGCGTAGCTGACCGCACCCGGCACCCAATGATGGCGAAGTGCGTTTTCCAATTATCTTTTCTGGGGTTGAAGAGGCGGGTTAGCTTGCGGGTCACGGGATCAATGCCCGTGAGGTCCGACCCCTTGTGCAGGTTGCAGTGATCGCACGACAGCGCAAGGTTCGAAAGTGACGACGGCCCTCCGTGCTTTTTGGCAATGACGTGTTCGATATGAAACACCATTCGCGTGCTTGATGACTGGCTCAAGCGGCAGTACTCGCATTGAAAAGCTGCGCGTTCCCAAACAACTGCTTTGACCTTTGACAATCTCATCGCCGGGCGGCTGCAATTCGCTTTCGAGCCCGCAATTGCATGATCGAGACGATATCATTGGCGACAATATAGGATTCGTATTCACTCCGCTCGGCCTCAGTGAGCTCGCCTTCATTCGCCTTTTCTGCAAGTTTTGTTACTCGGCGCTGGGCGACAGGGTCGATCTGAATGCGGAGTAATGCCTTCGCCGCACCGGCGTTCAATGCCCGTGCGACTGGGTCAAGGAATCGTCCGAGGATGTCAACCTGCTTGCTGGCCATGTACGCATGATATCGGTCGGCTGCCGTTCGTTGCAACAGATTTCCGCCGGCGCTGGTGTTTGATATCATGACCGCATGCACGTCATGTACGTCCACCAGAACTTCCCTGCCCAGTTCGGGCATATTGCGCATCACCTGGTTCAGAAGATGGGCTGGAAATGCTCCTTCCTCAGCGAAACGCAAGGAGGAACCGTCGGCGGGATTGAGAAGATTCAATACAAGCTGCAAGGCGGGGCTACCAAGCAGAACCACTTTTGCTCGCGCACGTTTGAAAACACCGTGTGGCACTGCGATGCCGCCTACAACGCGCTCAAAAAGCGGTCGGACGTGCGGCCGGATCTTATCGTCGGTCATTCGGGGTTTGGCAGCACGCTTTTCCTGCGAGAATTGTTTCCTGAAGTGCCGGTGATCAACTTCTTTGAGTATTACTACAAGCCGCACGACCTTGAGAGTGATATGGATTTTCGTCGCGACCTCGGCTGGCAGGTGCCGGAGGTAAAATACCTGCGCAGCTACTGCCGCAACGCCATGATTCTGCTCGACCTGCAGAATTGCCAGCTCGGCTATACGCCCACGCATTTCCAGGCGAGCAAGTTTCCGACCGAGTTCCAGCCGAAGCTGCGCCGGGTTTTTGATGGGGTGGATCGCAGCGTCTATCACGGGTTCAACGAAGAACTGCGCCCGCCGGCGAGCCAGCGGCAGGATCGCACGGTGTGCGGCATTCAGGTGCCGGCGGACTACCGCATTATCAGCTACTGCTCGCGTGGGTTTGAATCGATGCGCGGGTTCGACATCTTCATGCGCAGCGTAAAACTCATCACGCAGCGCTATGAAAAAGTGAAGGTCATCATCGTCGGCACCGACCGCATCGCCTACGGCGGGGATGAGCACTACCTCAACGGTTACAAATCGTTCAAAGACTGGACGCTGGCGCGCGAGCAGCCAATGGATTTGAGCAACGTCGCCTTCGTCGGCCGGCAGGACCCGCGCGAGTTGGCGCGATTATTGGCAATGAGCGATCTGCACATCTATCTCACCGTGCCTTTCGTACTCAGTTGGAGCATGATGGACGCGCTCAGTTGCGGCGCGACGGTGCTGGCAAGCAACACCGCGCCGGTGCGCGAGATGATCCGCGACGGCGAGAACGGCCTGCTCGCTGATTTTTTCAATCCCGAAGAGTTTGCCGAGAAGGCGCTGAAGGTGTTGGAAAACCCCGACGAGTTCCGCCCGCTGGGCCGGGCGGCGGAACAGATGATCATCGAGAAGTACAGCCTTGACGCGGTGCTGCCGCAGATGCTGGAAATGTACGAAGAGGCCACCCGCATGGACACCGGCGTACGCAAGCCCGAGCCGATCCCGTCAGAACCCGCCATCCCGCCGCCGCCGGCGTTGCCGATGGTGACGGGGCAGGCGAATTTGTCGCGCCAGCAGCCATCACAACAGCAGCAAGTTCAACCGCCGCCGCCAATCGCCGCCCGCGTGACGCCGGTGAACAAGCGAAGCCCGTTTCGCGGTTAACGGGCCGCCAACACGTTTTGGGAGACATTGCGATGAGCGACCTTCTTTCGAGTCTCCGTGATGAATTCCGCCGACAGAAATCCACCGCCGAGAGGGCGATGGAGCAGATGACCGACGAGCAGTTCTTCATCCGTCCCGGCGAGTTGGTGAACCCGGTCGCGCTTATCGTGAAGCATCTGGCCGGCAATTTTGTGTCGCGCTGGACTGACTTTCTTACAACCGACGGCGAAAAACCGAACCGCGATCGCGACGGCGAGTTTATCGTGCGCGATGGTGACACCCGCGTAAAACTCATGGCCGATTGGGAGCACGGATGGGCCGTGCTGCTTGGCGCTGTTAATGCGCTGTCGGACGAGGATATCGATACGACCATCCACATTCGCGGCGAGCCGATGACCGCACGGGTCGCCGTTCTGCGGGCGTTGACGCACCTCGCGTACCACGTCGGCCAGATTACCTATCTCATGCGGCTCCTGCGGCCCGACAGCTCGTGGCTCAGCATCGCCCCTGGGCAGAGCAAACAGCACGCCCCGTCATATACCCGGCCGGCCAAATGAGGGCGCTCATGCCGACGCGCGAAGAAGTTGCCGCATCATGGACGGCCCGTTGCAGCGATGCGCATTCAATGCCAAATCGCCGCAAGCCGTGCCGCCGTCGGGTCATTTGGGTCGATCGCGGTGCGGGGTTTCCAACCGGCGGGTTTTCGCGCCAGGACGTACCACGAATCGCGTCCTGAAGGGATGAGCGCCGTCGCCAGCTTCCAGAACACGCGCAGCTTTGATGAGATCGATCCGGCGAGGTAGTGATAAGTGCCGAGTTCCACCAGCTCCAGCCCCGCGAACCGCACCATCTCTTCAAGATCGCTGCGCACGTATTCGCGCACATGCCCGCGCCACACGCCTTCGTACCAATACACATGCACGAACGGGGGATAGTTCGTCCGCCCGCGCAACACCGCAAGCCGCTTGCGCAAGTTGGCGGCGTTGGGCACGGCAATCAGCAACAGGCCGTTGTCTTTCACGCAGCTAATGAGCAGATTCAACAGCGGCCGCGGCGAATCGTGAATGTGTTCCAAAACGTGGTGCGCGAGCATCAGATCAAACGTGGGCGTGGTCCAGGGAAAGGGCTGATCGTGCGCGAGCACCTTGAATTCCACGCCGGCCCGCTCGTTGAATTCAAGAATCTTTCGCCGGTTGTCGTCTTTGAGGTGCCACGGATCCTGCAGATCATCGCACGCCGTGCACGAATAGCCGATACGCGCTAAAAATGCCGCGATGTCCCCGGGGCCCGACCCGAAATCAAGCACCTTCGCGCCGGGCGGCAGGTGGCGATTCACCAGGCGCGCCACCCACGGATACAGGTACCCCAGCGTCCAATCAGAAAGATAACCCTTCACCGGAAACGCATCCGCCACCCAC
>CAZXLA010000138.1:0-10270 GCA_964641895.1 uncultured Tepidisphaeraceae bacterium
CGAGCGCGCAGCGCCTTGTATTCCGAAGAATCAACGATCGATCCCTTCCCCGCTGCAATCTGCCGCGAGGCGCCGATGATCGATTGCGGGTAGAACCCCGCGATCAGGTAATCGCCCGCAACACTCCAGCATGGCGTGACCAGCGGCGTGGCGAGGTAGTTGATGGCCAAATCGCCATACTTCACCTGCCGACCGGTGATGGTGACAGGGGAATCTTTCTGCGCCAGCAGCGACGCGGCCGTGTTGCTGGCGAAAATGCTCACCGCCAACAGCCCGCTTTTGGCTTTGGTTGCATCGTCGGGCTTGTTGATAATCACCATCCCGGGCAATCCCCCGCCGGCCACTTCCGGGGCGCTATAAGCGACCCAGTGAGCGCCCAGCGGATCAAGCACTTCGGTCTGGAAGTTGCGGCCGACGGCCATGGTCGCCCCGCCGATGCCCTGGTCGAACATCTTTTGCGCCTGGGGATCAACCTCGCCCACGATCGCGCGAATCTCGGTCAGCAGTTTTCCGATATCCAGCGTTCCGCCGACGAACGCTTCAGCCGTGGCGGGAATGGTCTTGACCAGGTCGTCGCTCAGCGCCGGCGCATCGAGCATGTTGAGAATGCCCTTGCGAGGCATCGGCGCTTCAACGTAAACCTGTTCCATCCAGTCTTTGCCGTCGAAGCCGCTGCTGGCGATGATGCGCCTCACGCTGCGGACGCCGACGGCATCGACCACTTTGTTGTACATCGCGCGTTCGTTCTCGTCGGCTTCCTTTTCGACCGCGCCGTCGATTAACTTGAACAGCGCTTCGACGTCAAGATGAAACGCCACGACCGGGTCGGCTTTCACTTTCGCCAACGCGGCTTTGAAACCCGCATCGGCACCCAGCGCGTCGGCACGGCCGCCGACATCGCCGGCCAGGGCCATTTCGTCGGGGCCGTAGCCGACCAGAATCGCAACATCCTGCCCGCTGACGACCACCTTCACCGGTACTTCCGGTTTGCCGGCTTTTGCCAGGACCGCCAAAAGCTTTTCCTGAATCCTGGGGGCATCGGCGCCAGCGCGGCAGACTAAACCAAGCTGCGGCATGGGGCGGTCGCCGTCGAACTTCACGCCTTCGAAGAAGAAGGCAGTGGGATACTTGGCGATCGGCGCGAGCAGGTCATAAGCCAGTTGGAATGCTTCGCCGGCTTTGCGGTCTTCCTTGGCGATGCGAACAATCGCCTGCGGCAACACCTGCTTGAACACCACGGGGATGTTTGATTCTTTGATGATCGCTTCAAAATGCGAGCCGGCGTAACCGGAAACGTTTTCAGTCCCCTGCCAGCCGAAGTAAGCAATCGCGTCGGCGGGCACGCGGTCGGCAAGTGGCTGGGCGAACAGCGCCACGCCGGAAAAAAGTTGAGCGACCAACCCGACAGCCATGGAAAGTGGACGTTTCATGAGGCCTCCGAAAAGCATTGCTCTCGTATTCGTAATCGAATGGCCGGATATTGCGGGATGGTGCCAGAATTACAAGCCCCTAGTATGGCAAACCTCGGTCACTTGCCGATGCAAAACGCGGCAAACACCCGGCCCAGCACGTCGTCGGGGGTGATTTGGCCTGTCACGCCTCCCAACGCGTCGAGGCTATCGCGCAAATGCAACGCGAGGATCTCGGCCGGGGCGGCGGGGTTGCGGGCGGCTTGATCTAAACCGTTGCGAGCGTTGGCGATTGCCTGAAGGTGCCGCTCGTTCAACGCCAGCGACTCGCCGCCTGGGCGGCCGAAGGCGAGGGTGTCGAGCGAGAGCGTCAGCTCAGTCATGCCATAACCCGTCAGCGCGGAGACGGCGATCCACTTCCTCTCCGGGTACGCCGGGAGAGGAAGTGGATCCGCCTTGGTCCTTACCAACAAGTCTGCCAAGCGATCGAGCGCCGGCGGATCGCGCCGGTCGTCCATCGCATGCACCATGAGGACAAAATCTGCCGCGGCAATGGCCTGTTCGGCGCGTTGGCGCATCTGGCGTGCGATGTGCGCCGTGGGGGAATTATCGTCCTCCGACGGACCAACCGTTTCGATGCCCGCGGCGTCGACGATGCGCACCAACCCCCGCGGCAGCGCCGCCTCCGCCCAAATCGCATCGCGCGTCGTGCCGGCGACGCTCGACACCACCGCGCGCTCGTGGCCGCATAGCGCATTCAACAGCGCACTCTTCCCGGCGTTGGGCCAACCGACCAGCGCGATCGTGGGTTCATGCCTGAGGCGGTCGAAGCGCGTGCTTTGGGAGACCAGCGATTGCAGATCGGTATCCATTTGGCTGACGCGCCGTAGCAGCTCGTCGGCGGAAATGAATGTGATATCTTCTTCGGTGAAGTCGATCCCCACTTCTACCAATGCCAGCGTGTCGGCGAGCAAATCGATCGTCGGCTTAAGTCGCTTCGCCAGTTCGCCGGCGAGCAGTTGACGCGCGGCGCGAAGTTCGCCTTCATTGGCGGCCGACACGGCCAGAGCGATGCCCTCGGCCTGCGTGAGATCGATCCGCCCGTTGAAATACGCGCGGGCGGAGAATTCCCCCGCCTCCGCCTGCCGCGCGCCGCCGGCGATGAGTTGTCGCAGGACAATTTTCGCCAGCAGCGGGCTGCCGGGAATGTGCAGTTCAACGACATTCTCGCCGGTGCTGCTGCGCGGGCCGACGAAGCAATAAGCGATCGCGGGAATGGTGTAACTTTCCCACCGAAGACGCACGGATGTGACGCCTGCTTGAACATCGAGCGGCGTCGCAAGCGTCGACGATGCAACATCAAACGCGCCGGGCCCGGAAAGCCGAACGATCATCCGCGCCGCCCGGCCAACGGCGGAAGAAATTGCGACGATGGTATCGCCGGTTTGCATGGACAGGTATCACCGGCGTCCCGCCCGTGAGCCGGTACGCCGGCTAAGTCTTCGCCGTCGCGTGAACACGTCAGGGTACCGACGTCATGGGCGGGACGCCTAGGGTACCTTTAACGCGGTTTTTTACGCTGCTGCTTTTCGCCCTGCTTCTGAATGTCCTCGACGCGCTTTTGCATCTCGGCCATCTTACGCGCCAGCCAGCCCTGTTTAGCCGGCGGGGCCTTCACGCCTTCGCGGTGGCCGCGCGGTGTATCTTCGGCGTCCACAATCACCGCCCCGGCCTTCTCCGCGGCCTCCTTTTTCTTGATGTGATCGCGGACGATCTTACTTTCAATGATGCCGAATGTGGTGCTGGCCAGGATGTAAAGGTTAAGCCCGCTCGGCCCGCCGTAGAGCATCACGGGGAACAGCAGCGTTATCCACTGCATCATCTTCTGCTGCTGTTGCTGCTCCGGGCTGGTGGCCGGCGGCTTTGGGGTGAACTTCTGCTGCAGAAAGAAGGCGACAGCGAGAAAAAACGGCAAAATGTTTAGCCCGCTGATGGTCACCAAACCAAAAAGCGTGAACGGCTTGTCGATTTTGATCAGGTGATCGGGCTGGCTGAGGTCATTGATCCACGTCAGGTGAACCCCGCCGAAGTGCAGGAACGGCGATTGCCGCAGTTCGAACGTGCTCTGCAGCGCGCTGAACAACGCGATCCAGATCGGCATCTGCAGCAGCATCGGCAGACAGCCGAGCACGGGCGTGGCGCCGTGTTCTTTATAGAACTGCATCATGGCGCGATTCATTTCTTCTTTGTTCTCGCCGTACTTCTTCTTGATGCGTTCGATTTCCGGGCCGAACTTACTCATGCCCATCATGTTGACCTGGGCTTTTTTGGTGATCGGGTGGAGCAGCGTCCGCACGATCAGCACCAGGATGATGATGGCGATGCCCCAGTCGCGGACCACCGTTTGAATGATGCCGAGCAGGCCCACGAGAATATTCACCAGCCACTGAAACGTGAACCACGCGCACGGCCCGCCGGTGAGAACCAGGGTTTCGTCGTACTTAAACGGTAGGCTGGCGAAATAGTCGTTGTTCATCAACGACCGCAGCCGCGGGCCGACGAACAGGCGCATGGGCAACACCATGCTCTGGCCCGGCGACAGGTTCAGATCGGTGGTTTGAAATTCGGTGACAACATGCTTGTCGTGCGAGCTTTCGTTGGTCGGATCGAGCAAGCGGCCTTCGACTTTGGCGATGTACTCCGGCGAGATGCCCGCCGACCCGGCAACCGGGTCGGGCCGCAGAATCGCATTGAAGTAAACGCTGCACGTGCCCGCCCACAGCAGCGGCTCGGCGTTGCTGCCCTTGGTGTAGTCAATGACGGGTGTACTCTTGGAAAATGATTCGGTGTAGTCGTGGCGGATGCGGAAAATCTTTCCGCTTTCGACATACCCGCCCATCATGTTGCGGTCGCTGCCGCGGTCGAGTTCTCTGGGCGGCATCACTGGGCCGGTGAATTTCTGGCTGACGCTGATCGGCTTTCCGCTGAGGTTTTCAAATTTCAGTTCAACGGCGATTTCGTACCCGCCTGACGTGTCCTTCACCGCTTCCCGCGGGGAAAGGCTGAACGTCTTGATCGCCCGCAACGCCGCCCCACCCTCGCCGCCGAGGTCGACGCTGAAAACGGCTTTGCCAGCCGAGCTTTCCTGCAGCGACCAGTCGACTTTCGACAGATCGATTTTCGATTGCACGCCATCCAGCGTCACAATCACTTCACCGCTGGCCAACGGGCGCGACGCTTCTTCAAAATTTTCGTACGGCCGCTGAAAAACGTAGCGATCCGGCGACTCGACACTTTTCTTGTACCGATTCAGAACCACCCCATCGATGCTTGCCCCGCGAGGCGATAGCGTCACGCCCATCGAGAAAATTGGATCATCCGGCAGCGCCGAACCCAGCGGCACCGACGCCCTGCCGGCATCAGCGGGCAACACGCGGATCGGACCGGATGAAACCCCCTGCCCCGCCGGCTGGCTCAATGATTGGCTCGCTGCTTCGATGTTGCCCGCGGCAGCGCCGGCCGAGTCACGAATTGCAGATTGTGTGGTGGCGACCTGCGTGGTCGGCGGCTTGGGGGTCATGTCGTAACCCATTTGCCGGCCCACCCAGACGATCGCCGGCTGCCACAACAGAACCAGTGGAACCGCGATCAGCATGACGACTAGCAGACGTTTGTTATCCATCAAATCGATTGCGGATTGCGGATTGACGATTTCGGATTGAACGAGTGATTGTCAATCCAAAATCAAAAATCCGAAATCCGAAATTCCTCATCTTCCATCCAGCAATCGTGTTCCCAGGAAATTATCGAGTTCCAGCGTATCGCTTACTTTCTTTACTGTCGTGTCGACATCGTACTCGAGGCGGATGAACTCGATGTGCGTTTCAGTCACGACGACAAAACTGCTGCGCGGGTCGCGGTCGCGCGGCTGACCCACGCTGCCGACGTTGATGATCGCTTTTTCATCCGATAACTCGAACTTAAAGTCGAGCTCATCGGGGCTATAAAAATCAGGCCCTTCGAGAAACACACCCGGAACGTGCGTGTGACCCACAAAACATAACCTTTCAAACCGCTCAAAAATGCTCACAAACTTCCCGGGGTTGGTGTAAATGTCATCCGGAAAGATGTATTCGTTGATCGGCCGCCGGGGGCTGGCGTGGACGGCCACATACTCGTTGGTCCGCACGCGGGCGGGCAAAGTACCCAGAAACTTCCAGCGTTTGGCCCGGCGATCGATATCGGTGTCGTTTTCAAACTGCCGGCGGGTCCAGAAGCAGGCCGACTCCGCGCCGCTGTTAAAGTTATAAGGCTCATACAGCACCGCAAAATCGTGGTTACCCATGACCGTCGTCTGGCAGCGGGTGCGCACAATATCGAGGCATTCCATGGGGTTGGGGCCGTAGCCGACGATATCGCCGAGGCAGACGACCTCGGTGATCCCGCGCCGATCGATCTCCGCCATCACCGCCGTGAGTGCTTCGAGGTTGCCGTGAATGTCACTGATGATTGCAAACATACTTTCCGAAATTTCGAACGGGCGATCGTAAGGATGGGGTAGATAAGCGTCAAATCGCGCGGGCAGGGAGACAAACTTCAACTTTCAAAGGACCTTGGGCGTTGGAAGGTGAGCGTTGGACGGTGAAATCAATCGCTTGCTTGCATTTGACCAGACAAATACAGTCCACCCACTTATGTCAGACCGCGTGGGCATCGCACTTTTTGGGTATGGAACGGTGGGCAAAGGCGTCGTGCGGATTCTGCGCGAGCAGGCCCAACGGTTGGAACGACGCACCGGGCTACAGTTCGATCTCAAGCACGTTGTCGTTCGCGACCTGCGCAAGCACGCCGACTCTGAGCGTAGCGAAGGGTCGGATCAGCCTCTCCCATTCACCACCGATGCGTCATCGGCAATCAACGACCCAGACGTAACGATCGTCATCGAAGTCATGGGCGGCATTGATCCCGCGGGCAAATTTCTCGCCCAGGCGCTAGCGCTGGGGAAGGACGTTGTCACCGCCAACAAGTCGCTGCTAGCCGAACGCGGCGCGGCGCTTTTTGCGACGGCGCGGAAGCACACCGCGTGCATCGCATTCGAGGCCAGTTGCGGCGGCGGGATACCGATTATCGAAGCGTTGCAGCGCGGGCTGCTGGCAAACCGCATTGATGCCCTCGTGGGCATCGTCAACGGCACTTGCAACGTCATCCTCACGCGCATGACCAAGAACGGCTGGACGTACGCCCAAGCGCTGAGCGAAGCGCAAAAGCTTGGGTTTGCCGAAGCCGACCCGACGTTGGACGTTTCTGGCGCGGATGCCGCCCAGAAACTGGCGATCCTCGCCGGATTAGCATTTGAAGCGCGAATCAACCCGCGCGACATTCACCTCGAGGGCATCACCACGATCGAACCGCTCGACATAAAGTTCGCCGGCGAGTTGGGGTACGTCGTGAAACTGCTGGCGATTGCCGAGAGGGTTCAGGGTTCAGGGTTCAGGGTTCAGGCGGGTGATAAGTCACTTGGTGCTTCGGATGCTGCGATGCGAACTCCAAACCCCGAACATCTTTGCCTCCGCGTGCACCCTACGCTCGTGCATCATACTGATGTGCTGGCCGAAGTATCGGGTGGGTTTAACGCCATCAGCGTTTACGGCAACGCGCTGGGCCATGCGTTGTTTTATGGCCGCGGCGCGGGGGCGATGCCCACGGCTTCGGCGATCATAAGCGATTTGATCAGCGTCGCCATCGGCGCCGCGCCGGCGGCGTTTGCCAAACTGCGCATCTACCCCGACAGCGTTGAACAGGCGATCGTCGAGCCTATTGCCGACCTGCGCAGCCGCTACTACCTGCGCCTGCTCGCCCGCGACGTCCCTGGAACCATTGCCCAGATTACCGAAGCCCTCGGCCGCCACGGCATCAGCATCAGCGCCATCCTGCAACGAGAAGATAACGGCGGAAAATTCGTTCCCATCGTCATCACCACCCACACCGCCATCGAAGGCAATGTGAAGGCGGCGCTCCAGGAAATCGACCGTCTGGCATGCATCAAACCGCCGACGGTGAAGCTGCGGATTATTGATCAACCGAAGGAGTTTGCCGGCACATGATCCAGCCACCGAACCAGAAGGACATTTCCGCTGAGGAAACGCTACGTCGCGCAATGGACGGCGATGTGCTGCATCGTCTTCCCAGCGGCTTGATGATTATCAGACGAATGAAACACGAGTGGCTCGATCAGTTGGACGAAATTTCGGGGGACGCGTTCGCCCGTAAGACCGACAAGGTTCGCGGCAGCAAGTTCTTGCGCGATTAGACCCTTTTCGAATACGTGCGTTGGATTGCGGGCGAAGTCGAGGGACTCGGCTGGGATGCCAACACGTCGGCAGGTGAAGCGACGCTGAATTTGGGTCGTAATGTCGGCTATTCGAAGGGCAAAATGGTACAATGCGTGTGTATCGTTATCAGTAGCCGGTGTATCCACGCCTATCCGGTCCCGGAGTAACGCGATGTCAGATGTGATCCCAATCGACCTTGACCCGGACGGCGGCCATATCGTCGAGCCGCCCATCGTGGACGCGCTGCAATATGACCGATCACACAACGCGTGGGTCGTCACATTAATCCCTGAAGATTCAGTCTCGCATCGCGAGAAGGAGCTGGTGACAATCCCATTCACGAGCGAGGACGGACGTCGAATTACTTTTCAGGTGGCACGCTTATCTCAGCTTCTGGGACTGAAATTGCGCGAGTTGATACACCGTGGCGACGGCGACTTTGTCTTCATTAGTGACGATGGTTCCAGACGTGAGCTTGCACAGCCGCACGGTCGCCTTGACCTGTCGATGCGAGCGTATGTTCTATTGGCGGACATTGCCATGACCGCCCAGATCGCGTTCGGCAGTCAGCAGGCCATTGCGCCAACGCGATAGGTTCCTCTGCATTGAAATACGCCATCATCGTCCCCCGACGGCGGTCACGCTGCGGATTATTGATCAGCCGAAGGAGTTTGCGGGATCTTGATTCATAAAAGATTACAGGTTGTTATACTTCCCTCAAGGTAACACATGTCGCTTCAGATTCTTACGAAAGTTCGTGCTGGTATGCTCAATTTCTTTCGCTCTCTGCCGGCTTCCAAGCGCACGCCAGAAGAGTGGGAGGCGTTTGACCGCGAATTCCGAGCGGAGCGGGACGCATGGGAATCATTACGCTCCAGCCGGGCTTGCGCGTTCTGATTGATACGAAATTTGTGGCCACTGCCGACGAACTGGGTTGTGGTGTGATCTTATCGAACGATCACGCCTGAGCGGGCTGCACAGCGACTCGTCTGGTGCTTCTCAGCGATCTACTTCAAGAACATCCCGAATTTTCTTGACGACGGTGCCTCCCATGAAATACGCCATCATCATCCCCGACGGCGCCGCCGACGAGCCGCTTGCGCAGCTGGGTGGCAAGACGCCGTTTGAAGTCGCCGCGACGCCGAATATGGATGCCATCGCCAAGATGGGTCGCCAAGGCGTGGCGCGCACGGTGCCCGACGGATTTGAGTCGGGGTCTGACGTCGCCATCATGACGCTGCTCGGTTACGACCCCGCGAGATATCACACCGGCCGGGCGCCCCTTGAGGCGGCGGCGCAGCGGATTCCGCTTACTGCCACCGATTGGGTCTTCCGCTGCAACCTCGTCACCGTGACCGACGGCGTGATGAAAGACCACTCCGCCGGCGGGATCAGTGATGCCGATGCGCGCGTGCTGCTCAAATTGCTCGCAGACGATTTGAAGCTCGACGACTTCGAATTCTACCCCGGCGTGAGCTATCGCAACTTGTTGGTATATCGCGGGAAGGATGACTTCAATCTCAAGACCAAACCGCCGCACGAAATTCCTGAAGAAGACATTGCCGGCTGGGTTCCGCGCGGTACAGGGCATGAAATCCTCAACCGCATCATGATTCGTTCGGCAGAACTTTTCAAAGATCACCCCATCAATCGCAAGCACCGTGAAAAGGGATTGAATGAAGCCACGCAGGTCTGGCTATGGGGTCAGGGGCACGCGCCGGCCATGCCGAAGTTTTTCGACCGCTTCGGCGTGAAGACCGGTTGCATGATCACCGGCGTCGATCTGCTTCGCGGGCTGGCTGCGCTGCTCGGTTGGGATGTGCACGAAGTCGCCGGCATGACCAGCTTTCACGACACCAACTACGCGCAGCAAGGCATCGACACGTGTGCCATGCTCGATCAATACGACCTGGTCCTCAGTCACATTGAAGCGCCCGATGAGGCCAGTCATCAGGCCGACTACAAAACCAAAGTCGCCAGCATCGAAGCGATCGATCGGCATGTGATCGGGCCGGTGCTGAAGAAGATGAAGACGTTGGACGATTGGCGCATTCTGGTGATGCCCGATCACCCGACCAACATCGCCACCCGCAAGCACGGCTACGCCTGGCCGCCGTTTTGCATGGCCGGGTCCAACGTGTCGCCGCTGGCCAACATCACTTACACCGAAGCCCACGCCGCCGCGACGGGGTTGAAGATCGATCGCGGCCATGAGTTGATGGAGTACTTCCTCCGCGGCGAGCCAAAGTAACGCCTGTGGCGTCGTTCTATCTCCTTCGGCCCATTGCGCCTCGTCATCAGTCCTTCCCCGATGCTCGTTTCAGGTGGCGTCGTCTGCGTCGCATTAATAACATCTCCCATTCAAGTGATCGATGAGATCGAGCGCGTGCATGGTCTTTCAATCGCTCCAGCGAACCGGAGAACATAATGAAACCACAACTTCTACCCCGCCCCGACCGCACCGCCCTGGAACGCCGCGGCGCCGCGGGAAAAGGCCTGCTAGTGTATCTTTTCAGCGGCAGCATCGGT
>CAZXLA010000139.1:0-10212 GCA_964641895.1 uncultured Tepidisphaeraceae bacterium
AATGCAGCCTGATGGGCTCGAACCATCAACCTTCGGTTCCGTAGACCGATGCTCTATCCAATTGAGCTAAGGCTGCAACGCGTTCACCGCAGTCGGGCAAGTATTTCCATCGGCGGCGGTTGTGTCAAGTTCGCTCGGGCGTTCTTAGCTGGGCGGTTCCTGCGGTTTGGCGTGAATATTCAGGGTGATTTTCACGCTGCCCAGGTTGTCGCCGGGTTGGGGATCGTTGCACGTCAGGCGGCAGGCGCGGGTGGACGGCGAGTTGTTGGCGATGCGATCGCCGGGGGTGGAGAAGCGGTGGGTGGATGTAATGACGAATGCGCCCTCTTCGTCGAAGAACCCGCAGTGGCCGATGCAAGCGCCGGCGGGGGCGTCGGGCAGGGGGAAGCCGTTGCCGGCGGGGCGGGTGGATTCGCCGGCGGGGCCGGTCCAGGGGCCTAAGGCTTTCCAGGCGTCGCGGTCGCCGGTGTCCCTGCGTTGCAGAATGGGTGCCGCGCACGCCGATCGCCAGAACGCAATCGCACTGGGATGACGCTTTGCCGACGACAGTTGAATGTTGATCGGCCGGCGGGTTTTCTGCAGGCGCTCCTGAAGCTGCACCACATACTCGGGCATTGCCAGCCACTCGGCGGGCAAACTGCGGCCGAGACGCTTCAATTCCAGCTCGGTCGATTCCAGAAGATATTTCAACGGCACTGATCGCCGGGCAATTTGTGACAGGGAACGTACGCCGAAGCTGCAGATGAATCGCACGATGACGCCGTGCAGCATTTTCATCAGCCCGTCTCGCGCTTCGGACAACTGAAGCGCCGTGAAATATGACGGTTCGGCGGAATCGGGATAGACGAAGGTGTGCTCGACCAGCGATTGCTCGACGCAGGCCGCCGGGTCGTACGCCCAGGTTTTGATTGGGTCGAACGACGCAAACTCGAGCGCTTCGCCGGGCTGGAGATCGATCAACTCTGCAGCCTCAGGCTGCTCGAGCGGCGAGCGGTTAGCGGGCACTTCGATCTCGACTTTTTTCGCGACGGGAACCGTCGCCATGAACAACACACCCGGCGGTTGCGGGGCGTTGGTGGTTTGCACGGTGCTGTCGGTGGTTCGTCCTCGCCGCGGAAAGACGCCCAGAATAACGAATTCGATCGGTTTGCCGCGCGCTTCGCACAACCGCATCACGCCGTTGCTGAAAAATCCGCGGTCGGGCAGTTGGGCGGCGCGCAGCATGTCGTAAATCAGCTTGGTGCTGACGGCGGCGACGGCGGCGAGATGATTGATGTTTTTTGTAGTTGGATCGAAACCGTCAAACAGCAACAGCGAATCGATTCTCACCCTTTGGTTTGTTTTCATCGTGGGCCTCGAGAGGTGTAGCTTTCCAAACTTTCTCATCCGCGCCGCCGTTGGTCGGCGGTATCCTTCCCATTCCGAGCGAGGTTGCTGCTTCGCCGGGGCCGGGCAAACTTTGATGTGAGCAGAAGCAGGATCGAGGCGTTCGTTGAGCCGGCCGCGCGCGCCACCGCTCGATCGACAGTGAGTGCCGTCGGTTCGAGGCGAACGCAAAGAAATAACGGGAGGCAAACAAGTGCAAGCCCTCCGTGGCTGCGTGAACTAAGTCGATCCGTGAAACCCTGAAAGAAACGAGTCGAGGAAGCCTATACAGTTTGCTGGCGTAGTCCAAGAGAAATCTGAACAGTTTTAAACCGTAAATCAGAAAAATTCCGCGCCGGGGCGCGAACGCTTCCGGTGCGCGCCGCGGCTTGCAAGATTGCTGATGCAAGAATCAGCGGGGCGGGGCTTCTTTCCCCGCGTGCCGACTGAATAAGTCGGTGCGCGGTTTTTATGGCGACGACGAAAAATATTACATCAACGGTCATCGCCGGCATGCGGCGAGGGTTCAACTGCCTGCTGAGCGGCGCGCCCGGCGTGGGCAAGACGCAAATCGTGCGCGACGCGGTGAACGAACTAGGCTTGCGCATGAAATATTTCAGCGCGCCCACGCTCGACCCGTGGGCCGACTTCGTGGGAATCCCAATCCCGGTCACCGTTGAAACCGATGTCGGCCCGCGGCAGCAGTTGGAGTTCGTCCGCCCGCCGGATATCGAAACGGCGCAGGTGCTTTTCTTCGACGAGCTCAATCGCAGCCACCCGAAAGTGCAGAACGCCGTGATGGAACTGGTGCAGTTTCGCAGCATTAACGGCACACGAATGCGCAACCTGGAGTGCATCGTGGCCGCCATCACCCCCATTGATGGTGGAGGGCATGTCGGCGAGCTCGATCAGGCGATGATCGATCGATTCGATATTCACCTCGACGTGCGCGCCGACCCCGACGCAGATTACTACACCAACCGCATCGGCATCGCCGCCGCGACGTCGGCGGCGCTGGTCGAGTGGTGGCAGCACGATTTGACGGCCGAGTTACGGCAAGTCATTTCGCCGCGGCGACTTGAAAAACTTGGACTGCTGCACTCGGCTGGCATTTCGCTTGAGGCGGGCATTCCCATCCATGTGAAAGTGCCACTTTCGTCGTTGCTGAAGCGTTTGAAAGGGGCCAGCCCGTTGCCCTTTGCGCTCACGCGGGAATCGATGGTTCAAAGACAGGAGGAACTGATCCATGCTGCCAAGAATTCGCTTGATGTCGCGATCGCCGTCGCCGAACGGTTGTGGGCTTGGCCGACGGTCGCGAAGCAGGTCGTGCCCCTGTTGCTCGTGCTGCCGGACGACGTGCAAGCGTCGCTGGTTGAGAACGCGGAGATCCGAACCGCGTTGAAAGAGTTCGCCCTCATCGGCGAACCCGCGTCGCTTCGGAGCGACGTGCTTCGTCTGTTTTCAAGAATGGCGTGACGAATGTTGAGCAAAACTTTCAATTACCGCCCGCTGCGCGGGGACGTCGATCGGATTGATCTGCTTTATTTCGCCGTCGATTCGTGCGATGTCGGTCTGGGGCTGGCCAAGCAGGTTTATTACCTGGGCCGGCCGGCGTTTACATCGCGCGCCGGCGTGTGCCCGACGTCGTGTGTCATCACGCGGCCGGGCCGGCACGTTATTTTCCAGTTTAACCGCCGGTTTTTTGATGAACTCGGGCCCGAAGAAATCGCATTCGTTACACTGCACGAAGCCCTGCACGTGGCTTTCCGCCATGCCGAACGGCGCGGGCGGCGCGATGCGCGGTTCTGGAACATCGCCTGCGATATCGTGATTAACGAGTTACTTCTGGCGCAGCCACAGTTTGCGCGCGTGGAGAGCGAGAGTTTCAAGCGATTGATCGAAGGCGCGGCGACGTTCGCGCGGTTTCGTGAGGTTCTGCTTCATGCCGGCCCGACGATTAAGTTTTCCGCCGAGGCGATTTATGATCGCATGACCCGGGATGCGGGCCTGCGTCGATGGATCCGCAAACTCATGGCCGGGCATCGGCCGTTTCACGTTGATTTTGGCATGGATGACTCCAACCCTCTCACCGGCCGGCAGGCTTGGGAACGTGAGCAACTGGCGCGCCGGCTCGATCGTATCCTCGACGGCCAGCAACTCGGCGGATGGACGCGCCATGAGTCGGGTGAGCTTCGAGAAGTGCAAAGTGCCATCGCGCCGAAAGTGTCGTGGGATGCGCTGCTGCGCAATCGCGTCAGCTCGCTGCTGCAGGAGCACACCGATGAATCGTGGCAGCCGTCGCGGCGGATGGCGGCGCTCTATCCAACGGTGATCCTCCCCAGCGAGCGCGTGTGCGATCACCGCGGCAGGGTATCGGTGCTGATGGCGATTGACACCAGCGGAAGTATCTCACCAAAGCAACTCGATCGACTCGTCGCCGTCACGCGCACCCTTCTGCGCGAAAGGGTTGAACTATCGGCGATCAGCTTTGATGTATCCGCGTATCCGTTCAACCTCGACGACGCTACGCGCGCCCCCCTCGGCGGCGGGGGGACGAGCTTCAAGTGCATTGAAGAATACGCCGCCGGCCTGACGAGATACCCCGACTTGATCGCCGTTTTAACCGATGGCGTCGGCGAAGCGCCCAAACCGCTTCACCCCAACCGCTGGTTGTGGATGCTGACCCCAGACTCCTCGGACTTTTACATTTATGGCATCGGAACGACCACGCGCTTGTCTTCATGAATGGATTGCAAGCTGATTGAGTGCTGGTGGGGCAGACATTCTTGTCTGCCACGGCATTCCATGCCGTGCGACCTACCGGATCGCGTGGAACGCTAGGCAGACAAGAATGTCTGACCCACCAGCAGGCAAGCTGTTTGCCCCACTGATCTACAAGCGTCAATATTGGTCAGCCTTCTCGCTCACTTCGCCGCGTTGAAGCGTTCTTCGGCGGCGGTCCAGTTCACCGCGTTCCAGTAGGCGGCGATATATTCCGGCCGACGGTTTTGGTATTTGAGGTAGTAGGCGTGTTCCCACACGTCCAGGCCGATGACGGGAGTTTTGCCTTCCATGATCGGGCTGTCCTGGTTTGCCGTGGAATACACTTCAACTTTTCCACCGCTCTTGGCCAGCCACGCCCACCCGCTGCCGAAACGCGTGGTGGCGGCGGTGGTGAAGGCTTCTTTGAATTTGTCGAACGACGTAAAGGTGCTGTCGATGGCCTTGGCCAGGTTGCCCGCGGGCACGCCGCCGAACTTGCCGCCATTCACCGGGCCGATGGTGAGCCAGAACAGGTTGTGGTTCACAATCCCGCCGCCGTTGTTGCGAACGGCGATCTTGATCGCATCCGGCACGGCAGCCAGGTTATTGGCGATCACTTCCTCAACACTTTTACTGGCCAACTGCGGCGCCTGTTCCATTGCCTTGTTGTAGTTGGTGACATACGCATTGTGATGCTTGCCGTAATGAATTTCCATCGTCATCTTGTCGATGTGCGGCTCGAGCGCGTCGGGGGCATACGGAAGCTTCATGAGTTCGATTGACATAGCTTGGCTCCTTTTGATTCGTTTACTTGAGCGTAGGGCGACAAAGAGCGGGCGTCAAACGATTCTGTAAAGACTGCCCGCGAATCGGCACTAATGAACACGAATCCAAATCTCCCCTTCCCGGAGTACCAAGAGGGGGAGTCGCAGAGCAGATGAAACGTGGGATCGGCCAATCGTTGATTCGTGTTCATTCGTGTCGATTCGTGGGCAGTCTTAAGTCCGGTTGTTTTGCTCTGAAGCGGCATGGATTTTATTTTCGATGCGCTGTTCGAGTTTTTTCTCAATCGTCTCACTCACGCTTCGGCCCGTACGCCGCTTCCAGATGACCCAGATGAGCACGACGCACACCAACACGACGGCGCCAGCGATAAACCAGTGCTTGAATTCGCGAATGCTTTCATCGTTGAGCGTTTTGCCGAGCCAGTGCCCCAGCAGCATGAAAAGCCCGCCGGAGAACAGGGCGGCGATGCCGTCGGCGATGATGAATTTGATGAAGTTGTAGCGAATGGTTCCCGCGGTGATGACCATTGCGCCGCGGATGCCGGCGAACAGCCGGCCGACGGCGACGACCATCACGCCGTATCGTTCGAACAGCTTCTCCACATGCTGAATGCGTTCGGCGTTCACGTGTTTACCGATGAACGGGAGGCGCGTGATGTTCATGCCGTATTTGTGGCCGAGCATGTAAAGCATGATGTCGCCGCCGATGATGCCGCACCAGCAGGCGGCGCCGACGATGATCCAACTGCGCGTATCATGGACAAGAAACGCGCCCGCGACGATGAGCGGCACATCTTCGGGAAGTGGGAGACCGAGGCCGCAGGCAAACAGCAACCCGAAGATAACTGCCACGCCGCCCCAGAAGCCGTTGTTCTGAACCCAGTCGCGGACGGTGTCGATGCTGAAGGCGAGGAGGGGAAGCATAAGATCTCAAATCAAGAACATCAGTTTGAAGCAACAAATCTCAAGCAACAAAGCACAAACAAATTCAAATGAAGGCAAAAGCAGGCAAATTCTTGAAACGCCATCTCCCGTTTGTGCTTTGGAATTTGGTCATTGGACATTTCTGTACTCAGATATAGTACATCCCGGTCGTCTGCCCCGCGGCGCGGGGAATCTGGTCGAGCAGTTTTTCTAAGGTCAGATCGCCCAGCGCCTTGCCGATCACCTGATCGAGCTTGCCAACGATGATAGATACGCCGAACTCGCCCGGCGACCGCGCTTCGGCTTTGCCGTTGCCGGAATCGGATTCGTCGCCGTGCTGCAGCAGATCGAGCACCTCGGTGACTTTGATATGGGCCGGCGCACGCGCCAGCCGATACCCGCCGCCCACGCCGGCGCGGCTTTTCAGCAGTCCGGCTCGTCGAAGCGTCATCAAAACCAGTTCCACATACTTGCCGGGCAGATTTTCGGCACGTGCCAAATCACGCGATTGCACGAATCGGTCGTCGCCTAACCGACCAAGGTGCACCAACGCACGCAGGCCGTATTCGCTTCGCTTGGACAACCGCAATGACGCCTCCTAAGCCTTGTCCGGTGCCGGAATGGCGCGACAGAACGGCGATCTTCTGCGCGACGCCCCGAGCGGTCAACTTTCCGGCGGCGAGTGGATGCTTACCATACTGAAGTCTTCCCACAGGCCCGAAAATGAAATTGCCCAGTATGATTCCCACATTCAGTTTTTCGAACGCAACGCACTGGAATCGTGTCAAGTGCTGCGCACGCGTCCTGATCGCCAAGCGGTTCGCGGCGTTGGGCGTCTTGGTGATGTCGATCCTATCGTTGCTCACGACTGTTGCCGTGGCGCAGCCGACGGACTTGGCCCAATCCCGCGCCGTTCTAAGCCAATCGGCGTTACGCGAAGGCGATAACGCAGTTCTTGCGATTGTCGTCGACATCAAGCCGGGATACCACGCCCAATCCGCCACTCCCACGGATGCGAACTACATCGCGTTCGAATGGGCGGTGGAGCCCAATGACAAGCTGTTGATCGGCAAACCGATTTATCCAAAAGGCCACGATCAGAATTACCCGGCGCTGGGCGACCTCAATGTGTACGACGGCAAGGTAGTCGTCTATGTGCCGCTGCAGGTGAAGCGCGGCGCTACCGGCGACGTGGCCATCAAGGGCACCCTGACGTATCAAATCTGCGACGACCAAAGTTGCTTCGCCCCGGAATCGCCGCCGGTTGAAGTGAAGACGTCCATCGTCGCCGCGATGGCATCGGTGCAGATGATCGAGCCGGATTTGTTCAAAGACTTTGACCCCTCGGTGTTCGCGACACTGGCCGACGGCACCGGTGCCACCCCCAAACCCGCAGCGGCGGCGAAGGCGAAATCGCAGTCGCTGTTTGGTCTTGAACTCGGCGAGAACGCGTATGCGCTGGCGTTTGTCGGCGCGTTTGTGGTCGGCATGATCTTCAACCTCGTGCCGTGCGTCTTGCCCGTGCTGCCGCTCAAGGCGATCGGGTTCTATGAAGTCGCCCAGCACAACCGCGCCAAGTGTCTTCTGTTTGGCGCGGTGTTTTCGCTGGGGATCATCGTCACATTCGCGGCGCTGGCGATTCCGGTGCTGGTGTTTCATGCGATTTCCTGGGGTGAACTGTTCGGCAACTTTTACTTCGCCGGCGCGATCACGCTCATTCTCATCGCGATGGCGGTCGGCATGTTCGGCGTGTTCGGCGTGAACATGCCGTACTGGGTTTACAACGTTACCCCGCGGCACGACACGCTCACGGGCAACTTTCTGTTCGGCATTCTTACGGCAATCCTTTCCACGCCCTGCACCTTTGGGTTGTTCTTCGCGCTGCTCACGTGGGCGGCGACGCAGAATCCGGTCATCGGCGTGCTGCTGTTGATGGTGGTTGGCGCGGGCATGGCGTTTCCGTATATGCTCCTCTCGGCGTTCCCCGAAGTCGCCCGCAACCTGCCGCGGGCGGGGCAATGGAGCGAAGTCGTCAAACAGATGATGGGCTTCCTGCTTCTGGCGACGGCGGCTTACTTCGGCAAGATGTTCCTTCCTGATTCGCTGCGCGGGCCCAACTTCTGGTGGGTGATTTTCGCCCTCGTCGCGGCGGCGGGGGTGTTTCTGGTCGTCCGCGCCGTGCAGATTTCCAAGCGAACGATATCCATCGTCATCGCCGTCGTCGTGGCGATGGTGCTGATCGCGCCGGCGCTGGCGATCACCATCAAGCTCACCAACCCGCCCATCGAGTGGACGTATTACTCGCAAGACGTCCTGGCCAAAGCCCGCGCGACCGGCAAGCCGGTTCTAGTGAAGTTCACCGCCGACTGGTGCGCCAACTGCCAGACCGTTGAGCTGATCGTGTATGGCAGCGAAGACACGGTGAAGTGGCTTCGATCCAACGGCGTGACGACGATCAAGGCTGATCTCACCAAGCAATCCGCCGTCGGCTGGCCGTTGCTGCGCCAGCTCAATTCCGTCGGCGCCATTCCCGTGACCGCCGTTTGGCGCGCGGGTGATGAGCAGCCGCAGATTCTCGCCGGCATCTACAGCAGCGACGATCTCAAAGCCGCCTTGACGAAATAGTAAGGCCCACGAATCGTTGTGCCCCGATTCGCCTTCATGTCCCGGTCGTTCGACTAAGATTTCTTCGACGCAAAATCCTTCATGAACCCCGCCAGTGCCAGCGCACCCTCCAGCGGCATGGCGTTGTAAATACTGGCGCGAATGCCTCCCACCGAGCGGTAGCCCTTGAGCGCCACCATGCCCTGTTTGGCGGCGTCTTTGATGAACGTCTCGGTCGCTTCTTCACTCGGCAGGCGGAAGGTGACGTTCATGTGGCTGCGTTGCTCTTTGTTGCTCACCGTGCCGGTATAAAAACCGTTGGATTCATCGATTGCGCCGTAGATCGCGCCGGCTTTTTGCGCGTTGATTTTCTCCATTGCCGCCAGACCGCCGTGGCGATCCAGCCAGCGGAAACTTTCCAGCAGGATGTAGATGCCGAACGTCGGCGGGGTGTTGATCATGCTCTTGTTCTCGGCCATGTCCTTAAAGCTCCATAGCTTGGCCGGCATCTTTTTCTGTTTGGCGTAAAGGTCTTTGCGAACAATCGTCAGCACCACGCCGGCGGGACCGAGGTTTTTCTGCGAGCCTGCGTACACTAGCGCACAATCGCCCACCGGGTGCGGGCGGCTCATGAATTCGCTGCTCGCGTCGACGATCAAATTCGGGTGCTTCGGCCAAGTCGGCAGGCGATGGCCATGTACGGTTTCGTTCGAGCAGACGTGAAAGTAGTCGGCATCGGGGCTGAGCTTCCATTCACCGGGCAACGGCGAATGATCGAAGTTGCTCGCCTCGCTGCTCGCGACGACATGGCCCTTCGCGCCCATTTCTTTGATCGCGCCGGCGGCTTTTTTGCTCCACTCGCCGCTCACCAGCAAGTCGGCCGAGTTGTGCAGGAATGCCATCGGAATCTGTGTGAAAAGCTGCGTGGCGCCGCCTTGAAGGAACAGCACATCATGCGTGTCGCCGAGGCCGAGCAATTTTTTGGACAGCGCGATGGCTTCATCAATCACGCCGTCAAACTCTTTGCCTCGGTGGCTGCACTCGGCGATGCCGAAGCCTTTGTGCTGAAAATCGAGCAAAGCCTCGGCGGATTTTTCGAGCACTTCGGTCGGCAACATCGCCGGGCCGGCGCTGAAATTGAAAACGCGGTTGGGCATGATTCACACCTCGTTGAAAGCAAACTGTTTGAAAGCAAAGTGGAGCGTCTTGTTCCGCGGCGCCGCAAGCGACGAGAAATCAGACTTTAAGAGGTCTGATATAAAGCAACCCGCCCGCCGCCGCAAACCGGGGTTTTACGGCTCGAGGGCATCGGGCTGCGGGACATCGAGAAGACTGCACGTTCGCCAACAAAAAAAGATGTTACGCACGCCAACGGGCGGCCCAAGTGGTTCGTTAAAGTGTTTTCCACAAAAGGCTTACACGGATATTCGCCCTTGGCCATGCTCCCAAAAACCGCGTCCAAACCACGTCCTTTTTGTGCCCCAACCGTGCCCCAACCGTGTCCCTTCCGTGCCCGATTGGTGTCCGTTCAATGCCCAGATCATGTCCCTTCGATGACCCTTTGAAGCCCTATTCGCCGCATGTAACGTCGCGAAAAGCGCAGGCAAATCCGGCCCCAGTCGGGCATTCGTGTCGGACATTCGCACCGGGCATCCACAACCGGCCTCCACACCGGTCGAATGACAAGTTATCAAAGAACAGGCTCGACTGTGTTACCAAACAATATACAAACTGTCAAGAAAAATCCGGCGGCAATTGCATGGCGGTCGCT
>CAZXLA010000140.1:0-10068 GCA_964641895.1 uncultured Tepidisphaeraceae bacterium
CGCAGCGGGGGCGCATGTATTCGATGTAGGCCTGCGTGCTGGCGTGGCGGTCTGCGAAGGCTCGCTTCTCCTTCGTCTCGCCCCAAAAGACTTCGTAATCTTGGTTGGAGTTGAACGGTGGATCGATGTAGATCAAATCGACGCACGCATCGGGCAGTTTGGCGAGTTGTTCGAGGTTGTCGCCGCAATAGACGACGCGGGTGTCGAGCAGCGAAGACGGACGACCTGCCGGAGCAGACAGCGCCGCGGCGAGCGCCGCCCGCGGTTGGTCGCTGGTGCCTTTTGCTGATCGCTTGCCCGCGATCCCCTTTTTTGCCATGCCGGCGAGGATAATCGCATTGCGAATCGCGAGCAACGCGGGCGGCGCGCCCTCTGTATCCGCCAACACGGTGGAGTGAAGTCTGGGCCGGTGGGATAAAGCGGGACGGGGATAACGGGATAAAGTGGGACAGGTCCAATTAACATCAAAAGTATGCGAAAGTAGTCATTGGTCGCTCCAGCAAGCGCCTTGACGATGCGGCCTTCACAATCATGTCGGGGCGGAATGGGCGATTTGGGCCGACCGTCGTCTTAACCATATGTTAGGGTCGTGTGATTTTTGAAAATGCCGTAAACCTTTTTCAAGGCGTCGCTTATGTCGATTTCGCGCGATTGTGCCACGTGGCACAATCACAGGCGGCTGACTCACATCACCTACGCGGTGTTGTAGCTTAGACGGATGGCGTTCGGACCGGTTCCGTTTTCTTTGCCCCGTACCAGACGTTTATCCCGGTCGGCGGCTAATCTTTCCTGCTCTCAATCTGGACTGTGCTGGCGCACACGCGTGTAAGTCTGCCATCGATCCGCGATGCAGGGCGACCGATGATGACCGGAATAACCAGCCGCGAACGTCGGCGGGCGGGTGGTAGTGCACGAGGAATCGGGTCGCTGACGCTCGCCGCTCGTTCAATGCATTTGCCTCGATCCGCCACGCCAATCCCGCGATTCCGCTTTCCCACAATCACTTCACGCTGTAAGTTACCGTCGTGCTAACACTTCTGGTCATCCAAGGCCCCGACAAAGGCCGGCGGTTTGAGTTGCCCGATGCCATCGCGCTGCTCGGTCGTGATTCGCGGCAGTTGCCGCTGGATGACAATACGGTTTCGCGTCGCCATGCCGAGCTGCACCCGAGCCCTAATGGGTGGATTGTAAAGGACTTAGGCTCATCCAACGGTACTTACATCAATGGACAGCGCGTGGTGAACACCTATCAACTTAAACCCGGCGACCAGATTCGCGTCGGGCGGTCGTTGCTGGTGTTCGGGGCGCAGCCGGGGATTTCGCGCGGGAGCGCGGGGGCGATCACGCTGGCGGGGGAAGAGGCGGGGATGGATTCTTCCATCATGCACGCCATCGCGTCCAACGATGATTCGATGGTGCTGGCCGTCCCCGAACCGGCGGCGGCGGCGATGGCGAATTTGAAGGTGCTGTACCGGCTCGGCGCGGCGCTGGGCAGCAGCTTTGACGTGCAGCAGGTGCTCGATGTGGTGATGGATTTAACGTTCGAACACCTGCAGGCCGACCGCGGCATCATCATGCTGCTCAATCGCGGTAACGAGTTGGAAACAAAGGTCGTCCGGCTGCGCGATGAAGAAGCCCGCGCCGATCCGGGAGGGAGCAAATCGGGCGTCAAGATTCATGCCAGCCGAACCATCATCAACCACGTGCTGCAAACCGGCGAAGGCGTGTTGAGCAGCAATGCGATGGCGGACAAGCGATTCAGCAAGAGCAAAAGCGTACACGATCTGGGCATCCGTTCGTCGCTGTGCGTGCCCATCAAAGCCCGCAAGCTCGATGCCCGCGTCGGAGTTGGCGACAAGGGTGGCACGCCAATGGATGAAACCATCGGTATCGTCTACATCGATTCGTCGGTAAAAAACTACACTTATTCCCCGGACCAGCTTCGCCTTCTGAGCACGATCGGCCTGCAAGCGGGCATGGCGATTCAGAATACCAAGCTGTACGCGGCGCAGTTGCAGGCCGAGCGGATGATGGCCATCGGCGAAACGGTGGCGGCGCTTTCGCACTCCATCAAAAACATCCTCCAGGCGCTTCGCGGCGGGGCGGATGTGGTGGAGATGGGTCTGCGCGGTAACAACATGGTGCAGCTATCCAAAGGCTGGCGCGTCGTCGATCGCAATCTCGAAAAAATCTACAACCTCACGATGAACCTGCTCGCGTTCAGCAAAGAGCGCACGCCCGATCTGCAACTGGTCAACCCGCGGACATTGGTCAACGATTGCCTGGAGCTGATCGCCCCCATGGCCAACGAACGAGGCGCCATGTGCGTGGCCGACGTGGACGACGGCATGCCGGCGGTGCCGATGGACCCGGATGGCATTCATCAGGTGCTGATCAACCTGCTTTCCAACGCCATCGACGCGTGCGAACCGTCACGCGGGCTGATTCGCGTGGTGTGTCGATACGAAGCCGAAAGCAAGATGACTGTCTTTGAAGTAATCGACAACGGCGGCGGCGTAAGCCCGAGCATTAAGAATCATCTGTTTGAGCTGTTCCATTCCACAAAGGGCAACAAAGGAACCGGCATCGGGTTGGCCGTAACGAAGAAGATTGTGGAAGAGCACGACGGCTCTATTACGGTGAAGTCTGCTGCGGGCGAGGGCACGACGTTCACGGTGCGCTTGCCGACCAACCCCGCGATGGGGCTTGATCCGGCGACCACGCACGGGCCGGGGGCGCGATAAGCCTCCGCGCTTCGGATTGAATGCGCGGGCAAACGCAAGAGCAACCGGGTGGACGCCGGCAAAAATGGAACTCGCATGAATGGACGCAGCTATTCGATTACCGCCAGACGTTTCTTGGCTTCGTTGAACGTGGGATCGACTTCCAGCGCCTTCTGAAATTCCTTCTTTGCAGCGGCCTTGTTCCCCTGCATTTCTAAAACGCTGGCGATGTTGTAATGCACCTCGGCCGGCTTCAGCACCACGGCCATTTGGGTGCGGGCTTCGTCGATGCGATCTTTCCGCGCCAGCATCAAGCCGTAGTTCACGCGGCAGGGAACGTTGCCGGGGTCTTTGGCAATGCCGGATTTGTAGGCGTCTTCGGCCTCGTTGGTGCGGTTGGCGAATTCGTAACACTGCGCCAGATTGTTCCACGCGTCGGATGATTGATGGGTCACATTCACATACCGTCGGGCAATTTCGATGGATTGATCGAACTGCCTGGTCATCGCATAAACGATCGCCAGGCGGTTCATCGCCTTGAGGTGGTTGGGATCGACCTTTAACGCCTGCGCGTATTGAGCACCGGCGCGACGAAGATCGCCGCGCGATTCGGCCAACTGCCCCGCGGCGAAGCGGGTTTCGGCATTGATGTCCGGCTCTTTCACCAGATCGAACTTCTCCGGCGCAAGGATCGGTTGCTGTGACCGCTGCGCCTGCCTCTGCCCGCTGTTGTTACAGCCGACCAACGCCACCATCAAAATTGCTGCCATGCCGAAATGCCTAGTGTTCATTCTATTGCCTTTCAAAGCTATAAACTGTCTTGAAGTTTATCGGCTGGGCGTCATTCATTGCGTTGGCCGATGTTTCAGCAGTGCGTCAGCGTCTGATAAGAAAGGTGGGAATCAATGCGGCAAACCGCCGCACGTCCTCGAAGCGCGCGGGCAAAACAACTATCATTGACTACCAACGCAGGTACACGGCCATGACCCTTAACGACCGCCCGACCTATCACTCATTCCTTCACACAGTCGCCGTACTGCTGACGGCGGCAACCTTCCCGCTGATTTTCCTCGGCGGTTTGGTGACCACCCACGACGCCGGCATGAGCGTGCCCGATTGGCCGAACAGCTACGGCTACAACATGTTCCTGTTCCCGGTTAGCCAATGGGTGGGCGGAATCTTTTACGAACACCTGCACCGATTGATGGGAATGCTCGTTGGCTTTCTGGGGATCATGCTGGTGTTGCAGGCGTTCGGACCGGCGCGCGATGCCATTCGCCGACGGCGACTGGGTTGGACCGCGATCATTCTGGGCGCGATGGCCATTGCATGGGGCGGCACCGTGTTGTTGCTCGAACGCGCTGGCGCAATCGACCTTCAAGTCGGCCGCAAGCTACAGCACGGGTTTGTGGGCTTGCTGTCGCTCTCGTTCATCTTCGCCGCCGCCTGGATGGCCCGCCGCCGCGACGATCGCACCTGGGTGCGCCGGCTGTGCGTGACCGTTCTCGTCGCCGTCTGCATTCAAGGCCTGCTGGGCGGGCTGCGAGTGACGGAAGTGAATCTAACACTGGCGATTATTCACGGTTGCTTCGCCCAGGCGTTCTTTTGCTTTGCCGGCATCACGATGGTGGTGACGAGCCGCTGGTGGATCGACGCAACGAAAGTCAGCGACGTGACAATGCGCAAAGCCGGCCGGCGTGTGACTGTGCTGGCCGGCGTCTGTGTCGCGGCGGTCTTCGGGCAGCTCGCCATCGGCGCGATCATGCGCCATCACGACGCCGGCCTGGCGATTCCCGATCTGCCGCTGGCGTACGGCAAACTTCTGCCGCCCACCGACGCCGCCGGCTTAGCCGCCGTCAACCAATACCGCGCTTGGACGCTACAGGAGAAATCGGTGACGATGTCGCAGATCTGGCTGCACTTTGCCCATCGCGTCGGCGCGATCGTTGTATCGGCGATGATCGCCGGCCTGCTGATGGCTGGTGGGCGGCGGTTTACCGATCGCAAGCTGCGCACGCCGCTCGCGATCGTCGGGTGTTTGCTCGTGACGCAGTTCACGCTGGGGCTGCTGACTGTTTATTACAAGAAGCCGGTTGAAGTGGCGACGGCTCACGTGGCGGTCGGCGCATTGCTACTCCTCACGCTGGCGATTTTGACAACCCGGGTGCTGCGGTTGTATTCCACGGTCTTTTCCACTTCCACCGTTACGCCAAAAGCGAACGCGCCGCCTGTTTCAGCGCGTCCAGTTGCGGCGGGGATTTGAATCGACGACATTCAAGGTAATGCGTTTTAAGATGAAGCCGATCACCGAAAGCAACATGTTTCGCGATTCCTCCAACATCTCCCCCGCCGTCGGCCCCACCGTCACCGCAGAGTTGCCTGCGCTATCGTCGGCAGCGAGCGCGCGGTGGCAACGACTGAGCGATTTTTACGAACTGACCAAACCGCGGATGAACTTTCTCATCCTCGTCACCACGCTTGTGGGCTTTTATCTCGCGTCGGCCAAAGCGCCTTCGACATGGCTGCTGCTGTTTCATACGCTTTTCGGCACGGCCCTCACCGCGGCATCGGCGGCGGTGCTCAATCAGTGGCTCGAACGCCGGTATGACGCGCTCATGCCGCGCACTAGCCAACGCCCCCTGCCCGCCGGCCGCATCGCGCCCGTTGAAGCCTTGTTTTTCGGCGCGGCCCTTGGCTCCGTGGGTGTCGGCCATCTCCTGGCATTCGTCAACCCCCTCACCGCGGGCCTCGGGCTGTTCACGTTGCTGTCGTACCTGCTCGTTTACACGCCGATGAAACGATACAGCACGCTCAACACGATCATCGGCGCCGTCCCGGGCGCTATCCCTCCCATGATGGGCTTTACCGCAGTCGAAAATGCTATTTCGCCCGGCGCTTGGGTATTGTTCGGCGTGCTGTTCCTTTGGCAGATGCCGCACTTCCTCGCCATCGCCTCTTTATACCGCGAAGATTATCGCCTCGGCGGATTTAAAATGCTGCCGGTGATCGATCCTTCGCTGACGGTCACCTGCCGCATGGTCGTCCTTTACACCCTGACGCTCATTCCCATTACGCTCCTGGCTCGGCCGGCCGGCGTGAGCGGCGCGGGTTACGTCATCGCGGCAATTATTCTTGGCTTGGGCTTCCTCTGGTACGGCGTGAAGTTCTACCGCACGCACCAGCGCACCGACGCCCGCAAACTATTCTTCGCATCGATCATCTACCTGCCGCTACTGCTCGGCGCCATGATGATCGACCGATTGGGATAATGAACCCGCGCCCGACATTTCGCATGCTCACCGGCATCGCCCTCTTCGCCGCTTGCGGCTTAGCTGTAATTTCCTGCACCGAACGCGACTCCAATGGCATCGCCCGAATTTCTCCCGAAGCCGCGCGAGGCAAAGCCGTCGTAAAAGGCACCGTAAAGTTTCTAGGCGCTGTGCCGACGATGAAGGTGCTCAAAGCCGAGCCGTGCCACAACGGCGCGCCCGGCACGATCCTCGAAGAAACCGTCATCGTCGACGCCAGCCAGGGGTTGAAGAACGTCTTCGTCTACATCAGCGGCGGGCCGATGGTGGATGGGCGCTCGCTTCCGCCCAACTTGCTCGACCAGATCAACTGCCAATATGTGCCGCACGTGGTCGGCGTGGTGGTCGGCCAGCCGCTCAAAGTAAAGTCGAGCGATCCGGCGTTCCACAACACGCACTACACGCCGCGCAATAATCCCAGCGACAACTTTGGCCTGCTTCGCGAAGGCCATGAAAAGGAAGTTCGCTTTACCACCGCCGAAATTTTCCCGGTCCGATGCGACGTGCATCCCTGGATGGCCGCCCACATCGGCGTGTTTGATAACCCGTTCTATGCAGTCACTACTGACGACGGTTCGTTCGAAATCAAGCACCTTCCCGCCGGAGAATATACGCTTGTCGCCTGGCACGAACTGTACGGCGAACTGCGCCAGCCGTTGAAGGTTGAAACTGCCGCGACCGTCGAAGCGAAGTTCGAATACAAGCCGCCCCAGTAATACCCCTGTGACCCATGACCAACGCCGTCGAGGTTCGCCAACTCCGCCATCGCTACGGCCAACGCGTCGCGCTTGACGGCATCGACTTACACATCGCCACGGGAGAAATTTTCGGCATGCTCGGGCCCAACGGCAGCGGCAAGTCTACACTCTTTCGCATCCTTTCGACGCTGATCCCGCCGCAGGAAGGGAGTGTTTCAATTTTCGGATTTCCGCTCTCGGCAGATCGGCTGACCGATATTCGACGGCAAATTGGCGTGGTGTTTCAGGCGCCCGCGCTCGACAAGATGCTGAGCGGTTACGAAAACCTGCGTCATCAGGGCCACCTGTACGGCATCACCGGCGCGGTATTGAAGCGGCGGATCGATCGCTGCATCGCCGCTGTCGGCATGACCGACGACATCAACCGCCGAACCGACAAACTCAGCGGCGGACAGCGCCGGCGTATCGAACTGGCCAAGTCGCTGCTGCACGAACCGAAACTGTTGATTCTCGACGAACCCTGCACCGGCCTCGACCCCGCCGCCCGGCTGGAATTCTGGGCCGTCCTCAAATCGCTCCGCGACGCCGGCACGACCATCCTGCTCACCACCCACCTGCTTGACGAAGCCGAGTATTGCTCGCGCCTGGCGATCCTCGACCGCGGCAAGCTCGTCGCGGTCGACTCACCCGCGGCGCTGCGCGCCAGTGTCGGCGGACAGGTCATTGCCATCAGCGCCGAAAACCCCGCCGCCGCCGCCGCACGCATCGCATCGTCGCTGAACGTGCATCCCACCCGAGTTGACGGCGAACTTCGAATAGAAATTGCAGACTCCAGCACGCTTCTTCCACAACTGATCGAACTGCTCGGCGACGACCTGCGCAGCGTTTCCCTCGGCAAGCCAACATTGCAAGATGTGTTCCTGCGCCTCACCGGCCGAAAGTTTGTAAGTGATCTATCGCAAAGTGATCCAACCCCGCCGAAAACACGGCCGTGATGCCCAACATGAAAAAAATAGGATTGAGGGGTGCCACGACCCTGGCTCTCAGGCAAAGTAGTACTGCGTCGAACGAGGGCGTCGGTGTGTCGGGGGTGGAACGCGAATAACTTGACGCCCCAACTTGACGCCCCACGCCGCCGGCCTAAAATGCCCGCTCGAATTCGTTTCCCGGGGCGATGGTCTAACGGGATGACGGCTGAATCGCATTCAGCAAATCGGGGTTCGATTCCCCGTCGCTCCACTCCACTCGCTGCGCTGGCGCACGTCGGGACACGCTCACCGCCCGCGTCACAACGGCGGGCAGCCTGGATATCCCTTTCAGCACCGACGGCTATGATGTGTACAACACCGCCGGCGCGTGCAACATCGCCGGCGCGGCGGCGGTTCAGCCGGATGGCAAAATCGTCGTCGGCTCAACGGTCGGCAAGGGCAACGCATCCAGCACGTCGCGAATGCAGCGGAGATAGGCCGAGTAGTCCTTCGCATGGCGGAACAAAGTCATCCGCCCCACCCCGCGGTTGAGGACGTGGTAGATCATTCCGCCGGGAGCGACGCGAGTCTGTCGTGGCATGGCGGCAATTGTAAGTCGCTCATTGAGATATCAAGAAAAGTCGGACCTGTCCCGCTTTCTTCGCCCATCGAGTCGATCGAAACCGATTCACTCATCGGACTTCGCGACCGGGCACTCATCGGCGTGATGGTCTACAGCTTCGCCCGCATTTCTGCCGTCGTTGCCATGAACGTCGGGGACTACTGGCACCAGGGAAAGCGAAGCTTTCTGCGGCTGCACGAAAAAGGCGGCAAGGATCATGAAGTCCCCTGCCATCATAAAGTCATCGAGTATCTGGATGCGTCCATCGCCGCGGCGGGGATTGCCGGCGACGATGCCAATAACAAAGGGCCGCTGTTTCGGTCGATGCTCAAACGCACGCGCGCTCTCTCCCCTGCCCGGCTGCATCGGCTTAATGCACTTTCGATGATCAAGCGGCGGGCGCTCGCGGCAGGGTTGTCATCGCGGATTTGCTGTCACACGTTTCGGGCGACGGGGATTACGAATTTCCTCACCAATGGCGGAACGGTTGAGCAGGCTCAGGCGATCGCGGCTCATGAGTCGCCGCGGACGACGAAGCTTTATGACCGGAGGGGGGAGGAGATTTCGCTCGATGCGATTGAGAGGATTATGATTTGACTTCTCAAATCACGTCCTCTTTTGGCGCGAGTTGCAAGTCGTTTGTTTGAGAAGTCGTTATTGGAAACCCGAGTCTAGCATTCTTTCTCACCAGACAAAACTGTACTGCATACGTAAACAAACTAATTGCAAGTAGGATAAATTTTGAGACCCCGATGTCGAATATCGTGACCGCTCTTGACTTCTTGTCCTCAACTGAACGCACATAGACTGGTGTCGTTAGTCGCTTGCCAAACGACATCCAACTATCCGTATCCGGACGCGATATTCCGACGCTCAGCCTTTTGCCGGAGAAGGCATTCGGAATCTGGAACGAATAATAACTAAGGACCGGATCTCCAGATATCGAGGCGATGCGAAGGTGCCAAGCATCAGAGACCGTCGCGCTTCGTGAGACATATAGCTCACGGTCGCCAACCGTGTACTTCACGGCAACAAAGAGAAGCGCCGTTGCAGCACATATATGAGCGACGAGACGCAATATACTGCGCGGAAGTATGTTTCGGAAACTTGCGTTCTTCGAAAGCGGGTACATCAGAGGTGGAAAAGGGGTCACTACTGATTTCGCCTGTCGTTGATACAGTATCTTCATGGCCAGACCCATCCGCCGCGTTATTGCTGAGGAAGTATACCACGTTCTCAACCGTGGCAATGAACGGATGATGCTGTTTCATAAGCCGGGGGATTTTGATGCGTTTGTCCGGGTCTTGAGGCAGGGTCTTGAGCGATATCGTACTTCGGGACAGCCACCGGTTGCGAAATGAAGATCAGATATCGCGGTCGGATATTCCAGTTCTCCAACGAGCGTGTTGATCTGGGACACACTCACCGCCCGCGTCACAACGGCGGGCAGCTTGGATACCCCTTTCAGCACCGACGGGTATGATGTTTACGACACCGCCGGCACGGGCAACGCATCCAGCACGTCGCGGAAGCAGCGGAGAGAGGCCGGGTAGTCCTTCGCATGGCGAAACAAAGTCATCCGCCCCACCCCGCGGTTGAGGACGTGGTAGATCATTCCGCGGGGACCGACGCGAGTCTGTCTTGGCCTGGCGGTAATTGTAAGTCGTTCATTGGGATATCAAGAAGAGTGGGACCTGTCCCGCTTTCTTCTCTGGCGGGATTGGGGGCGTCGGCCGCGATCGTCTGCGG
>CAZXLA010000141.1:0-1830 GCA_964641895.1 uncultured Tepidisphaeraceae bacterium
GCCACGGCCCAAAAATCGCCACCGTCAATCCCGGATTCTGAATGTTCACAAACAGCGTCGTCCCGTCCGGGCTGAAGCAGCAGCCGGCTAACTCGCTGGTGTTCATGGCGTTGCGGCCGATGGTATAAATCTCACCCTTGGGCGTGATGCCGCGCAGGAAGTTGTCGCCGGGGCCGTCTTCGCTGAAAACCACGTCGGCCCAGGGGGCGATCGTCAGGTTGTCGGCGTTGTTCATTAAATTGCTGTTGTTGGGCTCGATGAACAGCTCAAGCTTGCCGGGATTGTCCACCTCGGCCGCCGTGCCCTCTGCGGGCGAGGGCGTGTACCGAAAAACTTGTCCCTGCTTGCGCGTGCCGCCGTTGGTGCACGCAAAGTAGATGCCATCCTGGCCGGCCCACATGCCCTCGCCGCGGGCGAATCTTGCACAGCCTTTGGCGTAGAAGCCCCACATCCGTAGTTCATCCGTGGGGGATTCGATGTCTTCCATATCGACCCATTCCACGGCGATCGGCAGGCCGGCCTCCATCGTGCGTTGCGGCTCCCAGTTGCGCGTGTCGAGGCTTTTGCGATCCTTGGCGCGCATCGCCTGCAATCGCCCGCCCTCGGCTAGTTTTCCTTTTACATTGGGAATGTAGCGGTAGATCAATCCTTCGTGGCGATCTTCGGTCTGATACACAATGCCGCTCTTTGCATCGACGGCGATCGCTTCATGATTGAACCGGCCCATCGCGCGCAGTGGAACAGGATCGACCAACTCCATCTCCACTGTTGCGGGCACTTCAAAGTTGTAGCCGTGATCTTTTTCGTATTCAGTTTCATTGGCGCGGATGACCGTTTCTTCGCACGTCACCCAGCTTCCCCACGGCGTCGGCCCGCCGGCGCAATTGCGCAGCGTGCCCGCTAGCGAAAGGTAATGGCGTTCGAGCATCTGATCGCGCGTGTTGTAAACGAGCGTGGTCGTTCCGCCGGGGCAGGGGTTTTTGCCGAAGCCGAAGTCATAAAACTTTCCCGGGCTGACGCGCCGCAGCAATTCTTTGTTAAATCCGAACGCGTCGGCCGCGCCCAAGTCGGCGCTAAGCTCGTGATTGCGAACCAGCAGCGTCGAGCCATTCGGCCCGGCGAACGCCGCCATGCCGTCGTGTTTGCCGGGAACGCGAAGCTGGTCGTCCATCACCTGCCCCGTTCGCGAGAAAATGCGATAGGAAAACCCCGCCGGCACATCAAACAGCCCCGCCGGGTCGGGCAAAAGCGGGCCGTAACCGGCGGCGGCGGGCAGTGTTGCGGGTGCGCCGGCGAATAACCGGCGCGCGCCCAGAAACCCCGCACTCACGGCGGCGGCGGCAAGTAAGTCGCGTCGGGTTAACATCAACAATCCTCCATCAACTGAAACGCTTTCATCTTACGAAGCATAGTGCCAACTCGCGAGGATGTTCGATCGTTGCGCGTTCCTGCTGCAAATCGCGCCCGGCGCACAACCCTCCCCGCAGCCCCCAATCTCAAAACAACGGGCTTGTGGAAAACGCGAGATTGAATCCGGCCCGGCAAACCTTGGCGCTGCGTGGCTGCGGCGGGACAAGGTACGCGCCCTGCTGCTCGGGCGCGCGAATGTCCCAGAGTGTCCCAGAATGTCCCAGCCCCAAACATCGTCTCAACGGCGTTTTTTGCATCTAACTGTTTTTTCAGAAGGGAGTTAAGTAATGCCCCATGCACTCGCAGTCTCAACGGCGGGGGCGCGAGACAGGAGACGGCATTCAGGAGTCGAAAAATGGGCTTCGAACGACCGGAACTCTTTTGCTTGGCAAGATTTCGGTCAACCCGTATGATGCTGTG
>CAZXLA010000141.1:1930-4102 GCA_964641895.1 uncultured Tepidisphaeraceae bacterium
AACGACCGGAACTCTTTTGCTTGGCAAGATTTCGGTCAACCCGTATGATGCTGTGTGGCAAGGATCAAGCTTTGGTTAATACTTGGTTTTTGCCTGGGCGGGGCTGGAGGTTCCAGTGCCCGCCGAAGGTTGTCTGATATTGACGTTTCGTCGCGGGTTTGTCGGCCTGGCTGGCAAAACTGCGTCGGTGAGCGTGACTAAAACGTGGATTTTTTGCCTGAACATCTCGCAGCGGTCGCCAACCAGTTGAGTTGGGTTTTGGCCGTCTGCGCTGCTGTGCTGCTGGCGCTGTGGGTGTCGCGGCCGGTCGACGAGCATTTGGCTCGGTGGTCGGCGGCGGCGTTGTTGCCCCGGTTATTGCCAGGCGCTTCCCACTATCGGGTTCGCCGCGACCATCGCGACGGGCCGGCTGGGGTTATGTTGTCAGCAGATATGCCGTCAAGGGCTCCACCCATGTCCCGCCGCCGAATGCTGCAATCGCCTCGATCAACGGGTTGAATTTGTTAACCATGCTGATCGTTCGAGTGCGCTGCGATTCATCCTCAATAGCAGGCATCCTCAAATCAATCTGTTTTGAACCGACGCCCGGTGCGCGCTTCGTCGCGCTGCGGGAACTGTCGGACAACGAGGATGCAACATGGAACTCACCATCGGGATTTTAGTTGGATTGATCGCCGGAGCGGGGGCGACGCTGGGCGTGATGCAGATGTTCGCCGGCAGCGCCATGAAAAAGGCGCGTCATCAGGCCGACGAACTGCTGGCCACCAGCCGGCAGCAGGCGGAAAACAAAGCCAAAGAAATCGAGCTGACCGCCAAGCAGGAACAGCTTAAAGCGAAGGAAAAGTTCGAGCGCGAAAATGAATCGGCCCGCCGCAAGCTCGATGAGCTTGATCAGCGGCTCACCAAGCGCGAAGACATGATGGATAAAAAGCTCGACACGCTGACCGTCAAAGAGCGTCACCTCGACGACCTCAACCGCAGCGTGGCCGCCCGCGAGCAAAGCGTAAAGGCAAAAGAAGCGGACGTGGACAAAACGCTGAAGCAGCAAAAAGACAAACTGCTGCAGATCACCAATATTTCCGTCGAGCAGGCCAAAGAAATGCTGCTCAAGCGGGTTGAGGATGAATGCAAAGGCGAAGTTGGCGCGATGATCCAGAAGATCACCGAGCAGGCGCAGGAAGAAGCTAAAGACAAAAGCCGGCAGATCATTCTGCAGGCGATCCAACGTTACGCCGCCGACCAGACCGCCGACCACACGGTGTCGACGGTGATCATTCCCACCGACGACATGAAAGGCCGCGTCATCGGCCGCGAAGGGCGGAACATTCGGTCGTTCGAAAAAGTGACCGGGGTTGATGTGATCATCGACGACACGCCGGGCCTTGTGGTTGTGAGCTGCTTCGATCCGGTGCGCCGCGAAGTGGCGCGGCTAAGCCTGGAAAAACTGGTGCAGGACGGCCGAATTCATCCGGCGCGCATCGAGGAAATCGTCGCGACGACGACAAAGGAAGTCGACGAGCAGTTGCTGAAGTACGGTAAAGACGCGGCGCAGGAAGCGAACATTCCCAACCTGGCCCGGGCGATCATTCCGCTGCTCGGCCGGCTGCACTTTCGCACGAGTTATGGTCAAAACGTGCTGCGGCACAGCCTGGAGGTGGCGTATCTCTCGCAAGTCATCGCCGACGAACTCGGGCTTGATGGAGCGCTGGCGCGTCGCGCCGGACTGCTGCACGACATCGGCAAAGCGATGGATCATGACCAGGAAGGCGGGCATCCGATCATCGGCATGGAATTCCTGCGCAAATTCAACGAACCCGAAGCGGTGCTGAACGCCGCCGCCGGGCATCACGGCGACGTGCCGAGCACCACGCCGTACACGCCGATCGTCATGGCCGCAGACGCAATTAGCGCCAGCCGCCCCGGTGCGCGGCGTGAAAGTCTGGAACGATACGTGAAGCGTCTGCAGGAACTGGAAGAATTGGCCGCGGGCTTCGAAGGCGTGCGCCAGGCGTATGCAATCCAGGCCGGCCGCGAGGTGCGCGTCATCGTCGACGCGAAATTGATCGACGACCGGGCATCAGCCAAGCTGGCGCGCGACATCAGCAAGAAGATTGAAACAGAAATGCAGTACCCCGGCGAAATCAAAGTGACGGTGTTGCGCGAGGTGCGGAC
>CAZXLA010000141.1:4202-10030 GCA_964641895.1 uncultured Tepidisphaeraceae bacterium
GTCGGCGAAAGTGCGCCGGAGAAGACGGCGTTGATCCACGACTGGTTGGTGCTCAGCCTCGACAGGAAGAACCGCGACGGGTTATCAACTGTGGCATCGGGAATGGTTTGCCCGCCGTAGAAGATGCCGCCGAGGTCGTACAGCGCGGCGTTAAAATCGGCGCCGTTGCTGGTGCGTTTGAAGGGGCCGTCTACCGAGTAGTTGATTCCGGCCAATTCCCATCGGGCGGTGATCTTGTTGTAGATGAACGCGCCGCCGCCGGAGTCGCCGGCGGAGATGGTTCCTTCATTGGTGATGCCGTTGAAATCAAAGTCGGATTGAAGCAGGCTGCCTTCGTCGGCCTCGCCGACAATGGCTTGATCGATCTGGTTCAAACCCCAGGATTGCACTTGATCATCGGTACCCCATTCCCAGCCTTTAAGAATCGTGTTGGCCCGAACTTCATTGCCGCGTTGCGTTCCGCGGCCGAAAATGATGGCATGTTTGCCGGCTTCCCGGTTGCCGGTGTACCGGGGCGCCCACGCATCAAACGTTTTGTTGACCGAGTAAATGCGCAGGTCGGTCGCGGGGTCGTCCCACATCGCCGTTGTCGTGAACACGCGCGCGCCAAGGTAAAACTTCGTCCCGACATCCCCCCCGCCGTGGCCGGCGGTGATGAAGTATTTCTTGCTGATCGGCGTGCCCAGAAAACCGCGCCAACGGCCTTGCAATTGCCACCCGCTATTTGCCAGCGCACCGGCGGGCGCGATGGTGTTTCGGGTGGCGGTAGACCGGAGAATCACGGCGTCGGCGCTTCCCCCGAAGAACACGGCGGCGACAAAAACGGCAGCGGCAATGATTCGACGTCTCAGATGCATAATCTTCTTATTCTACGACACCAACATTCACTGTAGCCGCGGGATCGGTAGAAATTACAATTAAATACGCAAATTCTCGTGAAATGGGCGTTACGTGATGTGTGAGAGGGGTTTGATCGTGATCGTAGTCACAACTCGATAACATATGAGGCGCATGTCGTTCTCTGCAGCCGATCAACTCGCCGAGGTTTTGCGCAAAGTGCGCGGCGGCGACCGCGATCCGGCGACCATCGCCCGGCTCATCGCCGCCGCCGAGCCATTCGCCGGCGGCGGGGCCGAGGCACACCTTGCGCTGGTGGCGACGCTGGATCGGCTTGACCTGCACGTGCACAATTCGCCGATCGCCGTCACCGAGTGGGGGCCCGATTTTCGCTGGCTGCGCTGGTCGAACGGCGCCGAGCGAATGTTTGGATACACCGCCGGGGAAATGATCGGCTTTAGTTTCAAGGACCGCACGTTTATTCACGAAGCAGACCAGCCGAAACTGAACCTTCAGATGGATCTTCTGCTGGATGGCACGCTGCCGCGGTTCTCGGCGATCAATCGTAACGTGTGCAAAGACGGGTCGATTATCTGGTGCGAATGGCACAACTCCGCGCTGCTCGATGCGCAGGGCAAGGTGATCTCGGTGCTGTCGCAGGCGGTCGATATCACTGATCGCATTGTCGCCGAGCATGACCTGCGCAGCGCCCGCGAAACACTAGAAGCACATCTGGATAACTCACCGATCGCCATCGTCGAATGGGGGCCCGATTTACGGTTCACTCGATGGTCAAAAAGCGCCGAGCGGATTTACGGCTACACCGCCCAGGAAATGATCGGCACGCGCTTCGATGAAATGAACCCGCCGCTCATTCATCCTGATCACATGGATGCGGCCATGAAGCACGTCGAGGTGCTGCTGTCGGGCCGGGCCGCGACTGATTCGATACTGGTCCGCAACTTTCGCAAAGACCGTTCCATCGTCTGGATCGCCTGGTACGGCAGCTCTCTCTATGACAAACACGGCAAGCTGGTTTCGGTTCTCAGCCAGGGCATCGATGTCACCGACCGCGTGGCGGCCAATACCGCCTTGCGCGAAAGCGAATCGCAGTTTCGCGCCGCGTTTGAATTGGCCATCGTCGGCATGGTGGAGGTGGATGCGAAAACCGGCAAGTTCATCAAGGCCAACCAGCAGTATTGCCAGATGTCCGGTTACACCGCCCAAGAGCTGTTACACCTCACGCCGCTGGATTTCACCCACCCCGACGACCGCGCCGCGCAATCGCAGAAGCTCAGCCGCATGCTCAGCGGCGAGGTGGACGACTACGTTTCGGAAAAACGGTGCGTTCGCAAAGACGGCTCGGTGATGTGGATTCACGTCGCCGCCACCATCATCCGTGACGCCGGCGGCGTGCCGCAGCGGGCGGTCTGCGCGATCATGGACATTACCGAGCGGATGAAGGCCCAGAACGCGCTGAGCGAAAGCGAACGCCGGCTGGCACTGCTGGTGTCGAACCTCCCGGGCATCGCCTATCGCTGTCGTAACGATGCCGATTGGACGATGGAGTTTATCTCCGAGCGCGCGAGCGATGTCGTGGGCTACGAGGCCGAGGCGTTTCTTTCCGGCCGCGTTTCGTGGGCTTCGTTGATTGATCCCGGCGACGTCGAGCAGGTGTGGAACAATGTGCAGCTCGGCGTGAATGCACACCAACCGTTCCATCTCGAATACCAGGTTCGCCACCGCGACGGCTCGATGCGGTGGATGTGGGAACAGGGTCAGGGCGTGCACGGCCCGTCGGGCGAGTTGCTGATGCTCGAAGGATTCATCACCGATATCACGCAGCGGAAGCGGGCCGAACAGGATATTCTGCGCGCCAAAGAGCAAGCCGAAGCCGCCAGCCGCGCCAAAGATCGGTTCATCGCCAGCTTAAGCCACGAACTGCGCACGCCGCTTACGCCCGCGCAGGCGCTGTTGTCGGTGCTGCGCGACGATGCCCGTCTGCCCGCCGATGTTCGGGCTGATTTGCAACTTGTCCATCGCAACGTGCAGGTTCAGTCGGCGCTGATTGATGATCTGCTCGACGTCACGCGGCTGGTGCGCGGCGATTTTCAGGTGCACCTGCGGGCGTGCGACGCCAACCCGTTGATCGATCAGGCGATTAGCAATGCCAATGCTTCACTGGATGGGAAACTCATCGAGTTTCATCGCGTTCTTGGAGCGCCAAAGAGTGTCATCAGCGCCGACCCCCGGCGGTTCGGGCAGGTGCTGGCCAACCTGATCGGCAACGCCATCAAGTTCACGCCCACCGGCGGCACGGTCACCATCGAAACAGCCAACGAGGGTGAGAACGCCTTCTGCCTCAGCGTGACCGATACCGGCATCGGCATCGCCACCGAGCACCTGGAACATATCTTCGAGCCATTCGAGCGCGGCGAGGCGGAACATCGCTACGAATACACGGGGCTGGGCCTGGGCTTGGCGATCGCGCGTTCGCTGCTGCAGCGGATGAACGGCACGATCATCGCAAAAAGCGCCGGGGCGGGCCGGGGCGCTACGTTCACATTCACGATCCCGCTTGCGCTGCCCTGCGCGATCCCGCAGCGAAGTGCGCGCCCGCCGAGCGCCTCCGGAGCGCCCGCCGCCGTCCCACCACGACCGATGAACCTCAAGGTGCTGCTGGTGGAAGATCACTCCGCCACCGCCGACATTCTGGCGCGTTTGCTGCGGCGCTGCGGCTGCACGGTCACAACGGTGATGACCCACCACGCCGCCCTCGCCGCCGCCGAGCAGCAGTCGTTTGACGTGATCGTGAGCGACATCGGCCTGCCCGACGGCAACGGGCATGACCTGCTTAAAACGCTGCGAGGCAAGAACGTCCTCGCGCCGGCGATCGCGCTATCGGGCTACGGCGCCGCCGCCGACTTATCCGCCAGCCGCGCCGCGGGGTTTGCCGAACATCTGACCAAGCCGGTCGATTTTGAGTTTCTCTGCGCGGCGATCGAACGAGCGGTGTCGGGCGCGGCGACCGCGTCCCCGAATTTATAAGCCGCAGATGAACGCAGATGAACGCAGATGTAAAATTAGTGCATTTAGCAATCAGCACCTTTGCTCCCATCTGCGTTCATCAGCGTTCATCTGCGGCTAAAAAATCTGGCTAGCGCAAGATATACCGCACCGGATCGGCAACGCAGTTTTCGGCAAAGCCTCTAAGTCGCAGCCGGCACGCATCGCATCGGCCGCACGCTTCGCCGGAGGGCGAAGGGTCGTAGCACGTGCTGGTGAGCGAATAATCGACGCCCAATTCGAGGCCGGCTTTGATAATCTGCGCTTTGGTCATGCTGATCAGCGGCGTGTGGATGGTGAGCTTCGTTTTATCTTCAATCCCGGCGCGCGTGGCGAGGTTGGCCATGCGCTCGTACGCGGCGATGTATTCCGGCCGGCAATCGGGGTAGCCGCTGTAGTCGAGCGCGTTCACGCCGATAAAAATGTCGGCGGCGCCCAGCGTTTCGGCCCAGGCTAAGGCGAACGACAGAAAGATGGTATTTCGCGCCGGCACGTAAGTGATGGGAATGCCTTCGCTCATTTCACGCACGTCGCGATCCTTGGGAACGGGCATGTCGGTGGTGAGTGCCGATGCGCCGAAAACGCGCAGGTCGATATCCACGATCACATGTTCCGCTAAGCCGCAAGCGGCGGCGATGCGCTTGGCGCATTCGATCTCGTGCAAGTGGCGCTGCCCGTAACGAAAACTCATCGCGTGCGGCATGAACGCGTCGCGCACGGCGATCGCCAACGCGGTGGCCGAATCAAGCCCGCCGGAAAGCAGGATGACGGCGGGGCGCGCAGTGTGTCGGGCGTTCGGGCTCATTGGCCGGCAAGTTTCTTCGCATCCTTGCGACGAATCAATGTTGCAACCATCGGCGGCCATGATGGCGCTTTGGCGGATTAGCACGCGGGCCTCTTTGGGTACATCGGCAAAACCGTCGTCTGCATCAATCTGCGCCGCCAGCGGCTCGATCCATTCCGGCGGGTTCATCCACGCCTCGCGCCACTCGTTAAGCTCCTTCGCGGCGGCGGCGATGCGCTGGTGAATCTGATCGGGTGGCACAGACATTCCTGTCTGTGTCTCCGATTTGCGGCGCTTGGAATCGGAAACACCGACACGAATGTCCGTGCCACCAACAAAAGGATCCTTCCCCGGTGACCGCGGCAGCGGGCACTATAACCGTTGACAGTGAGGCGGCCTATCAGGTCGATCGGTGTGGAATCGCGGGTAATTAGTCAGCAGTGCGACTCCGGCCAAGGGACGGGCGGTCACATGGAGATTAGTAACTATGTTAACAGTACGTTAGGTGCCGCCACTTTTTGAAATTGATGTAAGTATTTATCAATAAATGACTTATGATGATTTTGATCGATTGTGCCACGTGGCACAATTCATCGCCTTACGGGTTGCGGGCGTGTGGAGCGGGTAGGATGCGCGCCATGGCCAAGGTTCGCAAACAGTTCCTCTGCAACAACTGCGGCAGCGTGCATCCGAAGTGGTTCGGCAAGTGCCCGGATTGCGGCACATGGGATGCGCTGCAAGAGTTCACACCACCGACAGAAGACAAGCACAAGCCGGGCGCTTTAGCCCCGGATTATTCATCGCGCACAAGATTTGGTGGATCATACGATGATGGCCGCGCGACCAGCGATCTTATTCACGGTGCCGAAGCCAAGACGCTCGACAACATCAGCAGCGCCGACACCGCGCGCACGCCGACGGGGGTGGCGGAGTTTGATCGCATCCTGGGCGGGGGGATCGTCCCCGGCAGTGCGACGCTGGTGGGCGGCGAGCCGGGCATCGGCAAGAGCACGCTGTTGCTGCAGGTGGCGGGGATGCTTGGCGAAAGTGGTGGGCGAGATAGTGGAGGCCGAGATAGTGGAGGGCGAGGCTCCCGCCGAGCCGTCGACGTAAGCATCGCCATTTCACACGACGGTTCGGC
>CAZXLA010000142.1:0-6524 GCA_964641895.1 uncultured Tepidisphaeraceae bacterium
CCGGGACCGGCGACGTTCACCGGCTCTAGCGCGGTGTAGTCAAAGCCGCCCCGCAACACGAGCGATGCGCCGGTGTTTATCGTCGTCCCGCCGGCGATGGCGCCCAAGGCGTTGTTGGCTGTGACGGCGACTTGGCCGACGAAGACCGTCAGCCCGCCGGCAAAATCATTGGCGCTGCTGGACAAAACAAGAGTGCCCGTGCCCCCCGCGGAAGGGGAATTGTCCTTTTTCCAGTTGGAGGCACCCGTCACCTTGCCGGTGAACTCGAGTGACCTACCCGAATTGGCGGAAATATCGATGAGGAACGTGGAATTCAATTGAAGTTCATTGCTGAGCGTGACCGCGACCGCGGGAGAGGAGCTATTGACCAGCGTCCCGTTGGCTGTGGCCTCGACAGGGAAACTGACGATCCCCGAGCCGAGCGCTCCGGTTGCGTTGGGATTGATCCGGCCGGCAAGGATCTTCGTCGGGCCGTCGTAGGTGTTGGTTGCGGTCAGCGAGAATGCGTTGGCTCCTGTCTTGAAAAATCCGCCCCCGGCCGTGCCGGCGATTACACCGGAAATAGTGCTGCTCGAAGACGCGTTGAATGTCCCCCCGCTCGCACCGATAGTGACCCCGCGATTTGCGCTCGTAGTCACCCCGGCGTTGGTGCTGATCCCACCTCCGTTTAAGGTGATTGCGTCTGCGGTGAACGCCCCAGGCACCGCACCAAAGATGGCGTCGGTGCCGCCCTGCCAGAGCCCACCAGTCACAACCAGTTTTGAAAACGTGAACGAGGTTGGTGTTACGATCCGCAGAGTTCCCGGCCCGGCTTTAGTAAGGGTGTTGCCCGGGCCAGAAATGGTGCTGCTCGTAAGTGCCAGAATTGCGCCGGTAGAAGAAAGATCAAGAGTGCCGCCGTTGGAACCGATGACAATTGGGCGGTTCGCTGTGATGAAAGCCAGCGCGCTTGCACTGGGATCGGTGTTGCGGAACGTGCCACCATCGAGCGTGATGGTGCCAGCACCCGCTCCGGTTCCACCAATCATCCCAGAAGTCCCAATTTGCAGCACGCCGCCCGTGACACTGATTTGACCTGTCACGGTGCTAGCTCCGCTCGTAAGTACAAGCGTGCCCGGACCGGTTTTATTATACCCGCCGGTTCCCTTCTGAATTCCGGCTACGGTCAACGTCGCGCTTGAGGCAACATCATAGGTTCCACCTCCAGTATTGAACTGCGGATTCCGCGTCGACGCGAGCGTCATGGTGGAGGTAGCGCGCAGCGCGCCCCCCGCGAACGTCACCGCACCGTCTGTCGCGGCCCCCGGCGCCGTGCCGAGGTTGTTATCCGCGGCAATGCTGACCGTGCCGCCGTTGATCGTCGTGCTTCCGGTGTAGCTGTTGGTCGCGCTGAGTGCGAGCAGGCCCGTCCCGCTCTTTACGAGCTTTCCGGAGCCGGTGCTTTGCTGCAACGTGCCGCTGATGTTGGTGTTGCCCGAGCCGGTGACGGTCATCGTCTGGTTTTTCAGATCGAGCGTGGTCCCGCTGAGCGTGAGCGTTCCGCCGGCGCTGTCGGCGCTAACGGTGACATCGGCGTCGAGGAAGAAGTTGCCGCTGTAGGTGTTCGTGCCGCTGGTGTTGGTCGCTTTAACCGTCTTTAAGCCGGAGGAGCCGGCGCGGATGACGACCGTCGAGCCGATGGTTTGTCCGCCGGTGGGTTCGCTCAGGCTTAGCGTGGCGGTGTCAGTTCCGCTGATGTTGCCCACTCTGATGACGCTGCTCGCCGACGAGCCGACGGTCTGAAACTGAAGCGTGCCGGCGTTCACGAACGTGTCGCCCGTGTACGTGTTGGCCGCCTTGAAGATCACGTTGCTCGCCTGGTTGATGGCGATGCTGTTGTCGCCGGAGATCACGCCGTTGAACGTCACGGTCTTGCCGTTGTTGCCGAAGATTCGCAACTGCGTGTTGCCGGGGTCGGCGAGCGTGACGGTGGAGCCGAATACTAAGTCGCCGTTGACGGGGTTGATCTCCGCCGACGAGCCTGCGACAGGATTGCCGTCGAGCGTGATGGCCATGTTGATCGTCTGCGTGCTGGTGGAGCTGTTCTCGATCTTGGGGTTGTTGGCTCCGGAATCGAACAGGGTGAGTGCGTTGCCGCTGAGCGTGAACGCGCCAGCGCCGGTGTCGAAGAAAATGCGGTAGCCGTTGTACGCGGTATCACGGGATGGCGTGAGGCGCGTGGTGCCGGCGAAATGAATTTCATCGTTGCCGTCGGGCTGCGCCGGGCCCGAGCCGGTCCAGTTTGCGGCGTTGCTCCAGAGATCGTCCAAACCGCCGCCGTTCCAGGTGTGGACGCTTTGGGCCGATGCGGAGTGCGAGAGCGCCAGAAGCGACACAGCAGCGGTCGCAGCCCAGACCGCACCGCGAGCCGACGAACGAATTCGGCTTTGGTTAATCTGACGATTCATAGCGCGCACGAGACAACGAGTAGACATGGCAGTTCCTCCCGAAAACAAAAATAAACAACCACCGAGATGATTGAAGCAATCGGCCGCGTTCACTTTAGTTGCGCGGGTTCATTGCCCTTAGCGGCTCGACGGGCGAGGGATGCGTCAGGGCTTTGTCCTCGCATTTACAACAGATAGATAGTGTCCGAGATTTCCCGGTCGATGTCCATCGGGCGACCGTCCACGGCCCACGACTTACGGGTAGCTTACCGTGGGATGACCCTTAACAGAAGCAAAATCCCGGCCCAAGTGATGATCAACCTAGGCCATCGCACGGGCGGCGCACCTAATGATGGCGGACCTTAGTTTTGGATGTTTGATCGCCGCCGTCGTGGTAGTCATTGTCTGTACAATCGCGAAGCGATGACGAAGCGGCAGGGGAAAGTAGGTGCGTAGGCCCAACAAAAAACCGCAGAAACCTTAATGATTTCTGCGGTTTCCAGCTAAATGGGCAGAGCCGGGATCGAACCGGCGACACATGGATTTTCAGTCCATTGCTCTACCAGCTGAGCTATCTGCCCGGTAGGCAAACGAGCGAAAGAACATACGGCGTTTGCGCTGGATTGCAAGTGAAGGCATTGGATTCAGCCGTGAAAACGCGTTCTATGCCACGGTCGCGAGGTGGGGCGGGAGGTAGTCGGGGATGCACCGTTCCGGGAAATACTTACTATGCATGCCGCGCCGCCGGCTAAGGGTGTAAATCTCGAGCGCAGGTTCAAAAACCTTCGCCCAGGCGGAAAGAATCGACGCTGTTTTCAGCACCCGGCGGCAGCGCGAAAGCATCAGACAGTTGAACAGCGCATCGCGGCCGAGCGAGTATCCGTCGGCGGCGAGGTCTTTATGCACAGGGCGGTCGTCGGTCGACCGGCGGTGATCAGGGAGGGCCATAACCCGCCGGCCGAATCGCTGCAGGCACGCGTCGAGAAATGCCTGCTCATCGGTTGCCACGAACAACTGCGAGCCGGCAGGCATATGCGCAAGCTCGAGTTCGATTGCGCGGAGCATCCGAAGAGGCGAAACCCGATCGGCTTCGCCGGTTTTGTCGGTGCCGCGGAAATGTACGCCGAGGGCTGGCATCGTTCCGAGCAGATCGCGCGCGAATACATCAAACTCAGCCAGCACTTCGGCACGAAAGCGATAATGCCGAAACAACATATCCCGAGCGGTTTCGATTTGCAGGCTGCCGTCGTAGTGCCGCGGAAGCTTAAGGTCGTTGATATCGCCCACGCGATGCCAGAGGGCGGGTTTGAGTGGCACTTCCGGTTCGACAGGTTCAAAGAAATAGCCAAGGAAGTCCGGGCCGCGCGAAGGTGTGACATATTGCGGACTGGTCAGCCGAATCTGAACGCGCTTGTCCTGCTCTTCGGCGTATTGAAGAATCTCCAGGATCCATGCCATCTGCGCAAAGAAGCCCAGCCACCGCGCGTGGAGGTCAACAGCAAAGCATCGAGCTCGTGCCTGCGCGACCTCACGTCGGGCTTTTCGAAACGGCTCAAGATGGTGGTGCAAACGACGGCGCCACGACTTCGGCAAGACTCGCATATAAACAGCTCCTCGCAGCGCGGCGATCCATCCGTCACGGCATTCTTCAACACGACAAAGATTAATCGTGCGATTTCAATGCACCCTTTTGGAAGAGGCGTCGCGAAAATGATTATCAGTCGTTTCTGAAAGGGTGATGAGTATCGGCGCGCGACGATGTTATCTCTGATTGGCCTGGCGCGATGCGATTCGGGATGTCACTGAAGCAAGCTGGCTACTGCGGGGCTTCGATCTTGATGGTCTGCGTCGTGGCGTCGGGCTTGAGCACAACCAGCACAATCGGTTCTTTCGGCTTATCTTTCCGTAACGCTTTGTAAGCGGCTTCAAACTGGTCGAGGTTTTTCACCTCAGTTCCGTTAAGCGCCGTGATGATGTCGCCGATTTCCAGGCGAGCGGCTGCGGCGGCGCCTTCGCGCTTCAATATTGCGACGACCACTCCCTTGAAATCAGCCGCTTGCTTGCGGGCGTAGGTGTCTTCGAACGACACATCGCGCGCGCTGAAGCCCAGATCTTCCGCCCAAAAGCGGCGAAGCTCCCGTTGATTTTTCGGTCGTTCTTCCAGCTTGATTTTTACATCCTGAAGCGGCTTATCCTTCTCGGTGAAAATCGAGAGCGTGATCTCCGTGCCGATGGGCAGCTTGCGCAGGTTGCGACCGAGAATCACCGGCAGCTCTTCGGGATTATCACCCCGTTCGAGGGGTTGGCCGTTGAGCTTGACGATTTTCTGGCCCACTTTCAGGCCGGCCCGGTCGGCGGGGCTGTCTTTGATGACATCGCCAATTTCAATGGCCGGCTGGTTCTGCAGGCCAAAGGCTTCGGAAACGTCCTTCTCCAACCCGGTAAGCTGCGGCGTGCCGATCCACGGCAGCTTGATGGGCTGCTGCGGGGTCGGGGGAGTTTTCAAGCTCAGTTCGAAATCCTTCGTCGGAACGAACAGGCAAGGCGACACGTTGACTGCGGCCAACGTGTTGATGGCCTGATTACGTCGGTCGCTGGACGTGTGCAAAAACGGCTGTTGCGGCATTTGCCCCATCACCAGGCCGATGGCTTTTCCATCGGCGTTGAACACCGCCGCACCGATCGCTCCCACGCCGCCGTCGGTTACGAGCCACGCCGGCTGTTCGCCGCGCAGTTTTGCGCCGATGATGCCTTGCTGAAAGTACGTGCCGTAGCCGGCATCTTTGGGCAGCATGCCGATCGAAGCCACGCGGTCGCCCATGGCAATCGGCAGGTCTTCGAACGTGACGGCGGCCCAGGTTCGGCCGGTTTCCTTGGGCTTGACGAACGCAAGTTGCGTGCGTTCATCGCGACCCTGAAAGACCGCGTCCAGCTCGATTTCATCGCGGTCCTTGGCAGGCACAATGATCTTGAAATCGACCATCTGCATATCCGGAATGCCCGGGCCGACCGCGCTGAGCGGGACGGCGATCAGGCCGTCGTCGCGCACGACAATGCCGGTGGTGACGAACTCGATTCGCCCGAATTCATAAGCCCAGGTGTACTGCACCGCGTACATCGAAGGCGCAACTTTGTCGTGAAGACTCTTCGCATACGTTGAAGATGGCTCTTCGCCGTGAGCGACCGGCGAAATGGTGCCCAGCGCGGTGGCCAACGCGATAGCGGTGATAATGGTCTTGATCGATCGTGTCATTTGTTGTCGTCCGTTGTTGATTCGAAGGTTACTTTCAGCACCACGGTGCGCCGCGATCGGCCGCTTTGCACGCCCAACACGACGCGGCTTTCTTTTTTCTTGACCGATTCGTCGTAAAGCGAAGCGAACTTGTCGAGGTCGATCACGTCGGCGCCGTTCACGCTGCGAATGACATCGCCGCCGTTCAAATCGGCTTTTGCGGCGGGGAAGCCGGGGTTGAGAGTCGTGGCGACGACACCCTTGTCATCGTCCAGGTTTCCTTCACTGGCGTACTGCCGGGTGATATCGCGGACGCTCATGCCCCAGATCTTAAACTCGCGCTCCTCGCCGACCGCGCCTTCCAGCTTTTCCGTCACCGCCTTTACCTCGACAGTTTCTTTCCCGCGGCGGAGCGTGAGGGTGATGGTGTTGCCGATCGGCAGTTGGGCGATGCGCTTGCGCGACGGTGCCAGCTCTTCGGGAAAGCGGACATTGGTCGGTTGGCCATCGATCGCCAGCAGAATGTCCTGCGTCTTCACGCCCGCTTTGGCCGCTGGGGAACCTTTGGCGACCGAGTCGACCAGCACGCCCTGATTGATGTCGAGTGCATAAAAGCTTTCGAGGTCTTGCAGCGGCTTGAGTTCCAGACCCAGATCGCTGCGCGTGACGTGGCCTTTCTTGCCGTCTTTCGCCGAAGAAAGAATTTGCGCGATCACTTCTTTGGCGGTGTCGATCGGAACTGCGAAGTTGAGATTCTGCGCCCCGCCGCGGGTGTTGATACCGACGACTTTGCCGTCAAGGTCCACCAGTGGCCCGCCGGAATTGCCGGGATTGATGGGGGTATCCATCTGAATCCAGTTATCGAA
>CAZXLA010000142.1:6624-9913 GCA_964641895.1 uncultured Tepidisphaeraceae bacterium
TCGCGATAAATTTCCTGCGCCACATCCAGCCGCACGACCGCGGGGAAAATCATTTGCGTGACATCGATCACTCGCTGCGGCGTTGCGGAGGGAAACGGTTCGGGCTTGGTGGGTGCGGCACAGCCCGCAGTCAAAATTGCTGCCGCGACGATCGAAGCCACGTATTTGAGCATGTTGCCGGAATCCTTCTGAATAACCACCCACCTTGTGGATGCTGAGGGGATAACATGCGCGATTCCTGTTGAAGTCGCAACGCCCGGTTTGTGCCAATCGCCGTCGCCCGATAGCTTCGCGGCGGGGAGTCATCCTTTTAATTGAGACATTTCATGGCGTTTGATTCTGGTGCTGTTTCGTTCCGCCGTTTTGTGGTCATTGGTAAGTCGCCTTCCATGATCGAACAGGCGCAGCTCGATGTGCTAAGCGAGAATGCCCTTCGCCCGACTGAAGCCGGCGTCCCGGAAGAAGTGGAATACGGCTGGAACGGCGGGCGGCATATTCTGGATCGCGAGTTTGCGTTCGACACCAACGTATACGCCGACGCTTTGCATATCGGCATGCGCATCGACACCAACCGCGTCCCGCCGGAGGTGAAGCAGGCTTACCTTGCGGTGGAAGAGCAAGCGGTGGCGGCGGGGAACCCTTCGGGTTTCATCAGCAAGGGTCAGAAGCGCGACGTGCGCGATGTGGTGCGTCGCAAGATGGATGACGACTTGCGATCGGGCCAGTACCGCCGGAGCAAGCTGTTTGCGGTGTTGTGGGATTTGCCGTCGGCCACGCTGTATGCCGCCGTTAATCAGGCGGCGGAAGAGAAATTGCGTGAGCTTTTCGAACGCACATTCGGCTTGGAATTAGCGCCGGTTTCCGCCGGCACGCTTGCGGCTCGCCTACTGGAACCGCGTGGTCGCCGCCGGGATATCGAAGACGCGCGGCCCACGCGCTTCGTATTCGGCCCCGAAGGCGAACAGCAATCGCCGGATTACCCCTGGACCAGCAAACTTGCCGAAACCAAAGATTACCTTGGCAACGAGTTTATGCTCTGGCTGTGGCACGAGGCCGACCGGCACGATGGCTATGTGAAGATCGGCGAGGATGAAATCGCCGTCATGTTCGATCGTTCGCTCGACCTCGATTGCGCGTACGGCGCGACGGGCAAGACAAGTTTGAAATCAACCGGCCCCACCAAAATGCCCGAGGCCGCCGAGGCGTTGCGAACCGGCAAGCTCCCGCGTAAATGCGGGCTGACGATCGAAAGCGGCGGAGCGCAATACACCTTCTCGCTCGCCGCCGAGAGCTTGGCGGTTTCGGGGTTGAAACTGCCCGACGTACCTGAAGCCGAAACACCGCGTGTGCTGTTTGAAGAGCGCATCGGTCAATTGCGAGAGTTCGGGCGGTTGCTCGATCGCATCTACGACCAATTTCTTCAACAACGCGCAGGCGCGGGCTGGGAAGGGGTAACCCTCGGAATACGCAAGTGGATCACGGGGTCACGCCGAGTGAATTCCCGCCCGCTCGAACTTGCGACGGCGGGGTAAGCACTTTTCCCTCTCCTGGTACTCCGGGAGGGGCCATGGGGAGGGCCGAAGCGCCGAAGGCGCACGTGTCGCCCGACCTTCCCTCCAACCCCCTCCCTGAGTACAGGGCGGGGGAGCTTAGCGCAATGGATTGATCGTCATTCCTGTCGCCAGTTTCGGCACAAAGAACGTGCTCTTTTGCGGCATTACCTCGCCGACTTTGCCCAGTTCTTCCAGCGCGTGCAGCGGCGTTGATTTAATGATGAGCGAGATATCGTACTTTTCGCCGTCGGTCATCGGCACGATGTCTTTGGCGAAGGCACTGTATCCCTTTTTGGCTTCCTGGCCGTTGTTGAACTTCGGCTGGATGATTTCTTCGATCAGAAAGCGCTGCATGATCGCCACGTCCAGCTTCCGCCACGCGGGGGATTTTTCGGGTTCGAACCTCTTTAGCACGTCCACGTCGTGAAATTCAATTTTGCTGAGTTTTTTCGTCACAGCGTCATAGATTCCAAACGTATGCGGCGGCAGCTTAGGTAGCTGCTCGTCGGTCCACTTTTCTACTTCGGCGCAGGAAAGCGAAAGCTCGGTCACCGTGGCCACATCGGCAATTGCCTCGGAGAACGCCGCGATGTCGAACGGGGCTTCTAGCTGCAGCATGCGATGAGTGGGAAGGATGAGCAGGCCATCGTCCTGCATCGCCACCAGCACGAACATGCAGTAATTCGCAGCATCATTAGGAGGCAGCGGTTTGCCGCCGTTTCTTTCGATCATCTGTTTCTGGTAGTGCAACGCGGTGGTGTAGCGGTGGTGACCGTCGGCGATGTAGACTTTTTTGTCTTTCATCAGGTCAATCACCTGTCGCTCAATCTCGGCGTCGATCACGCTCCAGAGTTGGCTCGCCACCCCATCGAGCGTTGCCGACATCTGCGGCTTGCTGGCCTGGCTGTACAGCAGTTTAGTGACTTCATTTCTCGGATCATTGAACAGCCCGAACACCGGCGAAAGTTGAGCGCCCGTAGCATGCATCAGCTTCAGGCGATCTTCGATCGGGCCGGCGTACGTCTTTTCGTGCGGAATGACGTCCTCCCCGAACGGGGTGAGTTTCACCAGACAGATAAACCCGCGGCGATGAAACGCCTTGCCGTAGTGCTGATACGTCTGCGCATAAGGATACATCGCCGGCCGGCGGTCTTTTTGCAGGATGCCGGCACTAAGCCACGCCTGCAGGGTCATGTTTGCCTGCTCATAAACGCTATCCGGCCCCACGGTTTTCGGCGGGGTGTAGGGCAGATCGATCGTCACGATGTTGTTGGGGTGCTTGGCCTGCAGCGCCTTTTTCGGGCCGTCATCCAGCACGTCGTACGGGGGGCAGATGAGCTTGGAAAGCTCTAAATCGGGTCGATCCGCGTAACGAATGGCGTGAAACGGGCGTATGTCGGCCACAAAAAGACTCCTGTGATGCGCTGCAAAAATGCCCCAATCCAAAATACACGGCAATGCCGGCAGTTACGAAAGTCGCGGAGCAGCGCGTAACGCCGACCCATTGTGACCAGGCGGTGGACTTGAGCAATGCGTTTCCGGCCCCACGACGACCGCCCGCCAATCATATATCTCCGGTTGCTGAGATTCGGCTCGCTATTCGACGAAAACCGTCGATTGCACTGGCGGCCTACCTGCCCGATCGGAGCAACGCCGCGCGTACGCGACAAAAGACGCCAAATGTATTGAATTCGCCGCGCCAAGCCTGCCGATTCTGACGGAGCGTGCATCGCAAA
>CAZXLA010000143.1:0-9899 GCA_964641895.1 uncultured Tepidisphaeraceae bacterium
CCGCCGGCGATGGTGGCGATGCAGCAGCGCGTCCTCGACGCCGGCGGGTTGCATGTGGTCACGCCGGAATACAACGGGTCGTTCCCGGGTGTGCTGAAGTATTTCATCGACATGCTCAAATTCCCTGAGAGCTTTGATCGCAAACCCGTCGCCTTCACCGGCGAGGCGGCGGGCGTCTGGGGGGCGCTGCGCAGCGTGGAGCAGTTGCAGATGATCTTCGGCTACCGCAACGCCCACCTGTACCCCGACCGCGTATTCATCCCCGGCATCGGACAGAAACTGGACGCGAACGGCAAACTCACCGACGCCGAGATCGACGGCCGCCTCGCCATACAGGCTGCGGGGTTTGCGGCGTTTGTGAAGACAGTTAACGGATCATAATTCGGAATACCGCCGCAAGCGGCGTCGCTAAACGCTTGAGTCCGGTAATTCTTCGTCCACTATCAAGTTATTCCGCGACATGCGGTTGACGCCCCGTCCGATCGTTGCGATACAGCATGCTGGGAGGTTTTATGTCCCGATCGCCGTACCGTCGTTTCTCGTTGTTCGAACTGTCGCCACTCGAAGCCCGCGTGTTCTTAACGTCAACCCCCGCCGCCCCGCGGCCGGAGTCGCTGGGGAGCGCGCTGGATAAGGGTGAGCGGCAGGTGATTGTCGATCGCTTCGATAACAACGCCGCGCAGCAATCCACCCTGCAAACCAAACTCAACGCCAGCAGCACGCAGTTTGATAACGCGCTGCACAACTACGTGCAGAGTCGAACCAATGCCAAGTGGTTCTTCGATGACGAAGACACCGCCGATTACGTCGCGTACCTGCTCGGCACAACCATCAACTACACGTCCACCGTCGCCAACGCCGACGCGGTGAAGGAGTTTCACAAGTTTCCCGAGCAGGGAAGCGCCAGCAGCTACGACATCGATCTGCCCAACGACATCGACTGGATCACGCCCGGCGGAAGCAGCAACCCGGAGTTTCTGCACACGCTTAATCGCCATGCGCACTTTCAAGACCTGGCCTACGCGTATCGAGTCACCGGCGACGCGGAGTACGCCGAAGAACTTGCGTATGAGATCGCTGATTGGACGACACAGTACCCCACCAGCAACGTGCCGCAGGCCTACAGCGCCGACGATCAGGACGGCTGGCGATTGGATACGGCGCTGCGGGCCGAAAACTGGGCGAACGCATATTTCATGATGATCGGCTCGGCAGGTTTCAGCGGCGCCGACAGCACGTTGATGGTCTACAAGTTGATTCAAATGGGCGACTACCTGCAATCCGAGGCCGCCGTCGCCACCGATTTCGGCAGCAACCGCGCGCTGTCGGTTGGTCGCAGCCTGTTGTTGCTCGGGCAGATGTTTCCCGAGTTGGATACCGCCGCGACGTGGGTCAGCACCGGACGAACGCTCGTCTTCAATTGCGCGCGCGGGCAACTGTATAATGACGGATCGCACTTTGAGCAGTCGCCGGTTTACACCAGCGGCGTGGCGGAAGACCTGCTCGAAGCCCGCCTGCTCGATATGCGCAACGGCGACGATGCGCCCTGGACGCAAGACCCCGACGGCGCCGGGCCTGAAAAGAAAATCGCCACCATCATCTCCAACGCCGTCAGCAGCTATTGGCAGTTGCTCTCGCCGGATGGCAACCGACCGGCAATCGGCGATTCGTATCGCAGCACGTCGGTCACGCTCTTCCTCAAGGCCAATTTGATTCAAGGCGCCGACACCTGGCCCGATGCCAAGCCGCGGCTGCGCGATCTGTTTTTGTTTGGGCCAACGACGATCAACCCCTTTCTCGGCAACCCCGTCACGCCGGCTCTGGGAGCGCGCGGCGACACTTACGCGATGACCGACGGCGGGCTTTACGTGATGCGCTCTGGCAATGCATCCACCGATAACCAGATCATTTTTGATGCCGGTCCCAAAGGCGGCATTCACGGCCACTTCGATCTGCTGAGCTTCGAACTCTTCGGCGGCGGGCGACCGTTGATTTTGGATCCCGGAGCATTCATTTACGAGCCGGAGAATCCCGATCGCCAGTACGTCGTCAGCAACAAAGCGCACAACACGCTCAACGTCGATAGCGCCAACACCGGCGAACTGGAAGGCGACGATAACCCCGGCATCGTCATCCAGAACTACGCCGTCACAGGCAACAGCGCGCAGGTGACGGCGTCGCACTTCGGATACGGTTATCTGCGCGGCAACCCCGTCGTGACGCGCACGGTCTGGTACGACTTGGCTGGAACGATGCTGCTGATCGACCGCGTCGAGGCCACTTCCATTCATGATTATCAGATCAGCTTCAACCTCGCCGGCGACGCCTCGGCCGCCGCCACCGGCGTGCAGGGCGACAACAGCTTTCGCACCCGTTACGCGAGTGGCGGGAATGTGAAAGTGGCACCAATTCATGTCGACAGCGGCACCGTCGCGCGCGGAGGATTGACGTTTGTCACCAACACCGCCAGTGGCGATTTCAAAGACGACGCCTATCGCTTCACCGTCAGCAAGAACGACAGCAAGACCGCGGTTTTCGTTACGCTGGTCACCGCGTACGACGGCACAACCCCGCCGAACATCAGTGCGTCGATGCTTACCGCTTCGCCGACGGCGGGCGGGGCGATCCAGGTGCGGCTTAACCGCAACGGAAGCAATACCGATCTAACCTTCGCCGGCCCGACGTTCGAGCGGCTCAACGCCAACGCGCAGACCGATGGCACGTATAACGATGTCGCTTATGACTCTCTCGGCCAGCTCCACAAAGTGTGGTTCGATCGCAGCGATCGCAAGCTCAAATACGCCGCCCGCGAGACCGATGGCGCGTGGAGCATTGTGCAGACCATCGCCGACCCGATTAGCGCCGCGGCGGGGGAGTATCAGTTTCTATCGCTCGCGCTGGATAGCGCTAATCGTCCCGCCGTCGCATACTTTAATGGATGGAATGGCGATCTGATGTTCGCGCAGCACTCAAGCGTCACCAGCGCCTTCGAAGTGCAAACGCTGGAGTCGACGGGATCGACCGGGCTTTACCCGAGTCTGGCGTTCAGCCGCAACGATGGCGCGGTGATCACGTACTACAACCGCACCAAGGGTGATCTTAAGATGGCCAGCGCCGCCACGGGCGGGTTTACCATCAGCACGCTGGATAGCGCCGGAGACGTGGGTCGATTCAGTTCGCTGTCGCTCGACCCGACGCGGCCCATCGTCAGCAAGTTTGCGCTGGCGTATGAAGACACCACCCACGGCACGGTGAAGTACGCGGTGCAGGGCAATATCGGTCCGGGGACGAAGGCCAATGGATACACCTATTACACGGTGGAAGACCTGCAGATCTCCGGCGGGTATATCTCGATGGCGTTCTTCAAGAGTGGTTCGAGCGATCCTGCCCGCGCCTTTCTGCCGGCGGTGAGTTATTACGATGCCACCACCACGTCGCTTCGTTTTGCCTACGCCAGCAACCCCAACTACGGCTTCACCGCAGCCACCATCGCCAACAAGAAGCAGGGGCTGTACAGCAAACTCTTCTTCTCTGGCACGAACCAGAACTCCATCAACATCTATTACTTTGATCGCACCAACAATGTCGCCAAGCGGTACGCGGGCTCGCTGAATTGGGCGACTTCGACCATCAGCAGCAGCGTGTACACGACATTGGCCGCCGGCGGGCGGGAACTGCACGTATCGCGGTTCGGATCGAGCGTGGTGTATACCAATCTCAATGAAGCTGCTGGAACGTTGCGGGCCGAATTTCTCTGATCGGTGGCACAGACAGCGTCATTGATCGATCATCCGCTGCGCCTACACTGTGCGGATGATCTACCGCATCGACGTTGGCGCTTGTCCCGACTTGCACAGGTCCGGGAAAGCCGCAGACCCGCACGGGCGCAGCGTGCGGCAGCAGATTGCCGCGCTCGGGCACGACGTGGGGCGCGTCGATTCATGGCGGATTTTCTACATCGATACCACCGCGCCGCGGGAGCAGATCGAGAGGCTTTGTCGCGAGTTGTTGGCTGATCCGATTGTCGAGCATGCGGTAATCGTCACCACCGCTCCGCCGCTGGACGATGCAAATGGGGGCGGCAGTTGGGTGGAGATTCACCTCAAGCCCGGCGTGATGGACCCGGTGGCCGATTCTACCGAAATGGCCATTCGCGACTTTGGCATTGCGGTCAAGCAAGTGCGCACCGGCCGCGCGTATCGTTTTGAAAAGGCGCTGCCTAAAGATCAACTGCGGCAGATTGCATCGCGCGTGCTAGCCAATGAAGTGGTTGAATCGATTCATCTGGAAGCGGTGCCGGCCGACGAATTTCCGCGGGTTCATGATTACAAGCTGAAGCTGCGGCACGTCGCGATTCGCAATCTAAGCGATGACGACCTGAAGAAGCTCAGCCGCGAGGGGCATTTGTTTCTGTCGGTCGATGAAATGAAGGCCGTGCAGCAATACTTCCGCCGGGCGGAGCGTGAACCGACGGATATCGAACTGGAAACGCTGGCGCAAACCTGGAGCGAGCACTGCGTTCACAAGACGCTTAAGAGCGCGGTGGAAGTGTGCGACGAGTCGGGGAACGTGCTGCGCCGCTACGGTAATCTCATCAAGGAAACGATCTTCAAAGCGACGGCGGAGCTGATGCAGGGTTCGGGGTTCAGTGGTCAGGATTCAGGCACATCGCCTGACCTCCGAACGCTGAACCCTGAACCCTTTTGCCTCTCGGTCTTCAAAGACAATGCCGGCGTGATCGTGTTTGACGAGGTCGACGCCGTCTGCTTCAAGGTGGAAACGCACAATCATCCCAGCGCCATCGAGCCATACGGCGGCGCGGCAACGGGCGCGGGCGGGGTGATTCGCGATATCCTCGGCACCGGCCTAGCCGCTAAGCCGATCGCGAATACCGATGTGTTCTGCGTGGCGTTTCCGGGTGCAATAGCAGATAGCCGAGAGCGGATAGCGGATAGCGGAGAGCATTCTGCTATTAGCAATGGGCTATCGGCTATCGGCTCTACGCTTCCCAAAGGCGTGATCCATCCGAAGCGCGTGCTGCAGCAGATCGTCGCCGGCGTGCGCGATTATGGGAATCGCATGGGCATTCCGACGATTAACGGCGCGGTCTATTTCGACGACCGCTACATCGGCAACCCGCTGGTGTTCTGCGGTTGTGTAGGACTGCTGCCGCGCGACAAGATCGAGAAGCAATCGCAGCGCGGCGATGCGATCGTGGTCGTCGGCGGGCGGACGGGACGCGATGGCATTCATGGCGCAACATTCTCATCCGCCGAACTTACCGATACCCACGCCGATGAGTTCAGTCACGCGGTGCAGATTGGCAACGCGATCACTGAGAAGAAAGTAGCCGATGTAATCCTGCAGGCGCGCGATCGCGGGCTGTTCAGCGCCATTACTGATTGCGGCGCGGGCGGCCTTTCCAGTGCGGTGGGCGAAATGGGCGCTGAAATTGGCGCAACGGTGGAACTGGAGAGAGTCCCGCTCAAGTACGCCGGGCTGCGCTACGACGAGATTTGGATCAGCGAAGCGCAGGAGCGGATGGTGCTGGCGGTGCCGCAATCGCAGGTTGCCGCGCTGCTCAATCTGTCGGCGGGCGAAGACGTCGAAGCGACCGTCATCGGCACGTTCGGCACGGAAAACAACGAACTGCTTCTGAACTACGCCGGAACCGAAGTGGGCCGCATGTCGATGGCGTTTCTGCACGACGGCATTCCCATGCCCACGCGGCGGGCGATCGTTAACAGTGGCACGGGCTTCCAACCCGTGATGAATTTCACCCCGACAACAGGCGACTTAAAATCGCGGCTGCTCGGGTTGCTCGCGCATCCGAATATCGCCAGCAAACACTGGATCATTCGGCAGTACGATCACGAGGTTCAGGCGGGCAGCGTGATTAAACCGTTGATCGGCCCCCTGCAGCGCGGTCCGAGCGATGCATCGGTCATTCGGCCGAAACTCAATTCTTACAAAGGGGTCGTGATCGCTTGCGGCCTGGCGCCGCACATCGAAGACCCTTATGCGATGGCTATCGCGGCGATTGATGAAGCGATTCGCAATGCCGTCGCCGTCGGCGCTGATCCGCGCAAGCTGGCGATGCTCGACAACTTCTGCTGGCCGAGCGTGGACGACGAGCGCACACTTGGCACGCTCGTTCGCACCTGCGAAGCATGTTACGACGCCGCCAAAGCCTATGGCGTGCCGTTTATCAGCGGGAAGGATTCGCTGCACAACCAGTTCACCGACACCGAAACCGGCAAGGTCACGCGCATCCCCAACACGCTGCTCATCAGCACGATTGGAGTGATCGATGACGTGCGGAAGTGCATAACAATGGATCTGAAACAGCCGGGCAATTCCCTCTGGCTGATCAAATCAAAGACAACTGAACTTCATTCTCTCGCCACTGTTCACCGCGTGCTTGCCGGAGCGATCGCGCAAGGGCTGGTCCGCGCGTGCCACGATGTAAGCGACGGCGGCATCCTGACGGCGGCGGCGGAGATGTGTATTGCCGCCGACCTCGGGTTGGGTTTACTCGACTACCAACCCCACGACACTGATTGGCTTTTTAACGAAATGCCCGGTGCGTATCTCGTGGAACTGCCGCGCGAATCCTTTGCGGAAAGCCGTGCCGCGTTGCAGCACGATGGCGTGGAACTCATCGCGCTCGGTGAGGTGGCCGAGGCTCCGACACTGCGCATATCCACCCGCGATGCCGTCGTGGCCGAGGTGCCCGTGCGCGACCTCGCCGCCGCCTTTTTAGGGACGCTCGATTGGTAACGTCGATCATCCGATAATCTCGCTGTTTGCGTCGCGCCATCGTTTGAATCGTCCGCGGCCTCACACCTGCGTTACTCGGACGAATTGAAGTGCCCCAGATTGATCAAGCGGGCTTGCGTTCAGTCCGACTTTTATTACGACGGTCGCAAGCGCCGAGGCACCATTTGTCGCCTCAAGCGAGCGATCCCGGTGACTGTCGTTATGCATCCGACGTTGCAGAAAGTTCTCGGCGATCACGCCGACACCATTGGCCGACTGCCTCAGGGGGCGGATGCGTTTCTCCACGCGCTTGATGCGGCGTTTTACGAACTCGAACTCACGGCATCGAATGAAATCAGCGATTCCGAAGGCATCGCCGCGCTCATGCTTGAGCGTGTCCCGGCGATCATCTACGCGGCGGAGTTTGGGCCTGTTGAAAAATGCCACTACGCCAGCCCGCAGATTCGCACCATCCTCGGGTATGAGCCGTCGGATTGGACGAGAGATGCGGGTTTCTGGTTCGATCATCTGCACCCCGACGACCGCACCACCGCCATCGACGCCGACTTGCACACCCAGCGGACCGGCGAACCGCTGAGCGTCGAGTATCGCATGATCGCCCGCGACGGCCGCACGGTGTGGATTCGTGATGAAGGCGTCGTGGTTCAGGATGGCAACGGCAAACCCGTGATGATCCACGGGCTGATGTACAACATTACCGAACAGAAGCTGGCCAACGAAAAGCTGCTTCATGAAGCCACGCACGATTCGCTTACCGGCCTGCCCAATCGTGCGCTGCTCAATGACCGCATCGATCATTCCATCGCCCGGTCGCGCCGCGAGAACGATTACCGCTTCGCTGTGATCTGCATCGGCCTCGACCGCTTCAAGACCATCAACGAATCAATCGGCCCCCGCGGCGGCGACCAGTTGCTGGTGGAGTTCGCGCGGCGGCTGCGCGAATGTGTGCGCCCGGCCGACACCGTCGCCCGCACCGGCGGCGATGAGTTCGTGCTGGTGGCCGAAGGCGTGCGCGCCACGTCCGACGCCGACGCCATCTCCGCCCGCGTGCAGGCAGAACTGGCCCGGCCTTTTGTGCTCAACGGCACCGAGGTGTTTGTCACCAGCAGCATCGGCATCGCCCTCAGCCGCGGTGGAGAAGACAAGCACGAAGACCTGCTCCGCGACGCCGACATCGCCCTGCACCACGCCAAACGCGGCGGCAAAGACCGGCACCAGGTCTTCGATGCCGACATGCACACCACCGTCGTCAAGCAGCTACAGATGGAGAATGACCTGCGCCGCGCCATTGATCGCGATGAATTCGAGGTGCATTACCAGCCCATCCTTTCGCTGCACACCGGGTCGATCGATTCGGTCGAAGCGCTGGTCCGCTGGCGTCACCCCGATCGCGGGCTGGTTCCGCCGATGGAGTTCATCCCCATCGCGGAAGAAACCGGGCTTATCGCGCCGATCGAGCGGATCGTTATGGCCAAATCGTGCCGGCAATTGGCCGAGTGGAATCGTAAATACGGGCAGCAGTCGCCCATCGCGCTGTCGGTCAACTTGTCAGCCCGCCGGTTCGCGCAGGCCGACTTGGTCGATGACCTGCTCAAGATCATCGTCCCCAGCGGACTTCCGGCCGATCTGATCAAGCTCGAGATCACCGAAACCGCCATCATGAACAACCGCGACGAAGCCGAGGGCATGCTCGATGAGTTAAAGCGGATGAATCTGCGCATCAGCCTCGATGACTTTGGCACGGGTTACTCGTCGTTGAGCTACCTGCACAAATTTCCGATCGATGTGGTGAAGATCGATCGCAGCTTTGTAAAAATGATCGACACGCCCGGCCAAGGCGACGAGATCGTGCGAACCATTGTCAGCCTGGCCCACAATCTAGAAATGGCCGTGACGGCAGAGGGGATCGAAACCGACGCGCAACTGCAGCGGCTACGCGAACTCGGCTGCGAATTCGGCCAGGGATATTACTTCGCCAAGCCGCTCGATGGCGTGGCGATGGAGCAAATGCTCGCGCAGCGCGTGCAACGCAAGCGCACGGCGGCGTAGCTCCCTCGCCCGGTACCCCGGGAGAGGGCCGGGGTGAAGGTTCCTATGGCGGGCCAAGCACACCGGCACTCCTGTAAAGTAAAGCACGCCCGCTGCGCACCACTACTTCGCATTTCTCGGTATCGACCTCTTGTTGATTCACCCGTAACACTGAAAATTGACAACCGCCGAGAAGTACTGGTGGAGGTCATACCATGGTTGCATCCGCATCTGCCTCCTCAGCCGCGAAGACGCCGAAAGAGAGTAGCCCAGCGCGTCAGCCCTGGGTTCAAGTGAGCGCGTACCAGCCCGGAACGGGCGACAGAATCGCTGCATCGTGATGGCACTTCGGCGACTGCACGCGTTGGATTGCGAATCGATGATCAGCCCGCCGGCCCGTCCTTCAATCGGCTTGTCGTCGAACCCCCCGTCGTCGAACGCCATGATGAAACCCGCGCCGCCGACATTCTTGCGACCCTTCGGGGCTTACCGTGGTGTACGCCGGTTCCTGGGGCTTGCGGCCCAGGCTACTTTCTGCCGCCGCTTCGCGGCTGGGATGCAACGCCCCGTCAGACAACACGGCCGCACTGGCTGAGCACGCCTGCATCCAGCCGCGAAGCGGCGAAAGACAATAGCCTAGGGCGCAAGCCCTGGGTCGGGATCGACAAGCGAAAAGCCCTGAAAGGGCGAAAGAAGTCGCATTGCGGCGCGAACTTGAGAGGTTCGCGACGCCCAAGGCTGCGGATCGTAGTGATAGGCGACGTGAAAGCGGATGAGTCCTGATGGATAATGGCTTACGCTAGGCACGCCGCGTCTCATCCACTCGCAAGTCGCCCCGCCGCCGTTCGACGCGCCCGCAGGCGAAACTCGAGCCAACTCATCGGCCGACGCGATTTGTTCGTCACTGTGACGGACGGTAGGACCTTCGGCTGCGTCGCCGGCGTTGCAGTCGATTGCCGGCGATCGTGTAACAATCCGCTCCCTGCGACCCGCAAAAGCAAAAGACGTTGGCAAATCAGTCGATTGAACGCGGCCACCCTAATACTACAGTAGCGCATCGTATTTTCGTCTCGCGTAGTGGCATCGCTTTG
>CAZXLA010000144.1:0-9739 GCA_964641895.1 uncultured Tepidisphaeraceae bacterium
GACCACTTCGCGATGGATGTTGACCTGGTCGCTGATAATCACCGGCCGGCCGGTGGCCATCGCTTCGACGACGACGATGCCGAAGTTCTCCTGGTAACTGGGCAGCACGAACAGGTCGGCATCATTCATGGCGGCAAGGCGGTCGATGCCATGCAGCATGCCGGCGAAGATCACGTCGCCGCCGATGCCCCGATCGTCGGCCAGCTTCTTCATAACCGACCCGTAGCCGACATCATCGGGCCCGGCGATCACCAGCGCCGCGCCGCGCCGCTGGGCTGCGGCAAATGCGGGGATCAGCAGGTCCAACCCCTTCTTTTTGTGGATTCGACTGAGGAACAGCACCACCAGCCGGTTGCCAAGTTGCGGGTAACGCGCTCGAAAGCTTCCCCGCGCGGGGAGGTTTTCAAACTCGGCGAATGACAGCCCGTTGGGCTCGATAATCGACTCCCCAGCAAGCTTGAGCGGCGCGGTGAGGTCGCGCTCCAGCTCGGCGGTGAAGTGCAGCGCGGTGGCGCCTTGCAGGTTGGCGCGCATGCGCCAGCGCATGTAAAGTTTTTTCTTGAGCCTGCCTTGCGCCAGGCTCCACGGGTCGAGCATGCCGCAGGTGCGATAGATATACGGCTTGCCCAGCCTTCGCGCCACCACGGCGGCCTGGTGTTGAATCTCTTCCCACAACGCGTGAATGTGCACGACATCGGCTGCGGCGATGAGTTCGGTTAACTTTGGAACGATCTGTGAGTGCCGGCGTAACGCCCCGCCCGCCGGACCGATGCGGCTGACGGTAATCCCCTGGCGGATTAAGTCGGCGGCGATCGAATCCGATTCGCCGTCGCGGTAGGTGGCGATAACGACCGGCTCGATTCCGCACTGCTTTTGCGCCGCGGCGAAGCCTTTGATCGCCACCGCCGGGCCGCCGGCGCGCGGGTCGAGGCTGGAGATGACGTGCAGCACGCGAATCATGAGCGCGCCGCCTCGCCGCCGTGGAACACCCGGGGCTTGATCGGCTTAGCGGGGTTGCCGGCGGCGATCACGTCGTGGGGCAGGTCGGAAAAGACGCTGGCCCGCGCGCCCACCACGGTTCGATCGCCCACTTTCACCGACGGGCCCACAAATGCGTCGGCGGCGATCCAGCAATCGCAACCGATTTCGATCGGGAGGCGCAGCAGCGGATAATCAGGCGACGTGTGATCGTGTGAGCCGGCGCACAAATGCGCATGCTGGCTGAGGAACGATCGCGCGCCAATCTTCACCGGGCCCAGCGCATAGATGATCGCGTCATCGCCGATCGAAACATCGTCGCCCATTTCAAGGTTCCAGGGGATTTCGAAGCGGCTCGTTCGGCGCACCCGCACGTTTCGCCCCAGCCGCGCGCCGAACCGCCGCAGCAGCCATGCGCGCCAGCCGTACCACGTGTGGAACGACCCTCGAAACGCCGTGGCCTGGACGATCGACCAGAGAAGCCGACCAATCTTCTCGTTGCGGGAATACGGGCTGACGTTGCGAATGGCAGGCATGTTCAAGGTTTGGCTGATTCTGCAGTGGCGACAGACTGACCGTTCTTTTTGGTGGTGGAAGGGTCTTTCCAGCTCATCATCGGGCTGGCGCCCACCGAGCGAGAGTGAAGCGCATCGGTCTGGGCACGCTTCAGTTCATAATACTTCGACACCGACAGATATTCGTAAATCGCCAGCAGCCGGCAGAACACAAAGCCCGGAATGCCGTCGAGAAACCCGCCTTGCCAGATATAGCTGTAAAGAAACCGCAGCGTGGGCCGGAACGGCAGCTTGCGCGAGAGGGTTTTCAATCGCCGCCGGCGGGTGAGCTGTTCGTTGCCGACCACCGACGCGCCGTGCTCCACGCCTTTGAACTGAACTGCCGCTTCCCAGTTGGAATAGCGGTTGTGCTTTTCCATGAACGTGTGGATGTTGGGGAATGCGAAGTGCAGCATGTCTTCATCAAGGTAACCCACGCTGCCGTGGGTGGCGATGTGCTCGTGCACTTCGTTGTCGCCGCTGCCGGTGTTGCCGATGCCGGTGAGTTGTTCGTACTCGCCGAAGCCGCGTTTGATCAGCCGCATGTTCCAGCTCGGGTAGTAGCCGCATCGTTTGATCCATTTTCCCATGAAGATGAACTTGCGGTTGATGTAGTAACCCACATTCGTCGGGTTCCTGATGATCTGCTGAATCTCGCGCGCCAGTTCGGCGGTAATCCATTCGTCGGCGTCGACGATGAGCACCCATTCATTTTTCAGCGGCGCGTGCCGCAATGCCCAGTTTTTCTTTTTAGGCCACTGCCCGTTCCATTTGAACTGAACGACTTTGGCCCCGTGCTGCTCGGCGATTTCGGCGGTGGCGTCGCTCGAGCCGGAGTCGACGACCACCACTTCGTCGGCCCACTTCAGGTGCTCCAGGCAGCTTGGCAGGTTGGATGCTTCATTCAGCGTGGGAATGATGACCGAAATCGGCGCCCGAGCGCGCTCGACGCCGATCTCCATCTCGGTTGATTGGGTCAGCAGATGCCCGGTGCTGGCCTCGTGCAACGCAGGCTCGAGCACCACGCGCGGGGTGGCCGGCGAGGCAACCCGAAACTCGACGATCTCCGATGATGTTGAGACGCCGGATTGTTCGGGGAACGTGACCGTGCCTTCGGGCAGGGCGAGTCGATTGCGGTCGGCGTGGTGGGTGCCGCGCAGCAGCATCAATTCCTGGTACTTCAGTTGGATGAAGAACTCGTAGGTGCTGATGAAGTTGCTCAACTGCCAGCCGGCCCGCCCGTCGAGAATGCCCAGACGCAGGACGTACATATAGATCAGTCGCAGCGTCCACGTCATCGGCAGATAGGGCAATACGCGGCTCTTAAGAAACCGCCGGTGGCGCACGCGGTCGTTGAAGAATGCGCGCAGGCCCGGCCACGGTTCGGGCCGCTCGAACAATTCGCGCGCCTCGAGCGTGGAATATCGATTGTGTTTGGCAAAAAAGTGTTCCAGCCCCCGGCGGTCTTCGTGCAGGATCAGCCCCTTCAAATAGCCGGTGGCGCCGTCGACCACCATGTGTTCGTGTACCAGGCGGTCTTCGTAGTGGGCCTTACCCCGTTTGAACAACCGCAGATTCCAGCTGGGGAAGTAGCCGCAGTGCCAGATCTTGCGCCCCATGAACAGAAACACGCGGTTGAGATACAAACCCGCCTCGGCGACGGTGGCCGGATCGCGCAAAGCGATGTTGCTGATCTCCTGGCGCAACTCCGGCGTGAGCGCTTCATCGGCATCGAGGATCAGCGTCCAATCCGATTGCAGCGGAAGGTTATTCAACGCCCAGTTCTTCTGGCCGGCGTACCCTTCCCATTCGTGGTAAACAAACGTCGCCCCTGCCGCCTCGGCAATTTTTTGCGTGCCGTCGGTCGATCCGGAATCGACGATAAAAATACGGTTTGCCCAGTTTGCCACGCTGGCCAACACATGAGGTAGGTTTTCTTCTTCGTTGTAGGTTTGAATCAGCACATCCACCATCACGCGCCCCCCGTTCGCCGACGATCCGGTGCTTCCATCCGCATGAACACTCTGGGTAGTCATTACGCGACGCAGTATACCGTTTGAGACGGCATCGTGCAGCCGGCGGCGAGATATCGGACGCGTGGTGATGGATTGATCACTCTCGGCCATCATCGTGCCGACGTTGTACAATCGGGTTGGCCGATCAATTAGTACGCGACGCGTAACCACCATGCCCCCTACGCCGACCATCTTCCAGACGCTCGACAAAACCGCCCGGGCGCCTTATCCGCGAAGCTGGTACATCAAGCGGCTGCTCTGGCGGGCGGCGTACGTGCTGCTCTTCCGCCTGCCCGTGCCGCGCGGTTCGGCCATGCGGCGAACGCTGCTTCGACTGTTCGGCGCCAAGATCGGCAAGTGCCACATCCCCCGCACCGTCGAAATCTTCCACCCGTGGCTGCTCGAAATCGGTGAATACTGCGCGCTGTCGGACCGTGTAACCCTATACAACCTCGGCCTGATGAAAATCGGCGACCACACGGTATTGAGTCAGGACGTCTACGTCTGCGGCGGAACGCACGACCACACCATGCCCGATCTACCCCTGGTCCGGCCGACCAACGTCATCGGCAGCGGGGTATGGATCGCCGCGGGCGCATTCATCGGCCCGGGAGTGACGGTGGGCGACAACAGCGTCGTGGCCGCCCGCGCGGTGGTGACGAAAGACGTGCCGGCGGGCATGGTGGTCGGTGGGAACCCGGCACGGGTGATCAAAGCGCGGGCGATGGGCGGATCAGGGACTCATCAAGCAGCAGAATTTCCCCCTCCTGGTACTCCGGGAGGGAGCTAGGGGGAGTGACGCGCCCGGTATCAAGTCATCAAACAAAAAGACGCCGCCCCTTGAGCCGGGCGGCGCGGTTGCTGAATTGTCGTTTGAATTTTACCGGCGATAATAATACGCGCTGCCCGAGTAGTTCGATCCGCCGGAGTAGTACGTGGTGCCCGGATGGTAGTAATAAACACGCGGCGCCGGCGCGACGTAGACCCGCGCGGGCGGGGAATCGTAATAGCGCGACGAGTATTCATACCGCGGCGGCGGGCAGACGTAGGATTCGCGATACACCACCGGCGGGCGGTAGCAGTCGTCGTAATATCGTCCGCGGTTGTATCCCCCGCGGTTGTATCCATAATTTAACGACCCGAAGCTGTTGTCGCGGTAGCCGGAGTTGCCGAAACCAAAGCTCAATCCAAAGCTGCTGCGCGAGCGAGAGTTTCCACGATCGGAGTACCGTTCGCCGCGATCATAGCGATACCCGCGGTCCGACCTGCTGCCACGGTCCCCGCCGCCACGATTCCCGCTGTCCCAACGATCTCCCGCCAACGAAACCGCCGGCGCGATCAGCAACGCGAACACGATTGGCAATGCATACTTCATAAAATGCCTCCCGTAATTTGGAACCGCAGGATCAGACACGAGAGGTGATGGTAGGTTAGGCCCGACCGATTTTCCTTTGAATTCTTCGAGCCTGAACTCGTGACGCTCGCCCTCCCGGAGTAGCAGAAGGGGGAAGTTCAGGGGCGCCTCCGCGGCCTCTGCGCCTCTGGGGTGAACCGGCATTGAATGAGTTTACGTCGTCACCAGATTATCGCGGTGAACGATTTCTTCGTAAGCCTGTGGCCCCAGCAGTTGCCGGATTTCGGCGGTCTTTTTGCCGCACAGCGTTGCCGCATCGACCGATGCGTAGTTGGTCAGCCCGCGCGCGATCGTTCTCCCGGCGGCGGTGGTGATGGCGACCACATCGCCGCGGGCGAAATCGCCTTCGACCCGGACCACTCCGGCGGGAAGCAAACTTTTGTTTTTGTCGGTGATCGCGATGGCGGCGCCGTCGTCTACCACGATCGTCCCCGCCGGTCGGGCGGCGCTGATCCACCGGCTGCGCCCGCTGAGCTTGCCCGACCGCGCGACGAAGAACGTGCCGATCTCTTCCCCCGCCAGCACGCGCGGCAGCAGATCCGCCGTTCGCCCGTCCGCGACGATCATCGCCTCGCCGGCGCTGGTGACCATGCGCGCCGCCACCAGTTTGCTGTTCATGCCCCCTTTGCCGAGCGCGCTCTTGTCGGTGCGAAGCAGTTTCTGGGCATCTTCTATTTTTGTAACAGTGCGCAGCGGCTTGCCGTGCGCATCCAGCACGCCGTCGACCACTGTCATGAGCACCAGCAGATCGGCGCGCAGCGCCTGACACACCAGCGCCGCCAGAATGTCGTTATCGCCGAAGGTGATGCGCACCAGCTCGTCGGTGCTGATGGTGTCGTTCTCGTTAATGATCGGCACGGCGTTCAACTCGTGGATGGCGTGGATGGTGTTGCGCAGATTTAAGAACCGCGTGCGATCGTCGATGTCTTCACGCGTCAACAGAATCTGCGCCACCGGCAACGCAAACGGCTCGAACGCATCCGCCCACGCGTCCATCAACCGCCGCTGCCCCACCGCCGCCACAGCCTGCAGCGTGGCAAGGTCGCGCGGGCGCTTCGTCAACCCCAACACTTTCAGACCCGAGGCCACCGCGCCGGAACTCACGATGGTGACCCGTTTGCCCGCCTTGCCCAGCGCCGCCACCTGCCCCGCCACCTTGCCCACAAACGCCGCGTCGAGCTGGTTCGATTTATCGCTCAGCAACTGCGAGCCGAGCTTGACGACGATATGGCGGACGTTTTTTAATTGTTCGTGGCGGTCGATCATGGTGAAGATGAGTTGAAGTCGAAGAGGTGTAAACCGCAGATTAACGCAGATAAGAAAGACAATTCGTCATGCCCGTGAATTCTTCCAATTCGTCGGTACCCTGCATTCTGCATTACACAGGTCGATTACTTCAGCGAAATTTATCCGCGTTAATCCGCGTTAATCTGCGGAGAAAAGTGTTTCCTGTTCAGCGCGGCGCTGCCGGTACAGACGTCGGTCCCGGCCCCGGGTTCGGCACGTTGCGCCGCGAACCTTGATTAATCGCCGCCGCCACGAAGACGCCGACGATGGATACGATGACGACTCCGATCAGCAAGTTTACGCTTCCCAGAATAATCCCGCTCACCGCCATCCCCGCTCCACCGGCTTCCTGACGGCGGGCCTTTTTTCGGCCGATCACCCCGCACACGATGGCGGCGATCGAAAGCGGCGCCGCCACGATCAACGACCCCGGCAAACACCACCACACCACGCCCGCAATGCCGGTGATCAGGCTTGTAATGGCCGCCCCGCCGGCGGGTTTGAAATCGGCGGGCGCGTAACTCAGAGTTGCATCGATGGGCGGCGGCGCGAAGAACGGCGTTTGCGGGATGCCCGGCGCGCCCGGCGCGATCACGGACTTAGGCACGTCGGCGCTCGCATAAGCCAGCGGCGGCTCGACCATGCGTTCGGCGAAGATCGCCCACAACTCCGGCACGTCGCGCAGGGTGCTCCACGCGGGCATGCCGTCGCGCCAAACCATGCTGTCGGCCTGCAGCGGATACCCGCGAAGCTGCTCCAGTGTGAACGGCCCCCGCCGCACATTGCCGTCGGCGAAAAAGTAAACCCAGCGCTTATCCATTACTCCCGATCCGAAGAGGGTTATCCGCAGATTAACGCAGATTACCGCAGATTCAGAGAAGAGTTCAGATAAGAAGTTGGTAGACCACTCTTCCAATCTGCGTCAATCTGCGCAATCTGCGGTTCAAAACCCTTCGTCTTTAGTACGACGCCGACGTCCGCGAAAGTCCAGCCTGCGGAATTTGTCTTTGAGCAATTTCCTGAATCCGCGTTAATTTGCGTTGATCTGCGGACAACTCCTCGGCGAATTTGTGATAAGTGTTTGTTTAATAGCAACTTAACGGGCTGTTGATAGGTCTGTCGAAAGACCCGATGTTAAAATGGGTAAAGTATTTTCGCCCGTCCATCCGATCCTCTTGTTAACGCAAGTTACCTATGTTAACATGCGACCCAGATAATCCGGGGCACGGACGCTCCTAAATGTTAATTTGGCGATTGTGGGAGTTCAGGGAAGACCCATTCCGCCGGGAGCAATTTCACACATGTCGAATGCCACTATCACCCCCGTCGGTTCGATCCTCACGAAAAACTATCTCGATCTCCTGCTCGCCGGCGATCGCCAGGCGACCCGGCAGACGGTCGAACGCGCCGTCGCCGACGGAACGTCCGCTTACGATCTGCTCGTCAACCTCGTCTACCCCACGATGGAACGCATGCAGAGCCTCTACCGCGAAGACCGCATCAGCATCACGCAGCTCAACCTCGCCACCCGGCTGAATCGCAGCGTGACCGACCAACTGAGCGCCCAACTGCCGCGTGGCGAGAACAACGGCAAGAAAACCCTCATCGTTTGCGGCAACGCCGAACCCGAAGAGCTGGGCGGACAGATCTGCGCCGACCTGTTCGAATCCGCCGGCTACACCGTCAAATTCACCGGCGCCGGCGTGCCGGATGATGAAATCCTCAAGCTCACCGGCGAGTTCCGTCCGGACTTGCTCATCTTCTTCGCCACGCTTCCGCAAGGCATGCCGGCGGTGCGAAAAATGATCGATTACATCCGCGAGGTGAACGCCCTGCCGAACCTGCAAATCATGTGCTGCGGCGGAATCTACAAACGCGCCGAAGGCTTAAGCGAAGAAATCGGCGCCGACCTCTTCGCCGACGACGCCGCGCAGGCGATCCAGGTCGCCAACGATAACCCCGGCCAACGCGCGAGTGTGGAGCAACAAACCGTCGGCCGAACGCGAAGAATCAAAAAGGCCGAAATCCGCCGCAACCAGCAGACGCAGCGGATCGCGCCCAAGTCGATCCCGATGCCGCAAAGCGAAGCGGCGTGAAGACTCCCCCTCCATGTACTCAGGGAGGGGGTTGGGGGGAGGGTTGTTTTGGCAAGTTTTGCGGCGTCGATATCGAAGGCACTTCCCGCCTTCGCGCTAGAGCGAAACAAATCGCTGCGCCGCCATGAAAGTACCCTCACCCTAACCCTCTCCCGGCGTACCGGGCGAGGGAACCCAAGCCAAGTGACCGCGTCGGCCGAGAACGATGGATGTTCCGACCGACGCGATTTTTCATGTTCGGGTCAGTCCAGTTATCGCTTCTGAAATCGCTTCCACCCAAGAAACATCGGCAGCGCGGTCAACGCCGCGAATGCCGACGGGGGAAGGGGAACGGCCGTGGCGGACTGAAGGATCACTGGAGAAGTGCGGCCGTTTCGTACGCTTTCTCCAATTATTGTGCCTGAATCGTTGATGTCGTATAATGTCGAAATTCTCCATCGCGCCGGTTCATCGATCAATTCGTTAATATCATGCGGCATTTCAAACGGGGAATCCCAAAGCACCGGGCGAACGTCGAATCCGTTAACCTCGCGTACTCCCCCGATGACTTGGTTGCGATTATTGATTGCCCCGGCGTAACTTCGGTTGAAGCCATCGGGGATGGGCAGTAACCCGGCGAATTGCGGTGAGAAAACGGCTGCTCGCCTGATCTCGCGTATGGCGTTTCCGACAACGAAGCTGCCATCGTTAATGCCTAACGGAACAAAGTCGAGCAAGCCTCGCGAGTCGAATGGGGCCATTACTCCACCGGGTTCGGCGATAAAACCGCCTCTTTGAATTCCGTCATGGTACTTTCCGACTATCACGCCCGCGCGGTTCACGCCTGTGATTGACGTCGTCCTTTCCACGCCAGCCAGCAGGCGCATCCCATCGGCACCTTCTACCGCGGCAGTTACATCCCGACCTCCGTTGTTTACATTTCCGTAGACTTGACCAGATTCGTCGATTCGCGTCGCGACGACAAATCCCCGGGTGTCACGCAATGGGGTTACGACTCCCGCATCCCAGCGGAAACTGTTTCGCCCGATTCCTTCGGCGATGTGTCCGGTTACGACGCCGGCGGAGTTAATGTCTGTGGCATAGCCCTCAATTGACCACAAGACGATCGGCTCGCCCGCAGCTGGCCAAATGACAGGCACTTGGCGACCGTCGTTCAGGATGGCACCGCCGGCAACATCACCGCGATTATTAATTGCCGACCCTTGCGCCTGAATCGTATTGGCGGGAACTGCCAGCTGTCGAACCGAGTAAAAGGATGACGGCCCCGCTACGGCGATGGCACAAGAAATGAGAAAGAAGTGTGCGAAGAACATCTGACGCAACATCGAAGCCTCCAGTGATCTAAATTTGTATCGGTCGTATTCGGATTTTGAGTCCAATAATTTGACTCGTCAG
>CAZXLA010000145.1:0-9731 GCA_964641895.1 uncultured Tepidisphaeraceae bacterium
CCGCGGATCAAATCTAGCGTGAGATGTCCGAAAAGGTCCGGTTCCGATGAAATGTTCGGACGGTCAGGACGACAGGATTGAATCAGGGGGCAGGAGAGAGGTCAGGAATCGGGCTGGACCGGACGGCGGGCGTGGCCGATGGGGGCGTCGAGTACGGTTTCCGTACCGCAGGGGACTAAAAAGGTACGGTTTAGGAACGGTTTGGAACCGCTTGGGAACCGGTTAGGAACCGGTTTTTGGGGGCTCGGTTTGATTTAAGCTCTTGTCGATTAATGTTTTACGGTTTTCAGGGTTCGGTTTTCAAATTTTTTCCGTTCCTGTTTCGGGGCGCCTGGGACAATCACCGTTTTAGGGTGTTACGGGGGAGTATTCCGGAGCCTGCTTCGATTGAGCTTGCGATGTTGGCGGTTGCAGGGTCGATGAATCGACCCCGCCGGCGGCGCGGCGCCTGACGTGCGGCTGCCCGGACGCGTTTGCGTCCAACGGATGTTTTCGGTGAGTCGCATTGTCGACGACGTAGTTGATTCGTAATCGCTCAGCAGTTTATCGGGACCGCGAGCGGCGCGCAGCAGCGACTCGATTCGGGGCTAACGCATCAATTTGGCGATGGTTCGTCTTCTTGCGACAAATCGCGTTTGATACAATTCAATTTCAACACGAAGAAGCGAAGAAACGAAGAATGTTGGGAATCATTCGAATGATTGAAGTGCATCCGCGAACATCTGCGGCCGATTAGTCTACTTCGTTCCTTCGTGTCAATCTGGATTTGTCGTCCAGCAAATACCACAAGTGAGCGCTCGACCCCCCGATTCCCATCCGCTTCAACGACTTTGACGCAGAGGGGTGCCGCGAAGATACTGCAGCAGCGTGCGGCGCCGTAGCGAACTAAGCAGCGCTCCGCCCTCAATGTGAACGGATGAAGAATGCAGCGAGAAGGCAACAGCCAAAAAGCCGTGCGTGCGGGGCGATCATTGATCGCGGGGAGCACTGTTGTTGCACTTTTCATGGCTCACGCATCAACTTTTGCCGACCAAATCTGGCTCGACAAACCCACCGGTGCCCCCATTTTCGCCTCGGCCCGGATCACACGGATTGAGAAGACGACCGTCTATTTCCTGGTCAATGGCAATGAAACGTCGCGGGATTTGGCGCGCATTTCGCGCATCAGCGTTGATGACGAGCCGGCGCTGAATCAGGCCGAAGAGGCGATGGCGCTGGGAAAGTTTGATGACGCCGTTGATGCGTATCAGAGAGTAGCACGGTCCAGCGCCAAACCCTGGGTGCGCGAGTGGGCGGCCGGGCGGCTGGTGGAGGCGTCGAGCAAATCGGGCCGGTTTGATGCCGCTTCGGGGGCGTACATCGCATTGCTACTGAAAGATCCGGCGGCGGCGGCCGGTCGCAAGCCGGCGATGCCGGCCAAAGGTTCGACGTATCTGGATACCGCCGTCGCTCAGGTGAATGCGGCGCTCGCCACGCCGCGGCTGCATGATGCGCAATCGTCGGCGCTTCTGGCCTATCTGATTGAACTGCACGTTGCCCGTCAGGACGATTCCGCCGCCAACGCCGCCGCTGCTAAATTGGATGAGCTGCTGGCGCGCGATCCCGCCAACCCCGCCGCCGGTGCGGCCAACGCTCGGCGTAAACTGCAGGCCGCGGGCAAGCTGGTGGACGGCAGGCAGTATTCACAGGCTATCGCCGCCATCGAAGCCGACGGGGCGATGTTTACCGAAGCCGATCAGCAGGCCGAAGCGATGTTTTTGCTCGCATCGTCGAAGCTGGGCCTGGCTTCATCCGGCGACAAGCCGAAACTTCAGGACGCCGCGTTGGCGTATATGCGCGTGGTCGCGCATTTCAAAGACGAGCCGCGCCGGCCGCGCGTGGCGCAGGCACTGGCGCACGCCGCGGCAATTTGCGAGCAACTGGGCGACCGGCCCGCCGCCGTCGAACTTTACACCGATCTGGCATTACAGTTTGCCGATGATGAAGCCGTCGCCGCCTCGGCCCGGCAGGCGCTCGAACGACTCAAGGGTAGTTAATCAAGGGCAGTTAATTCAAGGGCAGCTAATTTTCTCTGACCGCATCGACCCGGGACTTCAGCAACAAAAGAACAAATTACATGTACAAGTGGATCCAGAAACACAACAAACGATTGCTGGCTGTTTTTGCCGTATTTCTCATGGTGGCGTTTCTCGCGCCCAGCACGTTCCAGGGGTGCGACCCGGGGAACATGGCCATGGGCACGATGGGTGCAAAAAAGGTAAACGCCGTCGAAGTGCAAAACGCGTTGGGAGAGTTCGAGTACGTCCGGAAGGCGATTCTCATTCCGCGGACCGGACCGAACGGCGAGCCGCAATTCGGTTCGCTCATCGACGCGACCCCGCTGGGCTTCGCCGCCCCGCAGTTCGAAGAACACCGGGTTCTGTATTACCTGCTCCGCGAAGAAGCGCGGCAGATGGGCGCCACCATTTCGCCGGAGATGCTCGAAGACGTGCTGGCGCGGATCAACATCCGCCTGCCCGACGGCCGCGTGGTGATGTACGAAAACATGAAAGACAGCGCCCAGGGCCGCGGCGCGCGGCAGGCGCTGACCAACGTGCTTTCGGTCGCCGCCGCCTTCAATCGCGCGCGCGGCGATATTAAAGTCACCGAACCGCAGCGCCGCACCGATCTGGCCATGCAGTATCAGGCGATGAAACTGCGGCTGGTCAACTTCGATGCCAAATCGTACGACAGCACCATTGCCGCTCCGACGCCCGAGCAGTTAAACGAGCAGTTCCAGAAATACGCCAGCCTGCTGCCCGACCAATCGATCACGAAAGAAGACGCCTTCGGATTCGGCTACAAACTGCCCGACCGCGTCACGCTGCAATACATCGCCATCGCCCGCGACCAGATTCGCCGGGCGGTGTTGGATAACCCCCAGAACGGCGCTACGCCTGAAGACCGCGCCTACTACTGGGAAGTGGAAGCACGGAAGTATTACAACGCCAACAAAGAAACGTTCGCCACCACGCCATCATCGACCCAACCATCGACGCAGCCATCGACCCAACCATCGACGCAGCCGACCACTGCGCCCAGTGCGCAGCCTTTCGAGGCGGTGAAACAGGCGGCGACTGATCAGGTGATCGCCCCGCAGATCGATCGCCTGGCGCGGCTCGTCCAACAGCGCATCGTCACCGCCATGAATAATGACTACGCCAATTACGCCAAGTCCGATCCAACGACCGCGCCGGTGACCGCTACCGCTTTGGGGGTCGCCTACAACACCTTCGATTATCTGCAGGCGTTGTCGGCGGACGTTCAAAAACAGTTCGGCGTCATCCCGACGCTGGTGAACCTCGGCGACCGACCACGCGCAATCGCCGACTTGCAGAAACTAGACGGCATCCGCGACGCCGGCGCGATGGTGCAAGGCCGCCAGACGCCCTTCGCCGAATACGCCCTGAACAGCGCCGAGCCTCTCGCGCCGGCAACCGCCTCCGACCGCGATCAGGCGTTTTTGCTGAAGCTCTACCAGCGCAGCCAGACGATGACCGACTTCGCACAGACGGTCTACATCTTCCGCCTCACCAGCGCCGAGAAGGCGCACAAACCCGAAAGCCTCGACGAGGTTCGAGCGCAAGTCGAATCAGACTTAAAGACGCGCCGGGCCTACGACGCAGCCGTCGCCGACGCCAAAAAGTCATTGGACAAAGCCGCCACAACCGACCTCGCCACCGCCGCCGGCGCTCGGCCGATTATTGATACGCCCGACCTGCGCTTCGGCCGTCCGGCAGAAATTCCCGGCTTGCTCATCACCAGCGACGGTCAGAACAACCTGATGCGCCAGGCGTTCGATTTGCTGGCCGTCACCGACAACCCCACGCCCAGAATTGTCATAGAACTGCCGCGTGAAGGGCGGGCACTTCTGGCCGAACTGCAGGACGTCCGCAGCGACATCCCCGAGCAGTTTATGGCCATGGCCGAGGCCCAGCAGGCCAACAGCGTGGTCGCGCAGATGTCGCAAATTCTCGCCGCGTCGTGGTTCAACTATTACAACGTGGTGGACCGCGTGAACTACATCGAACCCGGTGCAAAAACCCCCGCCACGCAACCCAGCGCCGCGGCAAGGTGAAGCGGATAGCGGATCGAAAATCGGATCGCTGAAGCGCATGGCGAGCAACAAAACAAAGTCGCGCAATCAGAAATCCGCAATCCAAAAGAGTCGAGCGCATCAGTTTGGCGATGACCCTTCGTCCCCAGATTGCGTTTGATACAGACTAATTTGAACACGAAGAACCGAAGAAACGAAGAATGTTTGCTAAAGATGGAATCACTCGAATGATTGAGTTGCATGTGCGAACATCTGCGGCTTGTGGGTCTTGTTCGTTGCTTCGACTCTTGGTGTTAATCTGAGTTGTTGGTCAAGTAATAAATGAGCATTAGACCCATCCAAAAATCTGGATCAAGAGGTTTCTTGACACCATCGCCGCAGCGTTTATAAAACGTGGCTCGACACCGCAGCGCCATTAGCTCAATTGGCAGAGCAGCTGACTCTTAATCAGCGGGTTGCAGGTTCAAGTCCTGCATGGCGCATTTCCCTGCATGTTACGTTTAGTCAGGCTGCTCCGACGGCACGTTGTTCCATCGCTTCAGAGCAGTTCGTCCCTCAGCAGCGTGGAACGATGGTTCGGCGACCTGACGCGCAAATCGGCTCCGGCGTGGCGTGTCCAGAAGCGTGCCGCCACTGATTGATGAGATCGATGCCGATCACTTTTTCTGGGCGGTTCGTTCCGGCGATGCCGCCCTCATGGCCGCACCATTCGGCAAAGTTCGCCCCGGCATACCCCATGCTGATGCGAACTTTTTAACCATTTGCCGAACACTCATTCAAATGTCGAGCATAATTTGACGTCAATTCAATACCTGCCGTTCGATAAATTGCCCTTTGAAACCCGCTAAGCCGCAAGCGGCTCAGTTGCGAATCGGGATTCGGCGCTGTTGTCGCTTGCGGCTTCGCGGCGCGGCAACCTTGATTGGCGTTCCTCGCCCCGGCCCCGACCATCGCCTTTCAAACAACCCTGGAGATTATGCGTGACGCGCAGCCCGCGCCGCGTTACATTACCGGGTCTTGATCGGTCTTTTTACAAACACGGTTTCACCTCGCTTTAAGCCAAGTTCGATAAGCGGGTCAAGTTCGACCATCAACAGTCGTGAATAAAGCACGGCACTCGTTGGCGCGGGGCACGCGTTAAAGCCCCTGCGCGGTTGGTGTTGCACGTCGCGGGATTCTGAATTTTAGAAAAGCCTCAGCGGCCTGGCGCCGTTGGTTTCGGGAGAAGAGAAAAATGAAGCTAGTTGATGTAACGAAGGTTGTTGCGCGGACTCATGCTCTGGCCACCGGCGGAAAGGCAAACCGGCGGCGGCTAGGCCTTGCAGGCGGTCGGGGAAGCATTCGGGCGGCGATGGAAAGCATGGAATCGCGCCGGTTGCTTTCATCGGCAATCGTGACCGACGCCGTCAGCCAAACCGTCAAGCACCTTGAAGACCGCGGTTACGACGAGTTTACCAATCTTAACAACGCATCCAAGTCGCAGACTTTCGTCGCCGGCGGTTCCAACGCGTCGGGCGGCGGGGCTGGCGGAGGCGGGCCTGAAGCATCGATCACCGTCGGACCAGTGGTGAATATTTCACGCGCCGCCGGAAACCAGACCGAAGCCGACATCGCCATCAACCCCACCAACCCGAACCAGGTTTTCGCCGTCAGCAACCTCACCAGCAACGGATTATTTACTTCGCGCAGCAATGACGGCGGGGTGACCTGGACAACCCTGACCATCGCTGCCGGCGGTGGCGACGGCCTGCCCACCGCCTGCTGTGATGCACGCGTGGAATACGATTCGTTCGGCAACCTTTACATGACGTATATCGGGCCTAGCGGCTCGAACAACTACGTCGCCCGGTCAACGACAAACGGCGCGAGTTGGACGCTGATCGACACCAAAACCGGGAGCTGGGATAACCCCGCAATTGATGTCGGCTACAACAATCAGGTGTGGGTCGAGGCGCGCGGGCCAAGCGGCGTGGCCGGCTACGGCGCGCAATCGACCGGGCTGGGCACGACCACTGCGTTCACGGCGGCACAATATGTTCCGACGACCGCCAGCACCGGCAACTTCGGCGACATCGCCGTGCAGCTCGATGGTTCGATTCTCATCACCTACACCACGCCGTCGGGCGGCCAAGGCCCGGCCACCAACCCCGTGTGGCGAGATCCCGACGGCCTCGGGCCCCTCGTATGGCAAGGTGCCGGCGGCGGAACGGCTTCGCCGCTGTTTAACCCCTCGACCAACGTCGGCGGTTTTGATTTCATCCCCGCGCAGGACGGTCGCAGTGTCGATAGCGAACCGAGCTTCGCCGTCGCCCCGCCCGGCACGCCGTTCGCCGGTCGAACGTATTTCACTTACACGCAGGAGAAAGTCGCGGAAAATAACGACCTCGATATCGTCCTTCGCTACACCGACAACAGCGGTGCGACCTGGACGCCGGAGATCATCGTCAACGACGACAACCCCGCCATTATTCGCAGCCAGTTTTTGCAGCAGATTGCAGTCGATTCCGTGACCGGCGCGATCGCACTCAGTTGGCATGACGCGCGCAACGACAACGGCGTGCTTCCCAACGGCACCAATGCCGTCGCCAATGATGATGCCCAATTCTGGGGTGCCGTGAGCGGCGACGGCGGGCAGACGTTTGAGAACTTCCCGATTACGCTGGGCTGGTCGAACGACGACCGCGCCGCCAACGGCATTGACTTCGGCGACTGGACCGGCAGCGACTTCTACAACGGCATTTTCCACGCCGTCTGGGCCGACAACAGCCAGGGCGCTAACGGGCTTCCAGACAACCCCGCGCCAAACGCGTTCGACCTCGCCACCGCGCGGGTGATTGTGCAAGGCGTTGCGGGATCGGGAATTTTCGGTTCGGTCTACAACGACACCGATGCCGACGGCACCCGCGATGCCGGTGAAGGCGGCGTGGCCGGCGTGACCGTTTTCCTCGACAGTGACAACAACGGCTCGCTCAACGGCGCAGAGCCGAGCGCCGTCACCACCGCTTCCGGATCGTATGCGTTCGGCACGTTGCCCGATGGCACCTACACCGTTCGGTCGATCACCCCGGCCGGTCTGCGCCCAACCGGGCCAGCCGGCGGATCGTACTCCGTCACGCTCAATGCCGGCACGCCGATCGCCACCAACCGCGACTTCGGCTTCGTCAACCCAACCATTTCCGGCACGGTTTTCACCGACACCGACGACGACGGCATTTTCGACGCCGGCGAAACCGGCCGCAGCGGCGTCACGGTATACCTCGATTCAAACAACAACGGTCTGTTCGACGGCAGCGAACCCAGCAGTGTCACCCCCGCCGCCGGAACTTATGCGCTGGCGGGCTTGGCCGACGGCAACTACATCGTTCGCATCGTCCCCCCCGCCGGCACGCGCCAGACTGCGCCTGCCGGCGCGTTTAATGTGACGATTTCGCCGACGGCGCTCAGTGCCGTCAACAATAACTTTGGCGTGACCACCGCCGTTCGCATCGCCGGCAGCGTCTATAACGACGCCAACGGCAACGGCATTCGCGACGGCGGCGAAAGCGGCATCGCCGGGGCGCGCGTGTTTATCGATACCAACAACAACGGAACGTTCGATAACCTCAACTTCGATTTCGCCCAGAACACGCCGCTGGCGTTGCCGGATGATCGCACCACGCGGTTTTCCAACCTCAACATCAGTGGAAGTTTCGCCACGGTGAACAACATCGGCGTGCGGCTGAACATCACCCACACGTACACCGGCGACTTGGATATCTTCCTCATCAGCCCCGCCGGCACACGCATCGATCTCACCACCGACAACGGCCAGAGCACCGACGGCATGAACGTCACGCTGCTCGACTCGGCGACGAGCTCGGTCACGACTTGGCCGACGACTACGGGCATCGGCCCGGTCACCGGCACCTGGCGACCCGAAGGCAGCCTTGCATCGCTAAATGGTCAAACGCTCGATGGCCTTTGGCGACTCGAGATTACGGATGATGCCGGCGGCGACTCCGGCACGCTCAACGCCTGGTCGCTTTTCCAGGGCTTTACCGAACCGAGCATCCTCACCCCGGCCAGCGGGCAATACGCCTTTAGCCCCCTCACGGCCGGCAACTATGTCATTCGTCAGCAAGCGCTGGGCGGTGGATTCTCGTTCACCAACCCTGCCAGCGGCGCATACAACCTGTCCGCCGTCGCCGCCGAGGTATTGGCCCGGGATTTCGGCAACAGCACCGGCGTCATTTCAAGCAGCACCGGTTTCTATGTGCGACTCAACGGCGCCGGCGATACGATCGAGATCTACAAAGCCAACGCCGCCGTCGGCGTGCCCGATGTTTCTCTGCCGGTGGCCACCACGCCGGCGATCAATCTCCTGGGTTCGATCAACGCCGATACGCTTTACGTCGATCTGGTCAACGGCAACCCCGTCCCCACCGGCGGGCTTAGCTTCGGCGGAACCGGCGGCAGCGATTCCGCCATTCTCTTAGGCGCGGGCGGCGCCGATGCCGCTACATTCACCGGCTCAACCATCCAAGTCGGCGGACGCACCATCTCTTACACCGATACCGAATCCGTTCGCTTCGAAGGCAACGGCGGCAACGATACGCTCACCTATCAAGGCTCGACCGCCACGCCGACATTCATCGGCGGGCCGGGCGATAACACGCTGCAAGTTCAATCGGGCACATGGACGTACGACGTCGATGCCGCCACGCAGAATGAAACGATCACCTTCGTCGTCACCGGCGGATCGCTCGTGCTCAACGCGTCGCAGCACATCGCCGCCGCGGCCATCAGCGGCGCGGGTGTCATGCAACTTAGCGCCGGCGGGAACAAACTATTCCGCACGGGCGGGCTGACGTTCGCCGGCGCGGGCAAGTTTGATCTGACCAATGGATCGCTCATCATCGATTACGCCGGAGCTTCGCCGATTGCTGCGCTGCAGGCGGCGCTCGCAACAGGTTACGCCGCCGGCGCGTGGACCGGCAACGGGTTGAACTCCTCGACCGCCGCCGCCTCACCGATTGCCGACGCCATCGGTTTCGCCGAAGCCGCCGAGGTGCTTACCCCGCCGCTCTCGTTCGCCGGCGAATCGGTCGACAGCAGCACAGTCGTCGCAAGATACACCCTCGGCGGCGACGCCGACTTAACCGGCGACGTGACCCTGGACGACTTCACCCGCCTCGCTGCCGGTTTCGGCCTGGGCAGCACATGGGCGAACGGCGACTTTGATTACGACGGAGCGGTAAGCCTGAACGATTTCACCACCCTCGCCGCCAACTTCGGCCAGGCCATCGCAATGGATCTCCCGCGTGCGCGCCTGTTGCCCGGCTTCGCCCCCGCGTCAAACCCGTTTGCGACGAAGCGGATCGAAGACGATCGATTGGTGGAAGAAGTATTAATCTAACCACCGGCCAGAGCGTCGCCGGTGCGGGCACGCCGCTGGTCAAACTGGAGTCTAACGAACAGCATCCGCTTTCCGAGCGCCAGCCGTTCAAGCCAAAAAACCTCGAACCATCCCGCCCCTTGACACCGCCGCGAGCCCGACTAAATTGTTTGGCTCGCAGAAAAAAGGGCGCGTAGCTCAATTGGTTAGAGTACCGGACTGTCGATCCGGAAGTTGCGGGTTCGAGTCCCGTCGCGCTCG
>CAZXLA010000146.1:0-9632 GCA_964641895.1 uncultured Tepidisphaeraceae bacterium
CGCAAAGCGATGCCACTACGCGAGACGAAAATACGATGCGCTACTGTAGTACTAGCCGTAAGCAGCACAACCCCCGAAAAAAACAAGGCCTCGGAGAAGCTGGGCAAGCTGTCGATCAATCTTCTCTCGGATCGCGACCACAACAATGCCCGTCGATTCACGTCTTACGATGACTTCGAGGAGATGGAGTTGCACTCGACGATTCTCATCGACGCGAACGGCCGCGTGCACTGGAAACGCACCGTCGGAGATCCATTTTCTGACACGAATTTTCTGTTGCAGTCGCTGAAGCGGATGAACGGCAAGCCGGCGACGACCCAGCCTTCGAATTGATGGCGCTCTCGCGACAGTACAATTGGCCCGCCTTCGGGTGGTGCGTCCGTTCGCTTCAGCCCTGGCATGCGTTTTCAGCGCACGAACGCAGGAAAAGTTCAATTGGTGTCCAGTCGCCTCGGGGTGACAAGACACCGGTTGAACTTTTTTACGTTCTTTGCGCCAAAATGAAGGTGGATGCTTCGCGGATTTTGTGATTGGCTCAGTCAAACTGTTTTCAGATGACTTCTTACGCAAGGGTCGACTTACGAGAAACAGGAAACGCAGAAAACGATCAATGCTCGTGGTCGCTTCCAAAGCGATAGCCGATGCCGATCTCTGTTTTGATGAATCAGGGTGTGAATCGGTCGTCGCCGAGTTTGCCGCGGAGCTGTTCGACTGAGTGCAGGAGTCCACTGCGTACTTCGCAGCTTCCGCATCCGGGACCGTCACGGGAACGGCGACCAATTTCATGGTCGGAGCGTAAGGAAAGTCACCACGCTGACCGGCGTTAAAGTCGGCAGCGATTCGACCGGCGTGACCAAGTTGATCGTCCGCCTTGGTGAAGGCCCGCTCCCGCGCGTCGGCAGGAAGCACGGTGTGTTCGGCTTCCGGCACTTCGTAACCTTGTTCGTGCGAACCAAGCCACAGATCGAACAAAGCTCGTGCGGCGTACTGCGCCCGCAGCTTGTCACGTCCAAGGTTAAACCTTGCCGGAACCCGGATGCCATCCTTCAGGCTGTATCCGATGGCAAATCTATACCCGGCTTTGACGTGCGGCTTACCCAGATCAGGCAGCCCGCCCCGCATGTGGTACTCGTGTTGTCTCTTCAGTTTCAGAAGGTCTTGGTATCGCATCGCCGGTATCTTTGGGTCGATTCGCGAATCGACCGGATACCGACTGGATACTGGACGTGATGTGCGGCCATTTTTTGGGTTGTTTTGAGCAGCTTCTGACGTGCGGAATCACCCTGATGTTGTTGGCGATTCTGCGTTCAAGCCGAAGATGGGAGTTGAACCCACAACCCCCGCTTTACGAAAGCGGTGCTCTGCCATTGAGCTACTTCGGCGATAGAAGCCAAATATTAACCCGCCACGCCAAGTTCGGCAAACAGCACATTTTTTTACTTTTACTGAATTACAGCGTCACCAGTCCCTTCGCGCCGCCGACCAATTCAATATGGGACGGGCCGCCGGCGGTTAAAATCAATCTGCATTGCCCGCTGGCCGATGGTATAATCAGCATATGAGGCGCCCATGAATGATCTGCAAGTCGAATCCGCTACAGAGCAGATGATCCGCGAGCAATTGCTGGAACGCGGCATCCGCGACGCCGACGTGATCGACGCCATGCGGCACGTAGCCCGCGACCGCTTCGTCCCCCCGCAGCAACGGGAAAATGCCCACCTCGGCCGCCCGTTGGCGATCGGGCACGGGCAGACGATCAGTGAGCCGTACATTGTGGCGCTCATGACGGCGGCGCTAAAAATCGATCCATCGCATCGCGTGCTCGAACTGGGCACGGGAAGCGGTTACCAGACGGCGGTTTTATCGCGGCTCGCGAAAGATGTTTTTACGATGGAGCGCGTCAAGCCGCTTCTCGATCAGGCATTCGATCGGCTGTTCGAAGCCGGCTGCCGCAACGTGCGCTTCCGCCACGGCGACGGCACGCTGGGCTGGCCCGAGGAAGCCCCGTTCGATCGCATCATCATCACCGCCGCTGCGCCGCAAGTGCCCAAGCGGCTGTTCATGAATCAACTGAACGACGGCGGAATGGCCATCCTGCCCGTCGGGCCCGGCCAGCAACAAGCTCTCGTCCGCGTGACGAGGATTGGCAACAAACTCGAACAGGACGAACTTTGCCTATGCCGCTTTGTTCCCCTGATCGGTGAAGAAGGCTGGCCAGAGTAATCGCGTCTGATGAATTGATACTTCGCGCACACAGAAATATATCGCGCAATACAACGCGCACCAGCAAACCACGCCGCGCTGTGAGCCGCAGGCGAACACGCGGGTCGAAGGGTCAGGTTGAGGGGTGAGGGTTCAGGGTTCAGAAATCAGGAATCAAAACGCGTCGATTGTCACATCACAACTGGCAACTATTCAATCGCCTCTTCAATCCATCCCCCGCCTAGCACGATATCGCCATCAAAGCACACCACGGCCTGCCCCGCGGTGATGGCGGTTTGAGGCTCGTCGAACGTCACTTCAATCTCATCGTCGCCCACCACGTTTAGCGACGCCGATGCCGGCGGGGAGTTGTATCGAATCTTTGCGACGCACTTCAAGTCGCGCGCATCACGCGCTCGCGACGAAAGCAAGTTGATCTGCTTCGCCCGCAATTTCGTTTTCATCAACGCCGATCGCTCTCCGATCGTCACGCGGTTCGATGCCGGGTCGATATCTACGACATAAATCGGATACCCGAACGCGACGCCAACGCCCTTTCGCTGGCCGATGGTAAACTGCTGATGGCCCTCGTGCGACCCAACCACCTTGCCGGCGCTATCGACCAGTTCGCCTTCCCTGAAATTTTCCGGCGAGCGGCGCTTTACCAAGCCCGCGTAATCCTGATTCGGCACGAAACAAATTTCCTGGCTGTCGGGCTTGTTGAACGTCGGCAGTTTGAACTCCTGCGCCAACTGCCGAACCACCGATTTTTCAAACGCGCCAATGGGCAGTAGCGTGTGTTCCAACGTGACGCGCGTCATGCCGAACAGCACATAACTCTGATCCTTCTTATGATCGACGCCGCGCATCAGTGATTGTTCGCCTGTCGCCGGATCATCGCCGATGCGCGCGTAATGCCCGCTGGCGACAAAATCGGCCCCCACCGCCTCGGCATAGCGGGCGAGCTTGCCGAACTTCAGCCAGTCGTTGCAGCGCACGCACGGATTGGGCGTTCGCCCGCGGTTGTATTCGTCGACGAAGTAGTTGATGACCTTGCCAAACTCTTCCTGAAAATTCAGCACGTACAGCGGAATATCAAGCACGCCGGCCACTTTGCGGGCGTCGGCGGCGTCGAGCACGCTGCAGCAGCCCTGCTTATGCTTTTTGCCGTCAGAAGTGGACGATTCGGCGATCTCCACGCCGTCGGGCGAGCCGAGGCGCATGAAGACACCGATGACCTCATAGCCATCGCGCTTCAGCAGCGCCGCGGCGACGGAAGAATCCACCCCGCCGCTCATTGCGCAGACTACTTTGGGTTTTCGAGCAGGCATCAAACGCCGAGGTCTTTCGTGGTGAAGAGACTTTCAAACTTGTAGCCGGCGCCTTCGATGGCTTCGCGGGCACCTTCCATTCGATCGATCACGCCGATGATCTTATCGATCTTCGCGCCGGCATCGGCGAGCGATTTGGCCACTTCCAGCACCTGCCCGCCGGTGGTGAGCACGTCTTCGAGGATGACGACCACATCGCCGTCGTTCAGGATTCCCTCAATCTGCTTGGCGGTGCCATAATCTTTCTTGCTGTTGCGCACAAACAAGCAAGGCTTCCCACTGGCCATCGCCGCCGCCGCCGCGAGGGGCACCGCACCGAGTTCCGCGCCGGCAATTCGCTGCACGTGCGGGCCGATGTGCTCGGCAAACAGTTTCCCCAGCGCCGTCAGCACGTCGGGCACGGTTTCGAAGCGATACTTATCCAGATAATAGCTGCTCTTGCGCCCCGATCGCAGCGTAAATTCGCCGCGGAGGAGCGACACTTCGGCAATCCGTTGGGCAAGCTGCTCGCGTGTCATACGGCCTATCATCAGTTTGCTGGGCAAGCCGTCAAATCGACGAGTTGAAACGGAGCCGACTTTTCTAATGCCTGCAACGTTGAACCGGCGTACGATTTGTTAGAGATGTGTTCGTACGAAATGGAGAGAGATCAATCATGATGAGCAAGTTTTACAATAACCTCAAAACCGCCCTGCTGCTCGGCTCGTTGACCGCGCTGGTGTTATTTCTGGGTCACCTGATCGGCGGACGAACCGGCGTTACGATCGCGCTAGTGCTGGCGGGCGCGATGAATTTTGTCGCCTACTTTTTCAGCGACAAGATGGCGCTGGCGTCGGTCGGCGCGAAGCAGGTCGGACCCGATCATCCGCTGCACCGCATCACCGCGCAGCTCGCGCAGCGGGCGAATCTTCCCATGCCGCGGGTGTACGTTGCACCGCAACCGGCGCCAAACGCGTTTGCGACCGGTCGCAATCCGAAGAACGCCGCCGTCTGCGCCACCGAAGGCCTCCTGCAGATGCTCGATTCGAACGAAGTGGCCGCCGTCATGGCTCATGAACTGGCGCACGTGAAGCACCGCGATATCCTGATCGCCACGATCGCCGCAACCGTGGCGGGGGCGATCAGTTACATGGGTTACATGCTCTACTTTCCCGGCGGCATGCAGAGCGATGACGACGACGGCGGCAGCCCGTTCGGAGCCATCGGCGCATTGGCGGCAATCATTCTCGCACCCATCGCCGCCGCGCTGATTCAGATGGCCATAAGCCGCAGCCGCGAATTTAACGCCGACAAAGCCGGCGCCGAAATCTGCGGCAACCCCATGTATCTGGCGACCGCGCTGGAAAAGATCCACGCCGCCGCGAAGCAGATTCCGATGCAGGTCAACCCGGCGTTCAACGCGTTGATGATCGCCGAACCGCGCAGCATGATGAAATCGATCGGCAACCTGTTCGCCACCCACCCGCCGCTGGAGAAGCGGTTGATCAACCTGATCGGCCGGGAATCCACCGGCATGTTCCGCTGAAGAATTTCGACGGATGGTGACGCCGAGTGGCACAGACATTCCTGTCTGTGCCACTGTGTTCGGCCGTCCTACCCGCCGACGCGGCGGGGCAGAGTTTACGCCAACTCGTCGATGGCAAGTTCATCGATCAATCGATCGGAGAACCCACTTCCGCCCACCCGCATTGCTGTCGCCTGCCGCGGGAGCGAAGCCGGCGCGGGCAATGTCGTGCCGAACTTGCTGGCGAGGATCGTGAAATCATCCAGATCTACACTCCCGCTGTAATCAAAATCGCCTTGGCTGAACGTCCCGGCGGCTCCGAATGCCGCTGCCAGCGCGGTGAAATCGTCGAGGTTCACGCTGCGATCGTGATTGGCATCGCCGGCGAAGACGAAGAAATCAAACGCGAGCGCCGCGGCTGCGAAGTTGCCGGAGAAATCCCTGTAGCTGGGCGCGAGCACCGCGTGGTAGTTGCCATCGTCCAGTGCGCCATTGACCAGTCCCGAAAACGTCACCGTCGCCGAGTTTGTGCCCACGTCGGAAGCCAATGACATCACGCCTTGTGAAAGCTCCACGCCGGTCGTCAGGTTGGTGAGAATGAAGGATGCCGTGGTCAATGTCGCCGATACATCTTCGTCGAAAGTGAACGTAACGGCCTGGGCCGGCACATCAAACGCAAAATCGCCGGAGAGGGCGTTGGGCGCGGTATCGTCGATGCCGACCGGTAACTCGACGCCGTTCCAATTCAGACCCCCGGTGGTGTCACTGGTGACGCTGCCGTTGCCGGTGCCCGGATCGGTGATCACATAATTCACGGCCTGGGCAAGCGCAAGGTTGACGCCATCGCCGGCGCCCTTGGAAGCTTCGGAAAAATTCTGCGCGTTGAAGTTGACCGTCGCCGTCCCGCTGGCCAGCGGCTGTAGATAGCCAATGTCCGAGCCGCTGCCGAGGTGCACGGTCAACGCGGGTGCGATGATGTTGACGTCGGTGAGACCCGCGAAGTTAAACGATCCGCCCGGGCCAAACAGGTTGTCGCCGGGGAACGCGCCGAGTGAACTCTGAGTAAGGTGGAACGTGTCGCCGGTGCCGTCAAGTTGGTCGAAAAGCACGGCGTTGCCGCCACCGGCGCCGGCATCGTAGTCGACCCTGCCTTGAATCGGTTCGGCGTTGCCCGTCGCCGGCGTCAACCGGGCGATGTCAAGCCCACCGGCGCCGTATGCTTCGACGCTCGACCCCGTGGCGACGGCGTTGATATTGAACGTCTCTCCCGACGGCCCGCCGTTCAGCCGCATCAACTCGGTATTGGAATCTGTCAGGAAGTAGCTGGCGCCCAGCGAGCTTGAAGCGGTGATCGACCCGAGATTTCGCGTATAGGTCCAATTGCCGGTGTGTGCCTGATTGTTGAGATTGAACGTGTCAGAGTCCGCGCCGCCATTGAAATCGAAGAAGGCGAGGCTGGTGATGGCGGCCAACCCGTTGTTGCCGAACTGGAGCGTGTCATTCCCGCCGCCGGCGTTGATGCCCACGCCGACGCCGGAGGTGAACTGATTCATGGCGAACGTGTCGTCGCCGTCGCCGGCGTTGATCCGCCAAGTCTCCAGCGTCGCCGTGCCCAGCGGTCGCGCTCCCAATCCATAGATGTTCTGCGTTCCGCTTCCGAACGGGTTTGCGAATGCGTAATTGATCGGCTGTGTGCCTCCGGCGTCCTCGATCGTCATCGTATCAGTGCCGGCGCCGCCGATTATGCCGATGTTGCCATTGATCGTGAGGTCGCCGGCCGCATTGTGCGGATAGACGAACGCGGTGTCCGTTCCGCCGTTCATGTTGATCGTGACCTGGTTGCCGATGTCAATGTCGGCTGAGACGCCGCTGACGACCAGGACGTTGTTGTTGTTGCTGCACGTGATGCTGATCGCTTGCATGTTGTCGTAGCCGAAGTCGCTGCCGAAGACGAGGAAATCACTTTCGGTAACCCGAAGCCTGGTATCGGTCAAGTCGTAACGGGCGGGTGTGCGCGCGGTGTCGTCGACCGAGAGCGTGTTGTAACCCGACCCGCCGTCCAGGACGATCGGGTTGGTAAAGAGGCCGGAGAGGTAGCCGTAGTTGCTCCAGTTGTTCGAGGACCGATTCCAGAGGAAGTTGTCGTTGCCCGCCCCGCCGACAACCGTCACTCCCGCGGCGAGTTCTGCTTTGACGAGGAAGCCGAACTTGATGGTGTCGTTACCTCCACCGGCGTCGACGTTGAAGTGCTGCTCCAATATTCCGTCGAACGTGATTTCGTTGGCGCCTGTTCCGGCCAGAATGCCGACGCTCTCGAATCCGGTCGTCACCTGGCTGATGAGTCCGCCGTAGAGCACCTCATTGGGCTTGCAGTCGAAGATGACATTGCCGGTGCTGAGGTGATCGTCGAAGGTAATGCGGTCGATCCCCGGCCCGCCGTTGAAATTGGCGGTGGATGAGGCGGTGATGATGCCGTCGCCGCGCGTGAAATTGTCGTTACCGGAGTTGCCGAATGCCGACACACTCACCCCGACGCCATTGCGGACGATGACGTTGTCGGCGCCACTGCCGGCGTTGATGACGATGCCATCGGTGTTCACATACGTGATGCTGCGCGGGAGGTTGAAGCCGTCTCGGGTGACGACGTTCGGGCCGACGTCGTAGCTGATGTTGTAGCTGGGAGCGAAGTCGTTGAAGACGATCCGATCGCCGATGAACCCGGTCGAAGCGCCGCCGTCGAAGGTGATGTTGACGTCGACGGAGTCGGCGTTGTTGGACCCGATGTTCATCGTGTCGTTGCCCGCATCGCCGAAGACGGCCACGGGTTGCGTGATGACGGTGGAGGCGAAGTCGGATGGGGCGATGTTGATCACATCGTCGCCACCGACGCCGAAGATCGTCACAGGTGATTGAATCGGGCTGACACCCGCGCCCGTGCCGAAGTTCAGGACGTCGTTGCCGTTTCCGAGATCGACAATGGTTGGCGTGCCGCCGTCGAGAAAGCTTAAGTTAATCGTCTGCCCGGCCGACCCGCCGGTGACGCGCGCCGAGCTGGCGTTGGTGCTGTTGAGATTGACATCGGCGTCGCCGTCGCCGGTGAAGATTTCCAGCGTCTCCATGCTGGAATACGCCACCTGCCCGTTGGTCGTCGTGACGGTGGAGCTGTTCGGCGTCGAGAAACTGTCATACCCGGCACCGCCGCTGATCTGGAGTTTGTCGGTACCGATTCCGCCGTTGAAGAGTACCGGGAGGCTGCCCATGTCGGCGGTGACCAGTACGGTGTCATCCCCGGTGCCCGGAAACACGTTGATCGAGGAGACCGCCGAGAGGTTGTATTCGGTCACCCACGCCGGCGCGTTGAATGCGCCCGGGGCGTTGTGAGAGCCCGGGACATCGGCCTGGATGTCGACAGCGACGGTCAGCAAGCTGCCGTTGCGCGTGATGCTGATCGTGTCGTTGCTGTTGTCCGCCCCGCGGACGGTGATCACGCCGGTCGTCTGGTTGAGCACCGAATACATCGAACCGAACTTGGCGGGCGGCTCGATCGAGTAGCCGTACGCGTCCTTGAGAATTGTCGCGGTCACGTGGCTGGGGAGCAGTCGCTCGGCGTTATAGGCGGCGTTGCCGTCGTCCTCCGTGCCGCGCCAGGTCCTGCCGTTGAAGCTGATGTTCGCGGTGCCGCCGGCGGTGTGGATGACGTTGCCCCAACTGTCGCTGTCACCGTCGCCGCTGTTGTAGCCGGTCATCAGGTGATCAATGGTGGGGCCGTCGAATACGTAAAAGAAGCCACTGGTTCCTCCGCCCTCGGCGTTGTCGCGCTGACCGGTGGCCTGGACAAAGCCACTGTTGGCCAGCAGGTAGCCCTCGAACCCCGCGACGTCGGGCTTGGCGCTGATCAACCCAAGCGTGTGCGTGACCTCCGCGGTGACGAGCGAAAACAGGTCCGACCCGATGTTCGTCGTCTGGTTGGCGGCGAAGGCCGTGAGGATGGTGCCCTGGAACTCGCTGTAATCGTTGGGTGTCGTGTCCAGGAACCAGCCGTTGGAGTTGTTCGGATCGCCGTCGATGGTGCCGGCGTTGACCGTGATCGAGCCGGTGCGAGGCTTGCCGTCCGCCGGCGCGGTGCCGGCCGGTCCGCCGGCGCCGCCGAAGCCGCCGACGAAGTTGTTGTTGGCGTCACGGTTCATGGTGATGTTAATTTGAAGCGTGCTCGTGCCGTCGGCGCGGTTGAAGCTGGTGATGACTCGTGACCACGCTGCCAGTGCCGCATCGACCACGCCTTGTGCCGCCGAGAGGCTCGTGCCGAACACGTCGTCGAAGAAGTTGTCGCCCGCGCCGCTCAAGGTGTTGCGGTTGGCCCAGACGATGCTGACCGCCTCCGGGCCGCTTTCCGGGCCGCGCGACGACTGAAACTGCTGCTCGACCGCGTCGCTCCAGGCCGGCGCGGGATTTGCAATCGGGTCGTAATGCGAGGTGCACAGCATCCGGCGCGATTCCAGCGGCTGGATGGCAGCGCGGCTGGCTTTGTGAAGGTCTCGACCGGATTTCTTCGATAGGACGGAATTTCGCTGCGAATGAGGCGACATAATGACTCC
>CAZXLA010000147.1:0-9594 GCA_964641895.1 uncultured Tepidisphaeraceae bacterium
AGTGCGGGTTGCCACCCGATTGCGTTCCCTGGCCGGCGGGTTGCTGCGTGCTGTGCGTGATATCAAACACCACGGGGCAACCGGTCTGCTTCATCACATGCAGGCCGGTGAAGTCGTTGACGAGTCGGTTGTAGCCGAAGAACGTGCCGCGTTCGGTGAGGAGGACGGGAGGGTTCAGCGTTTGGAGATCAGGGTTCAGCGGCGATGCGGACGACTGATTCCCAGTGCCTAAACCTCTACCTGCGATTACTGAACCCTCTACCCCGAACCCTGAACCATTTTGTCCCTCGCGAATCTTTGCCACCGCGTTCGCCATTTCCGCCGGCGACATGAACTGGCCTTTTTTGACGTTGATCGTTTTTCCGGTGTGGGCGGCGGCGAGGAGAAGGTCGGTCTGCCGCGCCATGAACGCGGGGATTTGCAGGATATCGACCACCTTGGCGGCGATGGCGGCGTGTTCGGGCTCGTGGATATCAGTCAGCACCGGCACGCCGAGTTCTTTGCGAATGCGTTCGAGCACCACCAGCCCGTCCACAATCCCCGGCCCTCGAAAGCTGCTGCCGCTGGAACGGTTGGCTTTGTCGAAACTGGCTTTGAAGATGTAGGTGATGCCGAGTGAGTCGCACACGCGCTTCATATGTTGCCCGATCTGCATGCATTGGTCGGACGACTCAATCACACACGGGCCGGCGATGACGAATAGGCGGTCGGGGGAAAACATAGGCGTTAGGGTTCGGGGTTCAGGAGTCGGCGGAATGGAATCGGTCTGATTCCGGACACCCGAACCCTGAACCCTCCTCTCATTCCACGATAAATTTTAGTCGCACGTCCATCAACTCAATCTTTGCCGGCGTATGGCCGGCGGCCTCGCCGTCGAGTTGAATGGGAACGGGCGTCGGGCCGTCGATCACGACCTTTCGGCCACGAACATAAACGGCGCCTTCGGCCTTCACGTGCATGCCCGTCGCCGCTTTGAGCATCCACTTGAGCGCCTGCTGACGATTGCGGCACGGCAAGACGCACACGTCCAGCAGGTCGTCATCGCTACGGGCGTCGGGCAACATGGGAATGCCAGTGCCGTATTCGCGAACGTTCCCCACATAAACCAAAGCCGGCGATTCGGCGAAGACCGTCTTGCCGTCGACCTTCACACTCACCTCGGGGTAATCGTAGCCGCGAAATGTGTCGACCGCCGGAAACAGATAACTGCCCTTAGTAATCGGCCCGCGCCGGCGGCGGTGCAGTTCGTGAACGACTTGCGCATCAAACCCCACCCCTGCGACCGCGAGAAAAATCTTCTGGTTGCACCGGCACGCGTCCAGTTCCACGAGGGTTCTCGCTTCCAACGCCTGATGAATCCGCTCGATATCACGCGACCGTCGCCACGGCAGCTTCAAATGCTTGGCGATGAGGTTGGCGGTGCCCAACGGAACAATGAGAATCGGCGGCGCGTTGTTTTCCGTGATTTTCAGCAGCAATTCGCTCACGCCCTGAAGCGTGCCATCGCCGCCGATGCTGATGGCGGCGTACAACGGGCCCAAGGCGCGCACTCGATTCAAATCCACCGTTTGCGCCGGCAATGAAAAGTGCTCGACATGAAAGGTTTTGCGAAGATGCTTTTGCAGGGCTTCGCTGATAGCCATCGCCTTCCCCCGGCCGGCGATGGGGTTGGCGAAGATAACGACCGGTCTTTTCATGCTTCAGGCGATCATACTCAACTTTCGGTGCGAACGTGAGTTGCGTCGGTTAACGAGCCGGCCGTCATGACTCTCGAAGGATGTGACCGTCAAAACGATCGGACATCGGAGCAGCCTTTAACGAACACGATGTTTGTGAAAGATTGACTGAAGACCGGCCGGATTTCATCGCTGTTCTTCGCCGACACAAAGCAAACGCCCGACCCGACGCACCGGCTGCTGCCTTTCAACGGGAAGTAGCGGCCTCAAATGGTTTGGAAATCGGGCTATCGGGCGGCGTTGGAACGTACGCTCCCCCACACTATACTAAACACACCGACAGGGAAGTTCTGTCTACCACGACATTTGCGCGAGGATTCGAACATGGCTGATCAGCCGGTGACTGTGCGGGGAATCGATTTTAAAACCGCGTTCCCGTTTACGATGATTTTCCGATCATTCCGGGCGGCGGTGCATCCGTCTAAGTTGATCCTGGCGGTGATCGCCATGCTGCTGATTTATTTGTCGGGCACGCTGCTCGATGCCATCTGGCCGGAGCGCGCGGTGCGCGGCGAACTGGCGATTTATTCGGATTCGCGCAGCGAGAAAGACTCGACGCGGCTTTATTCCGAGCGCGTCGAAGCGGCGCGAAAGGACGCGCGCGCCGAGTACGAACGGATGCTGGTCGCCACAGGCAAGTCAAAAAACGACGCACGGTTCGGCGATATTAAGTGGACGATTCTTAAGGAGCGCGACGAGCGGGTGAAAACCGCCCGCGAATCGTTCGCGTCCAGGGAAAAGAGCGCCCGCGAGGATTACGATAAAGCGCCTGAAGACAAGAAGGCCGACGCGCGAAAGACGCGCGATGAAACGGTCGCGGCCGCCGAGTCTTCGCGCGACAAGGCGATACTTGCCGGCTACGACCGCGCCAGCGAAGCCTACTTCGATGCCCGTCGCGCCCGCGGCAACGGGCTGTTTGAGACGTTTGTAAATGCGCAGGTCGGCACGCTCAATGGCATTGTGAATTCGGTGCGCGAAGGGCGCTGGCTCGGCCGCGACGGCGTGATTGACCTGCTGGTGCGGTTCTTCACCATCGGCCCGGTCTGGGCGCTTCGATATCACCCGATTTTCTTCATCCTCTTCTTCCTGGCGTTTCTGTCGATCTGGGCGATCTTCGGCGGCGCGATTTCACGCATTGCCGCGGTGCATATCGCGCGCGATGAGAAGATCTCCATCCGCCAGGCGCTGCGATTTTCCACCGCGAAGTTCCTCAGCTTCTTTTCCGCTCCGGTCATTCCGCTGTTCATCGTGGGGGGATTGGGGTTGGTCGTTGCGATTGGCGGCCTGCTGACCAACATTCCGTTCATCGGGCCGATCATCGTCGGCGCGCTGTTTTTCCTGGCGCTGGCGGCGGGCTTTGTGATGACACTGGTGGTGCTGGGGCTTGCGGGCGGTTTCAACCTGATGTATCCGACGATCGCAGTCGAAGGGTCGGACAGCTTCGATGCCATCAGCCGAAGCTTCAGTTATCTTTACGCACGCCCGTGGCGGCTGGCATTTTATAGCGCGATTGCCGTGGTGTATGGCGCGCTGTGCTACATGTTCATCCGGTACTTCTTTGATCTGCTGTTGATGCTCACCCACTTTTTCGCCGGCATGCTGGTTTTCGGCCGGGCAGATAATACCGACCCGCTCTGGAGCATGCTGTGGGCGGGCCCGGTCGTTTCCGGCCGATTGGCCTATTCAGTCGATTATTTCTCGCTGGGCATGGGCCAGAGCATCGGCGCGTTTTTCATCTGGTGCTGGATGCATCTGCTGGCGGCGTTGCTGGGTGCGTTTGCGATCAGCTTCTATTTTGTGTCCAGCACGGTTATCTATTACCTGATGCGCAAGGAAGTTGACGCAACCGAACTCGACGACGTGTACCTCGAACAAAGCGACGAAGATTTCAGCGAAGCGCTGCCCACCGCGACGGTGCCACCGGCAACAACTGAAGTCCCTCCGGCGAGCGCTTGAACGAATCCGTATTGCCCTATCGCTGGCGCGGCGTGGGCTCGTTGGGGTCGATTTGTCCTTCGGCTGCATTGCCCTCTGGCGATTCGCCGCCGGGGGCATCGTTGGGCTCGTCAATGGGAATTTGATACTTCCCGTCAAGCCAGCGGCCTAAGTCAATCAAATTGCACCGATCGCTGCAGAACGGAAAGAACGCGCGCGGCTCATCGGTGGCCGGCTCGTTCACTTTGCGTTTGCAAATGGGACACTTCATGGTGTTCTGCTGCGTTGTTTGACCCGGTTTCATTGCCGCGCAGGCAAACCGTTGCGGTGAACGTGCCGTCGGCGGTCGATTCGGCAGTGATTGTAGCCCCGAGGGTCGATGCAAGCTTGCGGCAGATGGCCAGGCCCAGCCCGCAACGGCGGCCGCCGGCGCTGCGCGACGTATCGGCGCGCCAGAAGCGGTCGAATACCCGTTCAACCTCCCCGGGCGGCACACGGCTGCCGGTGTTGGAGATGCGAATAGCGATCGCACCATTGCCGTTGGTCGCTTCCGATATGCCAATGCGGCTGTTTTCGGTGGCATAATGCGCCGCATTATCCACCAGGTTATTGATAATCACCGAAAAGATTTCCGGATCGGTCGTTGCAGTCAATCGGTTATCGAGAGCGAGATCGACGCTCAGCCGGCGCTGGTCCAGCGTTTCTCGATGACGTTCGAGTGATTCTTCAAACAATTCAACGATGCGCACGTCTGTTCGTTCGACCGGCAGTTGATCGCCGTCGGCTCGGGCCAGAAGCAGAAGGTTGTCGATCATACCGCGCATTCGCCGGGTCACTTGCAGACAGTTGTTGACCACCTGCTGATACTCGTGCGGCTCGCGCCGGCGGGTCGCGCAAACTTCCAAAGCCGTGTGCAGGCCGGCCAAAGGCGTGCGCAGCTCGTGGGCGGCGTCGGCGGTGAAGGCTTGCTCGCGGTCGAACGCGTGTTGCAGCCGCTGCAGCAGCTCGTTCAATCGTTTAACGATCGGCTGCAGTTCGCGCGGCGCGTGCTCCACTGCAAATCGGGTGTCCAATTGTTGTGCGTCGATGGCGGCGATTTCGTTGGAGATGCGTTCGACAGGCTTCAACCCCCGGCGGATGACGGCGGCGGAAACCGCCAGCAGCACGCCGGCGCCGATGCCGCACACCCCCAGCAGCAACCAACGTAAACGCTGCAGCAGCCGATCCAGTTCGGTGGTTGCCTTTGAAACGCTGACGGTGACAACCGGCTGCCGCCCGCCGACCTCGAGCAATTCTTCGGCGTCGAGATGCGGCGTCACCTCGACGGAAATGGCTCGGCCACGCCGCCCATCGGGCAGCGCAACAAACTCGCCCGCGCCGCCGAGAGAACTTCGGACCCGGTAGCCGGGGTATGGGCGCAGCGACGGGGACTGTGCGGTGCGCTTCCCGTCATCGGTCACCAACTGGTAATACTCCGGTGTGCCGACGCCGCTGAATTCTGGAAGTCGTCCCAGATCAGATGCTTCCAGTCCGATCCGATCATTGATGAATTCGACCATCGACCCCAAAACCTTTGCCTTGCTGCGGAGGTTTTCATCAATTTCGCGAACCAAAAAATTCCGCGCCAACCAGTAAAATGTCACGGCGGCGGCGGCGAAGACGAGCACGGTGGCGATCGTCGAACCGATCAGGAGTTGGCGTCGAACCGACTTCATGCGCCGCTTTCGCCCAGCACATAGCCGTGCCCGCGCCGGGTGTGGATGAGCCGAGGCAGACCTTCACGTTCGATCTTTCGGCGAAGATGGGCGATGAACACGTCTACCACGTTGCTGTCGGCGTTGGAATCGAATTCGTACACATGTTCCCAGATGTCGGTGCGCGTGACGACTTTGCCGGCTTGCATCGCCAGCAGGTGCAGCATGGCGTATTCCCGGCTGCTTAGATCGATCGTTTCTCCACCGCGGCGAACGGTTCGACGGGTGGTATCAAGTTCAAGATCGGCGACTTTGATCACGGGGGATTTGACGTCGTACTTCCTCCGAACCAGCGCCTTAACCCGCGCCAGCAGTTCGGCAAAAGCAAAGGGTTTGATGAGGTAGTCATCCGCGCCGCCGTCAAGCCCGCGCACGCGGTCGGCCGGCGTGTCCTTTGCGGTGAGGATCAGCACACACGCCGCTTTGCCCAGTTTTCGCAGGCGCTGGAGGATGGTCATCCCGTCCATGCCGGGCAACATCAGATCAAGCACAATCACGTCAAAATCAGACGAGGCCGCCCGCCAAAGACCTTGTTCGCCGTCGGCAGCAGTGTCGACGGCGAACCCGGCTTCACGCAATCCCTGCGCGATGGAATCGCGCAGGAGCTGAAAATCTTCGACAACAAGTACTTTCATGGTCGTGTTGGGCAATGGTGATCAATCATCATCTTTTTCGTCTTTGTCATCCTCGTCGCCGTCTTCACCGTCGGTTTCCGTGTCCAGTGCTTTTTTGGACAGCGTTCCGTCGGCCAGCACGACGACTTCCCATTTCTTGCCATCGATGAGTATGTCGGCTTCGTACATGGTCTTGCCGGCATCGGTAACGCGGTCGATCTCGTCGATCTTGCCACCCGAAGACGCCTGCATGAGCGCCGATTTCACCGCAGCGGGGACCTGATCGATGGTGACGGCCACGCCGTCCTCTTCGTTACGATCGTCGCGATCGTTCTCCGCGTAGTGATTGGTGCAACCCGCCACCGCAACGCTCAACGCCAAGGGCAAAACACCGTGAAAAGTAATCCTCATGAACCTTCCTTTCGTTAGAATTATTAAGATATCGCTTATTTATGAAAGCGGGGTGAAATTTCCTCGGGGAGCAATTTTTTTTGATGCGCCGGACCAGATTTCACGATCATTTCATGCTTCGGAACAGATAAACTAGCGTTTGCTGGTGATCGAGCGTTCGAAGTTGATTTTTCAGGAGATACTCATGCTGCTTCGTTCACTAACTGTTCCCTCGGTCGATGGCGTGGACGCTGCTCCTGCGGCTTACCCGGTGCGTGACGATCAACTGCTGATCGAACGCCTGGAACCACGCGTTTTGTTTACACAGTTTGTCTCAGCCGTGGATAACCCGTTCTTTCCATTGAACCCGGGCACCCAGTTCACCTATCGCGGGACTGCTGAAGATGGCGGGGCGATGCTCATCGAGATAAGCGTTCTCGAAAGGAAAAAACTCATCGCCGGCGTGCGATGCACGGTGAAGCAGGTCCACGAATATGTGAATGGTGTGCTCACCGAGAAAACGTTCGACTGGTACGCGCAGGATCGAGCGGGCAATGTGTGGTATTTCGGCGAAGACAGCACCGAGATCGAAGATGATGTGATCATCAGCCGCAGCGGTTCGTGGCAGGCGGGTTTGGACGGTGCCGAGCCGGGTATGATTATGGCAGCGCGGCCGAAATCGGGAGATCAGTACCGGCAGGAGTCTTTGCCGGGCGTGGCCGAAGACCAGGCGCGCGTAGTCACCACGCAAGGCCGGTTGCGGACACGCTTGGGCGTGTTTCGCGACGTGGTGATGACCGTTGAGACCACCCCGCTGGATCCTGAAGTGTTGGAGTACAAATATTACGCGCGCGGGTTGGGGCTAATTCGCGCGGTGGGTGTGCAGGGAGAGCTTGAAAGCGTTGATCTGACGGAAATCGATCAACCGATCGTGTCGCACAGGCATTCGAGCGCGGGGTTGAGCAGCCTATCGTCGATGACTGCGACGATCCGCGTCGGCCCCAACCTGCTGGCCGGCCGGACGCTAGCCACTGAACTGTTTGCCGTCGGTGCAATCGGCGGCGACGAGCCGATTGATCGGGATGTATTTGCGCTTTCGGCGGCGCTTTAGCGGGTGTCGAAAGAGATTGAGTGGTCACTCCGACTTGCCGCGGGATTTTGGCGGTTTCCCTTCCGGCTTTTCGGAAGGCGGTGCCGTTGGGGGAGGAGCGGCGGGTTGCGACGATTCCTTTTGCGTCGATTCTTTGTGGCGGGATTCTTTGTCGCGAGATTCTTTCGGTTTACTGTCTCCTTTGGCCGGCGACTCGGTGGATGACCCGCCTTCGCCGGCCTTCTTTGTTTCGCCGGTGGACGGCGCGTCGGCCTTGGCGGCGGCTTTATACTTTTCGCTCCGATAGTCGGTGATGTAAAATCCATCGCCCTTGAACAGCAGCGCCGCGCCTGTGCCAATGAGCCGGCGGAGCTTTTGCTTTTTACACTTGGGGCACTTCTTCAGCGACGCCGCGGTGATGGATTGGAACTGCTCGAACTCGTGTTTGCAGCTTTCGCAGCGGTAATCGTAGGTGGGCATGGTTGTGTGTCGTGTGTCGTGTGTTGTGTAATGTGTATTGTGTGTTGCGAGCAAGAAAGGGTAAAGCCGACCACCTTGCTGCCAACTAGCCACTAACAACTCAGCGCTAATTGCCTTTGCTGACGATCACCGACGCCGGACGCAGAGTTCTGCCGTGCAGCGCGTAGCCGCGTTGCAGGGTTTGCAAAACGGCGGGATCGTCATATTTTTCGCTCGGCTGCTGCATCACCGCTTCGTGCTTGTTCGGATCAAACGCATCACCTTCGGCCGGCGACACCACTTCTACCTGCTGCTGCGCGAGAACGGCCATCATCTGATCGTGAACTAATTGCAGCCCGCGCAGCACCGTGGCGGTATCGATCACCGCCGCATCGACGGCGAGCGCACGTTCAAAGTTATCGATCACGGGCAACATTGCCTTGATGAGCGCGCTGTTGGCGTACTGCAGCCGCTGCTCGGTGTCGGCCTCGAGCCGGCGGCGGGAGTTTGTGAAGTCGGCCTGCACCCGCGCCAGGCGGTTACGGGCGTCGTCGCGCTCGGCGCGGAGTTTGATGGTCTCGTTGCTGTCGTCAACGTCGCCTGTTCCCGTGGCGGCTTCCTGCTCGGCGAGGTTGGCCAGATCATCGAGATTCGGCTCGTCGTCTTTGATGTTTTGATTTTGCTCGCTCATGTCGATTCAATTTCGGAACTGGATTTCAGATTGTGGATTTCAGATTGCCTCAATCTGCAATCACAAATCCAAAATCCGCAATTCCTACGCGTCGCCTTTGAAGACACCTTTGATCTTATCCATGAAACCTTTCTTCTGCGGCAGCACGTCGACGTCTTCGGTCGCCGCGAAATCGCGAAGGAGTTGTTTCTGCTTGTCGCTGAGCCTCTTGGGCACTTCCAGCAATATTTGTACGATCTGGTCGCCGGTGCGGTGCGACCGCAAATCGGGCAAACCCTTCCCCTTGAGTTTGAACATTTCCCCGTGCTGTGTGCCCGAAGGCACTTCCAGCATCTCGGTGCCTTTGAGCGTCGGCACATCAAGCTGCCCGCCGAGCGCCGCCTGCGTGAAGCTGATGGGCACCTGGCAGACAATGTCATTGCCGTGCCGGCTGAAAAGCTCGTGCGGCTTGACGGCAATATAGCAGTGCAAATCGCCCGCTGGCGCGCCCGGCTCGCCGGGCTCACCTTCACCGGCGATGCGCACGGCCTGGCCTTCGTGCACGCCGGATGGAATTTTGATGCTGACGGATTTCTTACGAAGTTGCCGCCCGGTTCCGCCGCACGATTTGCAGAAATCTTTGATCACCGTGCCGCGCCCACGACAGTTGGGGCAGGTGGTGACCATGCGGAACATGCCCCCAAAACCTTGCTGCGCCACGCGCCCCTGCCCGCCGCACTGCCCGCAGGAAACGGGCTTTGAGCCTTGTTTGGCACCGCTGCCATCGCAGGTGGAGCACAGATCCTGTTTCTCAAATTCGATCGTCTTCTCGGCACCGACAAGCACTTCATTCAGTGAAAGTTCAACTTGCGTCTCAAGATCAAACCCGCGTGTGGCGCGCCGCTGCCCGGCGCCACCCCCGCCGCGCCCGCCCATTCCGCCAAAC
>CAZXLA010000148.1:0-9424 GCA_964641895.1 uncultured Tepidisphaeraceae bacterium
CGCCGCCGTCGGCGTCTACCTTACATTAGCCATAACCCAACGCATCTAAATCGTTCTCGTTCATGCCAAAATGGTGGCCAAGCTCGTGCAGAACGGTGATACGCACCTCTTTCAACAATTGTTCCCGACTATTGCAGGCGATTTCGCAATCTTCCTGGAAGATCTGAATGCTATCCGGCAGCCGCGGGCCGTCCTCCACGCTGCGTACGGTCAACGGCCGGCCGGTGTATAGGCCCATCAAAAGTTCATCGTCTTTCAGGCCGACGCTGCGGAGCTGCCGGCGCGTCGGTCGGTCTTTCAACTCGATCGATACCTCATCCAGCGCCGCGGCAAATTTCGGCGGCAATTCGGCGATCGCTTCCTGGATCAGCGCGGCGAACTCGGCTTTACTCACGTGATACGACATGGATACTCTCGAACGGTCAATGATCGCCACAGGATTTCCGGTTGGCAGCCACAACGCCACTAAATTCTATACTGAACGGATTCACCATGCTTAAGCCTCTACTCCTGATTGCCTTATGTGTGATCCTCACCGGCTGCTCCCCGCCGAGCATCCTGCTTACACCGGTTTTCGATAGCTCCAAACTCAAAGAAGAGACGGTTCAGCGCGGTCGCGGCCTGGGCGGCGGGAAAATTGCCATCATCGAAGTGGAAGGCCTGCTCGCAAACGCGCGCACCGGCGGTTCGTTCATCGGCGCTCGTGAGAACCACCTCTCGCTTTTCACACAACAACTCGAACGCGCCGAGGCCGACCGCAGCGTGAAAGCCGTCGTGCTGCGCGTGAATTCGCCGGGCGGAACCGTCACCTGTTCTGATGCGATGTACGAACTTGTCCGGCGATTCAAAAAAAGAACGGGCAAACCGATCATCGCCAGTTGCCAGGAAGTGGCCGCCAGCGGCGCGTATTACGTTTCCTGCGCCGCTGACACGATCGTGGCGCAGCCCAGCAGCGTCGTCGGTTCCATCGGCGTGATCTTTTCCAGCTTCAACGTCGAAGGCACCATGAACCTGATCGGCGTGAAACCCGAAACAGTGAAGTCCGGTCGACTGAAAGACATGGCCTCGCCGTTCAAACCACTGGCCGGTGAAGAGCGACAGATCGTGCAGGACATGATTGACGAGTACCACCGCAAGTTCATCAGCGTGGTGCAGGACGGGCGCAAGCTCACCAGCGATCCAGCGATCGCCGATAAAACTGACGGTCGAATTTTCACCGGCGAACAGGCGAAGAAACTCGGGCTCATCGACGAACTGGGTTTACTCGAAGACGCGATCGCCCTCGCCCGTGCAAGAGCCAACGCGCCGGACGCGAAAGTCATCATGTACCGACGACCCTACGGCTACACCGGAAGCATCTACGCCACGCAAGACCTGCCACCGGCGCAATCGGGCGGGCTGAGCGTGCCGATTCCTGAATCGCTTTCGCTGCCGAACGGTTTCTACTATTTGTGGCAGCCGTGATTTCAAAGTGAACCGCGAAGGCGCGGCGGACGCGAAGGCCGGCCAAAGCTTTTGTCATTCCGAGATACGCACAATCACCGTTAGGCTCCTCACGAGTGCATTCGGGGTAACATTCACTTGGTATTCTTCGCGTCCCCCTTCGCGGCCATCGCGCCTTGGCGGTTCTACCAGTGTCACAAACGAAAACAGCCCCGAAGCACGTCGCTCCAGGGCCGTTCGATTTCAATTGGATGCAACTGAAACGAGCCTACTTGTTGATCACCGGCCCGGTCGGCATGTTGGTCATCTGGTCCTTGTTCAACTGCTTGCCACCAGTCTGCACCTGCCTGCCGGCGGCAACATTGCCGCCGCCGCGGATTTGGTTGGGGAGGATCAGCACTTCAACGCGGCGATTCTGGCTGCGGCCGCCTTCGCTGGCGTTGCTGGCGACGGGGCGTTGTTCGCCGTAGCCGAGCACGCCGATGCGCTGGCTGGAAGTATTCTGCCCGATCAGCTCACCCGCGACAGAGATCGCGCGGTGCGCCGACAGGTACCAGTTATCTTTATGGCCCTTGGCAATCGTGTTGGGGTTGCTCACACGCATGTTGTCGGTGTGACCGGCGACGAGAAGCTCGTAGCTGGTGGCCGACGGCGAGTTAAGAATCGCCGCAAATTTGTTTAGCACGTCCTTGGCCTTGGGGGTGACGGCGGCATCGCCGCTGGCGAAGGTGACGTCGCTCTTGAACTTCACAATGCCGCGCCCTGCATCAAACTCAACCAATTCCGGGTTCTGATTGGCAAAGTTTTGCAGCGTGTTGCTTAATTCCTGCGGCAGCGGGCTGGAACCCATCGGACGGTTGAGCGCGTCCATGTACTTACGGTTGATGTCGTCGTACTGGCTTTGCAGCGACGAGTTCTGATCGCGCAGGCTCGTCACCAGCGCCATCATGTTGCCCCCTTGGCCGTTGACGTTCTCAAGCTGCGCCTTGTACGCGTCGGCCGAAGCGCGGGACGAGTTGGCATCGCCCTGCGACGTTGCCAGTTGTTCGGCCAAAGCATCGCGGTCGAGCTTGAGCGCGTTGTATTTTTCCTGGGTGACGCACCCGGTCAGAGCCAGACCGAGCGATGAAATACCGATGATGCGGGCAATCCTTGCCATCTGAGCGCCTCCATGCGAGGTGAGTTGTAAACATGCGCTCGAAGCCGTGCCGATTGGTCGGCTCGACGCAACATCTAGTGGTTTACCAAGCCTTCATCCAAATTCAAGTGGATATGTGCAAAATTTGCTTCCGGAGAGCGAAATAAGCGATTTGCCTCCTGCATCGACCGTGCCGCCTACAGCCACGGTTCGCAGAAATGCACGGGTTCGCCAGCGTTTGCGTTGAATGGACAGGTGGATATACTGCTCGGCTCGATAAACCGAGTGCGCGACGCGCGAAAGACCTCCTAAATCATGGCTCGCACAACGTTTATAGCTGGAAATTGGAAGATGAATACCGACCGTTCCGGTGCTGTGGCGCTGGCCAAAGGCATCGCAGAGGGGGCGGCGAACGGAGTGCAAGTGGGCGTTGCCCCGCCGTTTGTCTACCTCGAAGCGGTCGGCGGCGCCGTCGCCGGATCGCACGTCCTTCTCGGCGCTCAGGATTGTTACCCTGAGAAAAACGGCGCGTTCACCGGCGAAGTGTCGATCGACATGCTCAAAGATGTCGGCGTAAAATTCTGCCTCGCCGGCCACAGCGAACGCCGGCATGTGATTCTCGAACCGAACGAACTGATCGCAAAAAAGTCGGCGGCGATTTACGCCAGTGGGTTGATTCTGATCCATTGCGTCGGCGAAAAGATGGAACAGCGCGATGCCGGCAACACGCTTCAAGTGGTGCAGAAACTGTTGGATGAGTTGAACCCGTCCAACATGGGCGATCCATACCGGCTGGTGATTGCCTATGAACCCGTGTGGGCCATCGGCACCGGCCGAATCGCCACCGATGATCAGGCCCAGGAAGTTCACGCGTTCATCCGTCAGCACTTGGCAAAAAAATGGAACGCCGACTTCGCCGACCGCGTGCGCATCCAATACGGCGGCAGCGTAAAGCCGGACAACTGCAGAGGTCTCATGCAAATGCCCGACGTCGATGGCGCCCTGGTCGGCGGCGCATCGTTGAAAGTGAACGATTTTGTTGGAATTATCACGGCGGCGGCGTAGTTGACGATTAACGATTGAGGGGAAGCGAATTCTTTGCTCAATCGTTAATCGTTAATCGTTACGACGCAAAATTCAGGAACCGAAATGAACGCACTGTTTGTCACCCTGCTCTCGCTATTTTTGTTTATCTGCTGCGTCCTCACCCTGCTCGTCCTGATCCAAAAAGGCCGTGGCGGTGGGCTAGCCAGCGCGTTCGGCGGCGGCGGCGGGAATACCGCGTTCGGCAGCAAAACCGGGGACGTGCTCACCTGGGCGACCAGCATCGTCTTCGGGCTGTTTCTGGTCCTAGCCATCTTTCTCAACCTGGTTGCCAATAAGATTCACGCCAAGGAAACCGGCATCGGCATCGCGCAACCCACCGTCAGCGCCCAACCCACGCCGGGTTCTGCGAACCCGGTTTCGACGAGCACCGATGTTCCCCTCGAAGGAACCAACGGTGTCGCTGTGCCGGTCACCGCGCCGCCTTCGACACCCTCGACACCCTCGACGCAACCCAACGGGTAGTTTCCTCGGCATCGCACAAGAAGCACAAGCATGATCGTCAGCATGACAGGTTTTGGAGACGCGGCCACCGAGCGCAGCGGCGTGCATTACGCCGTTGAAATTCGCTCGTTGAATAACCGTTTCTTCAAATCGACCATCAAACTCCCCGACAATCTCAGCGGTCTCGAACCCGAGGTCGAAACGATCCTGCGCAAACGCCTCGAACGCGGCTCGGTCACCTACGTGCTTAAGATGCGGCTCGATAGCGCCGAGGCCGCTTACCATGTCAACACCGCGGCGCTGGAGGCGTATATCTCGCAGTTGCGCAACGTGAAGGGCCTCGACGGCATCGCACGCATCGATCTTGCCGGCCTCCTCGCCCTGCCCGGCGTGTGCAGCGAACCACGTGACCAATCCGACGAAATCGCCAGGCACGGCGACGTCATTCGCGATCTCTCCGGCAAAGCCCTGACAAAACTGGATGACATGCGCCGCAAGGAAGGCGAATCGCTCTTCGGCGTGCTGCTTGGTCACCTGAATTCGATTCGCGCCGAACTTTCGGAAATCGATAAACGCGCGCCGTTCGTCATCGATGAATATTACAAACGCCTCACGCAACGGGTGAATCAACTGCTGGGCAAAGCAGAGTTGGCAGTGAGTCAGCAGGATTTGCTCAAAGAAGTGGCTGTGTTCGCCGAGCGGGCGGATATCGCCGAAGAACTACATCGCCTGCGGACACACCTCGATTCGTTCGAGGAAGCCTCCCGCAAAGGCGACAAAGCCGGAAGAAAGCTCGATTTTATTACCCAGGAAATGCTTCGTGAAGCCAACACCATCGGCAGCAAAGCCAACGACGCCGACGTGGCCAAGCGTGTTGTTGAAATCAAAGGGACGATTGACCGGTTGAAGGAACAAGTGCAAAACGTGGAATGAATTTTTGATTTTGGATTTCGGATTTTCGATTGCGTCGCGACGCCGTCATCAATCCAAAATCGAAAATCGAAAATCGAAAATCTGATGCCCGCAAAAAATTTACATCCCGGCCTGCTCATCGTCCTCGTCGGCCCCGCCGGCGTTGGGAAGAGCACCATTTCGCGCCAATTGGCCGAGCGGATGAACGTCAGTTACACCGTAAGCGCCACCACTCGCCCTAAATTGCCCGGCGACGACGCGGGCAAAACATACGACCACGTCGAGAAAAAGCAGTTTTTCAAGCGGCTCGACAACGACGAATTCCTCGAATACGCCCAGGTTTACGGCGATTATTACGCCACGCCCAAGCACCCCGCGCTGAGCACGCTCACCCTCGGGCGCGACGTGCTTCTGGAAATCGATTTCCAGGGGGCCATGCAGGTACGCTATCATTACCCGGATGCTTTGCTGATCTTCGTGCTCCCGCCCGACGAGCAGACGCTGTTGCAACGCCTCACCGACCGCGGCCGGGATTCGGCGGAGGACATTCAAAAGCGGTTCCGCCAGGCCAAACGTGAAATTCACATGGCCAAGGGCAGCCGAGCGTTCGACTACATGGTGATCAACGACAACCTAGACGGCGCGGTGGAAGAAATCTCAAAAATTATCCGGCAGAAACGGGCCGGTATCTAAAAAGTTGGATGTTGCTGATAGCCAGTCGGCAGCAACTGATACCCTGATTTTTTACTGGCAACTGGCAACGAACGACAGGTAATTGCAATTATGATTGAAGCACTCAAAAGCGACGACATCGTGAAAAAAGTCGGCGGGCGATTCAAACTCACCGCACTGATCCAGAAACGCATGCTCCAGTTGATGGACGGCGCACGCCCACTGGTCGAAGTCCACGACGGCCAAACCCCGCTGGAGATCGTCATCGACGAAATCCTGCAGGACAAAATCGCCATCGACTACGAAGCGTCGGGCTTGGTTCATCCCGACAACCTGAAACTGTAGTGGAAATAAACGATTGACAATTAACGATTGAAACAGACGGGCAAGCGCGTCTCTTTAATCGTCAATCTTTAATCGTTAGTCGTCATGCACCCATGCCCGACGCGCTCCCCAAACCTCCCCCCGTGCAGCCCCCCACGCCGGTGCTGAAAGGCCGCGAGATCATCGTCGGCGTGTGCGGCAGCATTGCGTGTTATAAAGTGGCCGACGTCGTCAGCAAGCTGGTGCAATTGGGTGTCGGCGTGACAGTGTGCATGACCGATTCGGCGCAGAAGTTTGTGACGCCGCTGACGTTCGAAGCGCTATCGGGTCGCAAAGTGCACACCGACTTGTTCAACCTCGTCGACCCCGGCGATACGCAGCACATCGGCTTAACCGAGCGCGCCGACCTGATGCTGGTCGCCCCCGCCACCACCAACACCATTGCCAAAATCGTAACCGGCCTGACCGATGACTTGGTGAGCCTGATGGTCTGCGCCGCTGCGTGTCCGGTGGTGTTCGCGCCGGCGATGAACAGCCGCATGTGGGATCACCCTGTCGCGCAGGAAAATTACGCCAAACTTGCCGCCTTGGGTTACCGCTTCATCGGTCCGGAGCTTGGCTGGCTGGCTTGCCGCAACGTCGGTGCCGGTCGCCTGGCAGAATCGGCGGACATCGTTGACGAAGTTGTGCGCATGCTCACCGCGCCCGGCGCCCTGCCTGCGCCAGTCGGGCATCACCTCGTTGAAGAACCTGACGAAGATTAACGTTCGTGCCTCGCTGACGTCACCCCGCCAGCACCGGTTTAAGCGCCCGAATCCTCTCGGAAAGCGCCTGCTGCTGGGCGAAGATTTCGCGGTTGACAGAGTTCATCGCGCGGCGGTCGGCGTTGAAAATGTCGCACGTGAGCGTGCGGGCAATCTGCGTCTCAACAAACCCCTGGGCGGCGGTTTCCTGCCAGCCAGCCTTGTGCACGACGCTGATTCCGCCCTCGCCAAAACTGAGCAGCCCCCACCGCAGAGGCAGTTCGGATTTCTTCACCACGCCGGCGGGGGCAAGGATGTAGTGGAGGTTGGCCATCGGCACGAGCAGGCAGCTTTTGAATTTGCCCAGGCCGATCGCATCGCGGTACCGCCATTTGCTGGAACGATGCCGGCGCCGCTGCTTTCGCGTGCGCGACTTCAGCTCCATCAGACACAGTTGCAGTTGACCGTTGTTCGATTGATCGCGCAGAAAGTCGCCGCGGCTGGCCTTGCATTCGATGATGCACGCCTGTGCGATCGTCGTCGGCAGATGAAGTTGATTCTGCCACGGCCCGAACACCCCCGTCCCCACGGCATCCACAATCCCCAGCGGCGCAAGTTTCACCTCGGCGGCCACGCAACGGTAGCCGGCGCGGAACAGCCACCGGCAGGCTTCTTTCTTGAGCGTTTTGTGCAGATCAGTTTCGCCGGGCATGAAATACTCCGTTGGCGCGGATCATAATCGGATTCGGCGCGCCAACCATCACGCTTGCTCCAGCGAACCCATGCTGATCGTCCATATTCGGTGCCCCGCCCAACCCGGCGTGGTCACAATCGATACTTTGGATGAAGACCGGGCCGGCCACTTGCTTGCAGGCACAATTAAACGCGTTACAGTATGGCAAGTTTGAAGGGCGTTTAGCTCAGTTGGCTAGAGCGTTCGGATCACACCCGAAAGGTCAGGGGTTCAAGTCCCTTAACGCCCACTTCATCTGCCCCGGAATTGTCCGGGGCATTTTTGTTTGCTGTCAGGGCGATGCCCCTATTGCTTTGACCATACTCCGTGCTGATAGAATCCGGCGCAGGCAACTATTCTCTCCGAGGTGAACCATGCGTTGGCAAGACATGCGGCGAAGTGGCAACGTTGAAGACCGACGCGGCTTGCCCGTCTCCGGGCGAACGATGGTGGCCGGAGGCGGTGGAATTGGCGTCATTTTAATTGTTCTTCTGGTCGCGCTGCTCGGCGGCGACCCGCAGCAGGTGATTCAAAACCTGCCGACCGGCGGCGCTTCGCCGCAGGCGCAGCAGCTTCCCCCGGGGCAGAAGCCGCAGTTCAGCGCCGAAGAGCAGGAACTGGCCGACATGGTCTCGGCGGTTTTGGGCAGCACCGAAGACGTCTGGACCAAACTCTTCGCCGCGGCCGGCCGACGCTATGAACCCCCCAAACTCGTGCTCTTCAGTGGCCGCGTCGAATCCGCTTGCGGCTTTGCATCCGCGGCCAGCGGCCCGTTCTATTGCCCGGAAGATCGCAAGGTCTACATCGATCTGGCCTTCTACCGCGAGCTGCGGCAACGTTTTCGCGCGCCGGGTGATTTCGCGCAAGCGTACGTCATCGCCCACGAAGTCGGCCATCACGTCCAGAACCTCTTGGGAACCAGCGATCAGGTCCACGCCGCCCGTCAGCGCGTGAGCGAGACAGAATACAACCAGCTTTCGGTGCGGCTGGAACTGCAGGCCGACTACTTCGCCGGCGTGTGGGCGCATCACGCGCAGAAGTACAAAGACGTCCTTGAAGCCGGCGACATGGAAGAAGCCCTGAACGCCGCCACCGCCATCGGCGACGACAGCATCCAGAAGCAGTCGCAGGGGTATGTCGTCCCCGACAGTTTTACCCACGGCTCGGGCGCACAGCGCGTCAAGTGGTTCCGCAGAGGCTTCGAAACCGGCGATCCTAACCAAGGCGATACGTTCAGCGCGCGCGACCTGTAAGGACCCGGCGTGTGCAATTTGCATCGGCTTGCAAGAACATTCCAGAATGCAGAACGATCCTGGAATCCTCGCACGGCTCAACCGGTGGGCGTGTGCACTCAAGCTTGAAGCATTCGCGCTCTATCTTGCAGCGCGCGATTCGCGAACTCCGTGGTATGCCAAGGTGGTGACGGCGGCGGTCGCGGCGTACGCATTAAGCCCAATCGATTTAATCCCAGACTTTGTCCCGGTGATCGGTTACCTCGACGACCTGATTATTGTCCCTGCCGGCATTGCCTTGGCAGTGCGCCTTATCCCGCAGCAAGTAATGCACGATTGCCGTCGCGAAGCCCAGGCGCGCACGGCCAACAGTCGGCCGCGGTCGATGGCGGCGGCGGGATTCATCATCTTCGTGTGGCTGGCAGTGTCGCTAGGCGTGGTATTGTTGGTATGGCACCTGAAGGCTCGTGACGGACACGCGCGACAATAGCTGCGCATTCTCGACGCATCGCATAAAGAAATGCGCGACGCCGCCGGATAACCAAGAAACCCCGCACGATTGCTCGTGCGGGGCCTTTGATTTCGAATCGAAAATGGTTCGATTGAATTCGTCGCGGCTTGAATCGGAGGCACAGATAGGAATGCCTATGCCGCCAGCTGTGCCACCAATGCTCAGACC
>CAZXLA010000149.1:0-9421 GCA_964641895.1 uncultured Tepidisphaeraceae bacterium
GATCGCGCAACTTAAGCAACTCATGCTCGCCTACCGCGGCGGGTATCTGCAGGAAGCGTGACCGTCGCGAAGATTTATTGAGCCGCAGATGAACGCAGATGAAAAATGGGTCGAATGCGCCGAAAAGCGCCTCACTCTTTTCTTTCTGAATCTGCGTTCATCTGCGTTCATCTGCGGCTATAGATCGATTGCTTCGCGCACCGGACGCTATCGCCTACAATCTCTGCCTCGTGGAACGCAAGCCCATTCAACAACTGCCCCCCGCGCTCATCAACCGCATCGCCGCGGGTGAGGTGATTGAGCGGCCGGCGAGCGTGGTGAAGGAACTGGTGGAAAATGCCGTCGACGCCGGCGCGACGCGCATCACCGTCGAAGTGGAAGACGGCGGCCGCGAGCTGATTCGTGTGATTGACGACGGCGGCGGGATTCCGCCGGGCGAACTGTTGCTCGCCTTTGCGAGCCACGCCACCAACAAACTCACTTGCGACGACGACCTGTTCCGCATCGGCACGATGGGTTTTCGAGGCGAGGCATTGGCCAGCATCGGCTCGGTCAGCCACGCGCGCCTGCTGTCGCGCACGCACGACCCCGACGCCATCGCCTGGGAAGTTCATAATCGCGGGGCAACCATCGCCGACCCACAGGCCGCCGCGGGAAATGTGGGGACGACGATTGAAATTCGCAATCTGTTTTTCAACGTGCCGGCCCGGCGCAAGTTTCTCAAGGGGACCCAGACGGAATACGGCTACATCTCCGAGCAGTTGCTGCGCACCGCCCTGCCGCTGCCGAATGTTGCCTTCAAGCTTTTTCACAACGGGCGGCTGACGGTCGACCTGCCCGCCGTGCCCGCCGAAGAGCGCTGGCTGGCCGCGTGGCCCGATGAGTTTCGTGAACAGCGGCTGCCGATTTCGTTCGGCGAAGCGGAGATCAAACTCACCGGCCTTGTCGGTCTGCCCGAGCTTGCCCGACCGGCGGCGAAATATCAGCACTTTTTCCTGAACAACCGTCCGATTCGCGACAAGTTCATCCAGCACGCGCTGCGCGAAGCGTATCGCGGGCTGACCGAACCCGGCCGGCACCCCGCAGCGATTCTGCTCATCACCCTGCCGCCGGGCGACGTGGATGTGAACGTCCATCCGACCAAAGCCGAGGTTCGCTTTAAAGACAGCGGCCGCATTCACGGCCTGGTGCTGGCCGGCGTGCGCGAACGCCTGCTGGGCAGCAATCTCTCGCCGCGCGCCGTCCCGCAGGATCGACCGCAACTCGATGCGGCCCAGCGCAACACCATGCAGGAACGTCTGGCCGATTTCTTCAAAGCCGCGCAGCCGGCGGTGAGCCAGCCACTGTTGCCGCTGCGTCAAGAACATTCATCTGCTACCGATGTTGAAAAGAGTTTGGTGGCACAGACACTCCTGTCTGTGTTTCCGATGGATCGCGGGGTCAATGTTAAGGCTGGTTTGGCGTCTGGTGTGCCCAACGCCTCACTGCTCGATCCTGCTCATCGGCCACGGGTTGAATCGGAGACACAGACAGGAATGTCTGTGCCACCAACCGATCGAGCGCACGCGCTTCCATCCAGCTCACCACCAACGGCGTCCAAAGACAGCGCCAAATCGCTGCAGTTGCACAACAGCTACTTAGTCGCCGAGACCGAAGACGGGCTGGTGATTATCGACCAGCACGCGTTGCACGAGCGGGTCATCTTTGAAGAGCTGCTGACCCGCATCACGCGCGGCCCTTTGGAAAGCCAGCGGCTGCTCATCCCCATCACCGTTCCCGCGGGTAGCCGGCAGATTGAGTTAATCGAGCAGATTCAGCCGCTGCTGGCCAAACTCGGCATCGAAGTGGCGGCGTGGGGACCGGGCAGCGTGGCGGTGCAGGGGTTTCCGTCATTTCTTCAGCGGGTTGATCCCGGTGAGTTCATTCGCGAACTGCTCGAACGCGGCGAACAGGAACTGCTCGATCTCACGCAGGAGCAACTTCTGCATGAAGTGCTCGACATGATGGCGTGCAAAGCGGCCGTCAAGGCCGGCGACCCGCTGACGCGCGACGAAATCGCTGCCCTGCTCGACCGCCGCGACTTAGTCGAGCGATCCAGCAACTGCCCGCACGGCCGGCCGACCACGCTGCGGCTTTCGCTGCGCGATTTGGAGAAGCAGTTTAAGAGGACTGGTTTCTAAAACCCGCAGGTTTTTTTGTGCGCCGGGGGTTGGTCATCCCAAACGGTACTCGCCGCAAGCGCTCAACGAAAAGACCCGCGGACAGGGTGTCCGCGGGCTTTTCAAATTGCCGTCTCCACTCCGGAAGACACGGCCTACTGCGCTGGGGCCCCGCTGGCGTTGACCGAATCGGTGTTGGCCATGTTTTTCAGCAGCGGCGCCGCCGGGGATGCGATGCCGTTGGGGTTCAGGCCGTTTTCCAGCTTTAGCCAGTCGGTGGCGATGCCGTGGGCGAGCATGAATGCTTCCACGCTGGTTCGCCGGCCGGAGGCGTTGGCGTCTTCGGCGACGTCGAGATAGACGGTCACCGGCTTGGACGTGTCGTCGTCCTGCAGCATCAGCTCAAGCTTCTGCTCGCCCAGCGAGTTGAGCTTGTCGCCGTGGAAGTGCGCCGAGTTAAGCGTTGCATCGGCCTTGGCCGCCGACGCCGCCTGCTGGCGACCTACTTTTTCAATCATCCGCTTTTCGTCGCTCGGGAAGAACGGGTCTTTGTAAGTCTGCTCGTCGCCACAGCATTGCCTGGTGCAGTTGCAGCCGGCGCCAATGGCCATAAGGCTGCTCAAGGCGGTGGAGAAGAGGCCGAGTTTTATCAGATTCATCGCTCGCTCACTTTCGTATGGTCTATTCTTCGACGATTCATTGGGCCGTCTTAACCGGCACGCGCGCACTATTCGTTCATCAGCGACGACTTCATGAGGTTGATAACGGTCGGCCCCATGACCACGAGAAACGTGGCCGGGAAAATGAACAGCACCAGGGGGAAGCTCATTTTCACCGAAGCCTTGGACGCCTGCTCTTCGGCGGCCAGTTGGCGGCTGGTTCGCAATGTATCGGCATGGATGCGCAGCGATTTGGCGATGCTCGTGCCAAATCGATCCGCCTGCGTGAGCATCGCCGCCAGCGATTGCAGCGCCGTGTTTCCGGTTCGCACGCCGAGGTTCTTCATCGCTTGCACCCGCGCCAGTCCCACTCGGGTTTCCATGTGTGCGATGCCCAGTTCGCGGCTGATCGCCGGGTGGGCGATGACCAGTTCGGTGCCCACCCGCTGCATGGCGGCGTCAACCGTCAGGCCGGCTTCCACGCACACCACCATGAGGTCGAGTGCGTCGGGCAGACCCAGGGTCAGCTCTTTCTGATTGCGCTTAATGCGAAGCTTGAGCCAGATGGTCGGCGCCATGTATCCCAGCAGGGCGGTGATCGGGAAATACATCATCATGTTGCCCGTGGCGTTGCCCATGAAATAGCCGCCGATGATGCCGATCAACAAGCCGATGAACTTCGAGCCTTTCATCAGCGGGATAGCGCCGGGTGAGTATATTCCGGCGTAGCCCAACTGCTTGCGAAGCAGTGACACCTGCTCGCGCTTCTTCGGCATGAACGGCTGCGCCGCCGCCGAGCCGATACGTGTGAGCATCGAGCCCATCGCCTGCTTGGCGTTCTTGGATGGGATATTTTTCGGATCGATGGCGCGTTCGACGAGGCGCTCGCGCAGCTTCGTGCTGTCGCCGCGACCGAGGACGAGGTTCAGCAGCGTAAACGCCACCAAAGCAACGGCCGCGGCTATGAGGATGATGACAATTGTCTGATCGAACATGTTGGTTGCTCCCGCCGGTGTGCGTTACACCTCTACGGTCGTAATCTTTCGGATGGTAAACAGCCCGAGCATCTGCAGGCCGAACGAAACGCCCAGCAGAATCATGCCGTCGGTGCTGGTAATCAGTACGCTGGCGTACTCAGGATTCATGGAATAGAGGACGATGAACAGCACCGCCGGGAACGCCGAGAGGATGTAGCCGGTGAAGCGGCCTTCGGCGGTCTTGGCTTTCACCTGCTGCTGGAGGCGCGACCGCCCGCGAATCATGCCGCTGATGTTGCCGAGCACTTCACTCAAATCACCGCCGGTCTGTCGTTGAATGAGGGTGGCGGTTACGAAAAATGCGAAGTCGCTCGAATCGATGCGTGTTGCCATTTCCTTCAGCGCGTCTTCGATCGAAACGCCAAGGCTGTGCTGGTCGTAACCGCGACGAAACTCAAACGCCAGCGGCGCCGGCAGTTCGGTGCCCATCATTGATAGGCCCGTCGAGAAACTATGGCCGGCCCTGAGAATTCGGCCGAGAAAATCCAGCGCTTCTGGAAGCTGCATGGCCAGCTGCCTCTGGCGGCGGTTGCGCTTGTTGGTGATGACCGCAATCGGCAGATACAGCCCGATCACCAATGCCACAACCGCGACCAGCATCGACGCGCTCAGGGCGAAGAACAGCAGGCAGCATCCCATCGCGCTGATGGCGATGATCTGTACCAGGCGATTCAGCGCCAGATCAGGATACGACTGCAACAGGGTTTTCTGCAGGCTTTTGAAAACGCTGATTTTGAGAAGTCTGGCTTCGAAGCCGGTCGACTTATCCTGAACGATCGACTTGCTTTCTTTTGTTTTGACCGCTTCGCCGGAATAACTTCCGCCCGCGAGGCGCTGCGCGAGCTTTCGCTTCGACGGGTCAATAATCGGCGCGGCGATCTGCCAGATGGCAAATACAACCAACGCCACGACGGCGGCAATCAGGATTGTGAGCAGTGTTGAATCCATGGGCGGTTCTCCGGACAGCTAAACTGCTTCGATCTCCCGTCGCTGGAACAGTTCCGGCGGCAGATGAATGCCGCGGTGCTCGATGCGATCGGCGCAGCGCGGGCGAATGCCGTGGCACACGAAGAACCCCGTCGCCACGCCGTCGGAATTGACGCCCGTTTGTTCGTAGCTGAACAGGTCGTGCATCTGAATTTGTTCGCCTTCCATACCGGTGATTTCGCTCACACGCGTCACCCGGCGCTTGCCGCCCACGAGGCGATTGGCCTGGATGACCAGGGTCACCGCGCTGCTGATCATCTGCCGCATGGCACGAGTCGGAATGTCGTAGCCGGCCATCATCACCAGCACTTCGAGCCGCTGCATGGCATCGCGTGTGGTGTTGGCGTGAATTGTTGTCATCGAGCCGTCGTGGCCGGTGTTCATCGCCTGGAGCATGTCCAGCGTTTCGCCGCCGCGACACTCACCGATGATGATCCGATCGGGACGCATACGCAGACAGTTCTTCACCAGTTCGCGCTGCGTCACTTCACCTTTGCCTTCAATATTGCTCGGGCGCGTTTCCAGACGAACGACGTGCGGCTGCTGCAATTGCAGTTCGGCGGCGTCTTCGATGGTGATGACGCGCTCGTCGGTCGGAATGTAACGACTGAGACAGTTCAGCAACGTCGTCTTACCCGAGCCCGTTCCACCCGAAATGATCATATTGCATCGCGATTGCACGGCGGCGGCCAGGAAATCCATGACGGCCGCAGGGAACGCCCCCATGCGGATCAAGTCTTCCAATTGCAGCGGCTTGGAACCGAACCGGCGAATGCTCATCGCCGGACCATCCAGCGCCAGCGGCGGGATAATGGCGTTTACGCGGCTGCCGTCGGCGAGGCGGGCGTCGCAATACGGCGACGTTTCGTCGATGCGCCGACCCACCAGGCCCACAATACGATCGATAATTTGCCGCAGATGCGCGTTGTCGCGGAAGCGAACTTCTGAAAGCTCGATCCGCCCGCGCTTCTCGACGTACACACGGTCCCACCGGTTGACCATGATATCGCTGATGGTGGGGTCTTTGAGAATCGCTTCGAGCGGCCCGAGGCCGAATGTCTCGTCCATCACCTCATCCATGAGGCGTTCCTGCTCGGTGGAGTTCATCAGGCCCTTTTCGCTCTGACACAACTCGCGAATGAGCACGCGCACCTCGCTGCGCACCGTTTCCGGCGGCAGCGAACGAAGGTTCTGAACGTCCAGGCGTTCGACCAATTGTTGATGGATGCGAACCTTAAGCTGCTGGAAATACAACTGCCGTTCCGACAGCGCCACGGGCGTGATCGATTCCGCGGGGGTGATCGATGCGGCAAGCGAAAGCTTGGCCGGGGCGACCTTAGAGGCGCCGGTGGAGCCCGCGCCAGCCAGTGTACCATTCGCGCCAACTCCGAGGCGCTCAACGGCCAGCTTCCTGGCTTCGTCGCTCATGCCTTCAAAGCCGGGCGGAAGCTTTGCGGTCGTCGATGATGATTTGCTGAACAGGCCCATTGGGTAACCCCGGGTTGCTGGTAATGGTGTCGTAAAGTTACGCCGCTTGACGCATGCTGACCGCCGGCGCGAGCGACTGCGCGAGTTGCGACAGGCTCACGGCCATTTCACTTCGTGGCGAGCGGATGACGACCGGCTCTCCGAAGTTAATGGCGGCGATGGCATTCTTAAAATCGTTGGGAATCAGCCACGAAATCTTCAGGCCCAACGCCTTTTCGACTTCTTCAGGCTCGATATCGCCGCCCTTTTTCACGTAGCGGTTGACGACGATCCGGATCTTGGAGGCTTCGATGCCCATGCGGCGCATCGCGCCGACAAACCGCTCGGCGTTGCGGCAGCTTGGCACGTTCAGTTGCATGACGATGATGTTTAAGTCCGAAGCCTGCAACGCCGTCGCGTAGATCGGATCGATGCTCATCACCGAATCGAGCACAACGCAGTCGTACATCCGCCCGAGAACGTTCAGAAGCCGCTGCAATCCCGGCTGGGTCACGCGTTGCGTGTCTTCGGGCAGTTCCGGCCGGGCGAGAATGGAGAGTTGACTGGAGCGGTGGACCGACAGCGCGTTATCCAGCAACTGCTTGTCCACCTTCTCGTCCGAGGACATGACGTCGGCGATGGTGTAACGCGGGCGAACATCGAACGAGCTTGCCGCCCCGCCGCGGATCAGATCAAGGTCGGCCAGCACGGTTTTAGACCCGCTGGCCGCCAGCGATGCCGCGACATTGCAGGCGACGGTCGTCGAGCCGCACCCGCCGATGGTCGGAATCACATGCACGATGCGGGCCTTCTTGCCCATCCCAAACTGCGATGCGACGCGCTCGATGGAAGCCGAGAACTTCTGTTCCTGGATCGGCACGGGAATAAACTCGCGCACGCCCAGGTGCATCGCTTCCATGAGAAGGTTGGGATCAAGCGTCTGGCTCATTGCGAAAAAGCTGGTGGCCGGGTGCTGACGAGGAAGGTGGCCAACCTTCTTGAGCGCCTCGCCGGGGTTGGGGTCGAGGTTGATGATGACGAGCTGGGGCGAGTCGGTCCGCCCGAGCGAGGCGGCGACCTGCTCGCACTGGGCGTATTGGGCGACAACGTTGATCCCAAACCCGCTCAGGAAGTTGGCTAACTCCTGTCGGTTTGCGGCGTCGTTATCGACGATGGCTGCATTAAGCTGCACGTACATGATAAATCTCGCTTGCTACAGTCGTTACACATCCCCTGCGTGTCATCGGGCTGATCACTTCTCCACTGAAGCGGTTTGCGTCACCGGTGCAAACCCGTAGCTGCCGCGGAAGCGGGCGGGAATTTTATCGGTCGGCTCTTTGCCCAGCGCGTTTTTGGCCGGCCCGCCGACATCGCCGTTGAGGTAAAACTCAACCGGATTCGGGTGCCGCCAATATTCGCCGGCGATATCCGGCACTTCGCCGGGGTTCATCGGTTCAACCAGCATGGGGGTTACCAGCACCACAAGCTCGGTCTCTTCGCGCTGATAGCGAACGCTTCGGAACAGCGCGCCGACGATCGGCAATTCGCCCAGCACCGGCGTGATGTTACGACTGGCCGTCACGTTGCTGCGCATCAGTCCGGCGATGGCAAACGTCTGCCCGTCGTTCATTTCCACGGTCGACTGGATGCGACGCTTGTTGATGATCGGGATGTTGTTGTTATTGATCGTCACCGGCGAGCTGAAATCCAAGTCGCTCACTTCCGGCGTCACTTTCAACCGGATTCTCCCGCCGCCAAGTACGACCGGCGTAACGTTCAGGCGAACGCCGAACTCACGGTATTCGATCGTGATGGTCGAACCCCCGCCCGAGCTGGTCTGCGGCACCGGAACCGGGAATTCACCGCCGGCCAGCAGGCTGGCCTCCTGCCCGCTGATGACAGTGACGTTGGGTTCGGCGAGCACGCGCGCCAGGCTGTTCTGCTTCAGCGCGCTCAGGGCGTAATCGAGCGTGAACGAATCCCACGTTGCCGAGCCGGAGATGGTCGAGAGCGCCGAGTTTCCGCTCTTGCTGCCGGCGTTGGGACCGTTGAAGGCAATATCAAAGTTGCCATCATTCACTAATGACGCGCCGAGGTTGATGCCGAGTTCCTCTGAAGCCTTGCGACTCATTTCGAGGAACTTCACCTGCAACATCACCTGCTGCCCGCCGCTGACTTCCAGGAAATTGAGGATTTTTTCACTGAACGGCGCTGCCATGGCGCCAATCTGGTCGGCCACTTGGATCGACGGCACCTTGCCGCGCAGGGCCACCGCGCCGTTCACCGAATCGACTTCCACGGCGCTGTTGGGGAAGGTTTTCTTGATTTGGTTCCGGAGCGATTCCAGGTCCATCGCCACTTCGACCGCGACGGTCTGTGATTGGTCGGATTCGTCCCAGATGATCAGCTCGGTCGTGCCGGCCTTCTTTGCGGTGATGAGCAAGCTGGTCGGGCCGATCGGATTCACGTCCGCCACTTCGGGCTGACCGATGCTCACGCGATGGTACGGCAACTTGGTGTTGACGATCGTGGTGCGGTTCACGCCCAGCGACAACTTGCCCTGCGAACCGCTGCCATCGGCGAGTACCGTGTACTCTTCGGCCGGAGTGGATGAATCGTGAATCGCCTGCTTGCCCTGCAGGTTGTGAGCCGCAACCGCCGCGACGTAGGGGTTTTTGGGCGCGTCGACTTCGAAAATCGGCAGTTCCTTAGGCGTACCCAGGAAGAATCGCTTGAGCGAACCGGTGACGTCGCCGCTCCGTTCGCTGCCTTCGAGCGTTTTGCGGAAGTTTTCATCGCCGGGGCTGGCGGCCACGAACGCTTCATTGAAGCCTGCGTCGCGTGTCATCAGCTTGTGATCGGCGGCGAAAACATCTTTGCTGCCGCCGCTCGGTCGCCCGTCGGCGAGCAGCGCCGCCGAGATGCCCAGCACCCCCCCGCCGAGCAGGACGGCCAGGGTGATCTTCTTCGTACGTTCGCGGCGGATGATCTGGTCTTGTGTCAGGTAGGCTCGCATGAGGCAGCCCTCTTTCTTTCTTAGTTCGATTCGAGTTTCGTAACGGGTCTAACCCGGAAATGAATGCGACACTTAGTTGCCCACAACCTTGCCATC
>CAZXLA010000150.1:0-9256 GCA_964641895.1 uncultured Tepidisphaeraceae bacterium
TCTCCCATCGCTTTCCAATCGATGCTAATGTTTCGAACGGCATGGAATGCCGTGACAGACAATAGTGTCTGCCCCACTGCTGGCACTCAATCGTCAATCGTCAATCGTTACCTTCCAGATTCCGGCCCGCTATTCCGCTTCTCAAAGTTCCATGTTCGCCAGAAAATGCGCGATCTGCCGCCGCCACCATGGCCAATCGTGGTTTACATCGTGGCCCCAGATGTCGAGCCAGTGGCGGATACCCTTGTCGTTCAAGATGCGCGAAAGCTCGTGCGTTTCGGCCAGGCATTCGTGTTCATAGGTGCCCTGGCCGCAACACAGAATGATGTTGCTGTCGCGCAGGCGGCTCATGTGCCATTCGTCGTCCAGGCTCGGTAGGTATTTCAGCGGGTTATTAAAGTAGACTGCGGGGTGGCCGTAGTCGTAATCATCCACATGGTCGGTGCGGAATTGTTTCGTCGAATAGACGCCGCTTAAGCAGATGGCGGTGTCGCATAAATCGGGGTGGCGGAACAGGAAGTTGGCCGCGTGAAAGCCGCCGCCGGAGCAGCCGGTGACGATCATTTTGCGGTCGGTCATGCCGGTTTTTTCTTCTATCAGTGGGATGACTTCATCAATGATGGCCGCTTCCCAAACCTCGTGCCTTGCGGCGCGATCCCAGGAGCCGATGGTTGTGTTGCTCCAGGTTTCCCAGTCGCGCCCGTCGACGCACCACACCTGAATCTTGCCGGCGTGAATCCACGGGGCGACCGCCTCGATCATGCCGTGGCCGGCGTAATCCCAAAAGTGCCCGTCCGACGACGGAAACGCCATCATCGGCACCCCCGCGTGGCCGAATCGTTTGGTTTCAAACTTCTGCCCGAGCCGGGGACTGTTCCAACTAAAATATTCTTCGTGCATGCTTTCTATTTCCGATCAAACTCAGCCGCTGATACTCCCCCAAGCAGGCAAGAATTACCCGATGACCGCCGGATAGATCAAGTTTGCCAAAGTGTTTCGTGCGGCGGTTGCAACTTTCGGCGGTCTCGCGTCATATTATCCTAGCGGGCGTTCGCGTCTCGACGTCGAGCCGCCGCGCCCCGACTTTGTGACCGTCCATCGGAGGCTTTTCATGAAATTGTTTCGATACACATTGGCCTCGCTTTTTGTCGCGATGATGCTCGTACCGAGCATTCTCCGCGCCGGCGAGTTCCCCGATAGCCTGTTCTACCCCGTCGAACCCGCGCAGCGGGAAAAGCTCGATCAGCTCGTCGGCAAGCCCGCCCCCGTGCTGGCGCTGACCGATTGGATAAATGGTGAAGTGAAACCCGCCGACATGTTGGGCAAAGTGGTCGTGGTCGACATCTGGGCCACCTGGTGCCCCCCGTGCGTGGCATCCATCCCGCATAACAACGAGCTGGCCGAGAAGTATAAAGACAAAGGCCTCATTGTCGTAGGTGTTTGCACGAGCACAGGCCAGGACAAAATGGAGAAAGTCGCCGCCGATAAGGGCATTAAATATCCGGTCGGCAAAGATGCTTCGCTCGAAAATCAAAAGGCATGGGGCGCAATATTCTATCCGACTTATGCCGTGATTGATCGCGCGGGAAAAGTACGCGCGATCGGCCTGGCCCCCGACGGCGTTGAAAAGGTGGTGGAAAAGCTCCTCGCCGAAGCGCCGTCGGCCAACGCGAACTAATCGCTGTATGGCTTACTTGTCTATGGCTTACTTGGTGGCACCGACAGGCATGTCTGTGCCACCATTTGCTTTGCAGGCTCGCACACGATTGCTGATATTTTAGCCGCCCCTGACCCACCTGCGGTTCCCAAGCCGGTTCCTGGGAGTCGCCGGAATAGTGGCCGACGCTCGAACAGGGTGGTGGCACGCCTTGCGAACGTGCTTCAAGTGTGCCAGCTACGGCTAAGTTCAATATCGGTTGTACTCGCTCCCGGTCAAGCTGAATCTACAAACCAATCTGACAACGCGGTGCGCCGACCTTCTCGATTCAATCTGCGTTAATCTGTGTGAATCTGCGGATAAACCTTCCCTGCTAACCCGGCGGCGGCCGGGAAATAACCCCGCCTATCGCCCGTACGCCCGTTGCGGATAGAATTTACTCCTCACGATGAATGCAATCGAACTCACACACGTCACTAAAACCTTCGGCCAGCATGTGGCCGTTGATGATCTTTCGCTGTCCGTGCCCGCCGGCAGCATCTACGGGTTCATCGGGCCTAACGGTTCGGGGAAGACCACCACGCTGCGCATGATCATGCGCATCTACCTGCCCGACCGCGGCGATATCCGGGTGCTGGGCCACGACCACGCCGGCGTGCTGGATAGCGTCACCTATCTGCCCGAAGAGCGCATGCTTTACAAAAGCATGAAAGTCTTCGATGTGCTCAAGTTCTTCGCGCGCCTCAAGGGCCACAATCCCAGCGTGGCCGAAATGAAGGACTGGCTTGCCAAACTCAAGCTCGAAGGCTGGGGCGATAAGAAGGTGGAGGCGCTCAGCAAGGGCATGACGCAGAAGGTGCAGCTTATCGCGTGCCTGATCAGCAAACCCAAAGTGGTGTTGCTGGATGAACCGTTCAGCGGGCTTGATCCGGTCAATGCCGTCGTGCTGCGCGACGCGATTTTTGATCTGGCGGAAACCGGGACCACCGTCATCTTCAGCACGCACGACATGAGCGTCGCCGAGAAGATGTGCGACTTCATCTTCATGATTAACAAAGGCAAGAAGGTTCTCGACGGCACGCTGGCCAGCATTCAGCAGCAATACCGCCTCGACACCATTCGCGTGCGGATGGCCGACGGCAACCACAACGGCGTGCTGACGAATCTGCCGGGCGTGACGGTTGTGGTCGATCACGGCAACCTGCAGGAGCTCCGCATCGCCGCCGGCGCCAACCCGCAGGAGGTTCTGCAGGCGTTGATCGCGCGCGGGCCGGTGGAACACTTTGAAGTGGCGGCGCCCAACCTGCACGACATTTTCGTCCGCATCGCCGCCCCGGCGGAACAGCAGGTGGGGGAGAAGATTCTTGGGTAGCGGGAAAGTGGGGCAGACATTCCTGTCTGTCATTGCTTTCCAGGCGACACCGGTGTGCGAACGGCATGGAATGCCGTGACAGACAGGAATGTCTGCCCCACCGGAAAACTAATTGTGATGAAGTAAAGCCATGAACAAAACACTCGTCATCGCCCAGCGCGATTATTTCGCCGCCGTCAAAAGCAAGGGGTTTATCATCGGGCTGGTGCTCATGCCGGTGATGATGTTCGGGTCGGTCATCGTCAGCCGTCTGACGAAAGATATTGTCGACGTGACGGATAAGCGCGTGGTGGTGCTCGATCGCACGCCCGATGCGGCGATCTACAGCGTCTTAAGCGCCGCCGCCGAAAAGCGGAACACCGACGAAATTTTTGAAAAAGAAAGCCGCCGACAGCGCGCGGCAAAGTTCGTCTTTGAAATAGATCAGCCGGCCGACATAAACGATGAAAGGGCTGTTTCCAAACAGCGCGAACAGCTATCGGAACAGATTCGCAAAGGCGAAATTTTTGCGTTTATAGAAGTCGGTCAGGATCTGTTCACCCCCACCGAAACCGCCCCGCCCACCGCCGCCGACGCCGATGAGATTCAGAAAGCGGTCGCCCGGCTCGATATTGATGCCGTGCTTGATAAGCAGGCGAAGCTGCAAGGCGATAACAACATCGTCCGCTATTACACCAATCGCCCGACTTACGGCGACGTGAAAGACTTCGTGCAGAAAGTGGTCACCAACGTCGTCATCCCGCGCCGCATGGCCGGAAAAAAGGTGGATTGGGACGCGCTGGCCGCCCTGGCCAAACCGCCGCTGGTCAGCAATCAGCCGTTGTTTTTCAAAGAGAGCAGCGGGGCGGTGAAGCAGGAGAGCAAGCAGGGCCAGTTCATGTCGTTCATTCTCCCGCTGGCCATGCTGCTGCTGATGTTCATCGTGGTGCTGATCGGCGCCAGCCAACTTGCCACGAACGTGGTGGAAGAAAAACAGCTTCGTATCGCCGAGGTGCTGCTGGGCAGTTGCCGCCCGTTCGATTTAATGATGGGCAAGCTGCTGGGCGGCGTGGGTGTGGCGCTCACGCTGGCGGCGGTCTACATCATCGGGGCGTTCATCGGGGCGCGTGAGTTCGGCATCAGCAAATACCTCACGCCTTCGATGATCGCGTGGTTCGTTACATTCGTGGTGATGGCCGTGTTCCTCTACGGCGGCATGTTCGTCGCCGCCGGTGCCGCGGTGACCAATATCAAAGAAGCCCAATCGCTCATCACGCCCATCATGCTTGTCGTCATGCTGCCGATGTTTTTCTTCGGCCAGCTCATCAACGACCCCACCGGCCTGATTGCCCGCGTGCTTACATTTTTTCCGTTCAGTTCCCCGATGGTGACCGTGATGCGCCTGGGTGTGCCCCCTGGGTTGAAGCTGTGGGAGTGTTTTCTGGCGGCCGGGATTACGCTGGTCACGACGATCGCCATCGTGTGGGCCGCGGGGCGAATCTTCCGCGTGGGCATTCTCATGCAAGGCCAGCCCGCCAAGCCGGCGCAGATCATCAAGTGGATTTTCTCCGGGTCATAAATGGGCCGCACTACTTAGCTGAGAGCCAAGTAGTGGCACCCTTGGTAGTGGGTCGCGTCGGTAAAAATCGCTCACCGCGATTTATTTTCGACGGCGGGCGGCGGCCATTGCCATCACCGCGATGACGGCGGCGGATGCGGGTTCCGGAACATTTGACCGGCCCGCGTCGCTCACCGGCAGTGCCTGGCCGAAGTTGGCGGCCAGCAGCGTGAAATCGCTGAGGTTGGTTTCGCCGTCGTAGTTAAAATCGCCGCGGAACCAGCGGCTGTCGGTTGTGCCGAAGCCGGCGGCCAGAACGGTGAAATCGTCGAGATCGACCGCGCCATTCAAATCAGCGTCGCCGCGCAGGGTGTAGCGAACCAGCACGCTGGTGTTGTCGGCGTTCTCACGGAAAAACGTCCTCAACCCCGCGGCGACGGCGGGCAAGTCGCTGCCTTCGGCCACGCCCAGCGCGTAACGGTCTGGGTTCAGGCCGGCGGTGGACGAAACAATTCGCGCCATGGAAAGCGGGTTGTCCGCGCCGGGATTGATCGATCGTTCGATCTGCGTGAGCGGGCTCGCGTCGCCTTCGAAGTAATCGACCATGAGCGCGTTGTCGGCAAGATCGATCACGCCCGAATCGGGTGTGCTGAATGCGATTGAACCGGCCCGCACCACTTTGTTCGCGCCGCCGGTGAGGGTGAGGTCGCCGCCGTCGATCACGATTCGGTTGGCGTGGAGCGAGCCGTTCTCAAAGCGAACGGTGGCCTTGGCCGTGTCCGTCGCACCGATGCGCAAATCACCGCCGACGTTAATTTGTGCCGTGTCGGTGAAGATGGCATTACCCGAGGCAATATCAACGTCGCCGGACGTATCCAGCGATGCCTCGCGGCCTTTAACAACAAAGCCGGCGATGGGCTTGGTGGCGTCGCCAATGAATTGAATGCTACTGACCGTGAGTTGCGCGCCATTTTCCACGCGGGCCGCGTATTCGTTTGCATTCTGGTGGATCACCAGCGCGCCGTTGAGTTTCATACTCGAACCACGCCCGGTGATTTGAAGCTGCCCTTCGCCCCCATCGCGCCCGATGTTCATGGCGACAGGCACGGAGTTGGTTCCGCTGAACGCGGCGCGAGCGCCGTTGGTCACGATCAGGTCGCCGATCGATTTAGGTCCGTCGGCGATGCGAATTTCGCCCTTGATATTGAGCAGCGAAATGTTGCCGTCCACCCGCAGGTAACCCGTTCCCCCGAGGCCCGTGCCGGCATCGCCGTAGCCGATGGTGAGCGCCGGCCCGCCGTTGAACGGTTCGACATTCATGCGGCCTTCGTTACTGATGAGCAGTGTTGCTGCGCCGGCCTGGCCGATGATCGAACCTTTGGTTTTGAACAGCGTGTTGTTGGCGTTGTCATGAATGTTGATAAAGCTGTGGCTGTTGACGGCGGCGCCGGCCACCAGCCGGCGAACCGCCACCAGCGCGCTCTGGCTGATATCGAGTATCGACGTGCCGGGGAGAGTTCCCATCTCCAAGTCAGACGTATTGGCGCGCAGGTCAACACCAACGCCCGCCGCGTTCAGACGGCCGTTGTTAATGCGAAAGATGCCCGCAGGGTTGGCAGCGCCGGGCGTGCCGACGGTCAAAATCCCGCCGGCAAGCGTTGCTTCGGCATTGGCCAGGTCGAAGTTCAGGGCCGCAAGGTTGTGCGAAGCGCCGACGGCCAGATCAACCCGTCCGGCGGTGAAGCTCAGGGTGCTCAGGAAAGGACTCGATGCAACCGCCACATCGTAATCGCCGTCAAGGCCAAACCCCGCAGCGCCGCCGACTACGGGAACGCCGACCGACCAATTGGCGGCATTGTCCCAGAACCCGCCTGCGGAATTGGTCCAATCTGAGGCTCCGGCGACGGATGCGCACCCGGCAACGATAGCGACGGCGATTAAGTTGGAAACACCCAGACCGTCAACCGGTCGAACGCGGAATTGCTTCATGCTCTTGTCTCTCCCGAATGGATATGTGCTGGCCGACGGCAGAGTACCGTCATGCGACAGTTCTCACAAGCCAAATCTGGCGGGCGACTCTTAAAAAACCATGAAGTCACGAAGAGATTCACTGGTTTTCTCCGCTATTTCTTCGTGTCATTCGTGTCCTTCGTGGTTCAGACCGGTCCTTTCAAAAGCCAGCGCCGGCGTTGTAGAAGCTGGTTCGCTGTGCGAGCGTCAGGTCGCGCCAGAGCGTTTGCGCGACGTTGAACTCGCTGTTGTCGGCGGGCGTAATATCGATGAACTAGTCGTCGAAACGCCGGAACAATGTCAATGACCGCCGCGCGAGTGGCGAAGGCTAAGATCGGCACCGCAGCAACGGCGGCGGACAGAAGGTGTTTAGAGAATCGGCGCATCGAGGTCTGTGACTCTCCTGTTATGCGATATGGCAGATTGGGAGACCTGTACGGATTGATTCAATTGCTGCGGTTGAGGGGCAATCGTGGGACATTACGACGCCTTTTATTGAGAAGTTCGAAATTGCTGGACGGAGCGTAGAATTGCCCGCCTAAGGGCGCAAAAACGTGGTATCCTCACAAAACGGCGGGTTTGCCGTCGAAGCTTTCAGGAGTGGAATTATGCCGTCGGTTCAACCCGTTCGCGCTGCGGCGCGACTTGCCGTGGAAACTCTCGAATCGCGCCGGCTCATGAGCCAGAGCGGAATTTTTCTCGATCCGGCGATGGAAATCCCCGGACCCAGCGCCGGCGCGCTGGCCGTTCGGCAGCACGGCAGCGGTGCCGATGCCGGCCCGCAGGCCAGCGGCGGGCCGGAAGCGCCGCCGCTCAGCAGCACGATTGAAGGCATCACGTTTGAGCAGGAGGGCAACCTCAACGGCTCGCCAGGCTTTGGAACCATCCCACCCGATGCCCACGGCGCCGCAGGGCCGAACCATGTGGTTCATGTGGTGAATTCGGCGATCACGTTCAACACCAAGGCTGGGGCAGTGACGTTTCAAAGCAATCTGTTCGACTTTTTTGGTGCGACGGCGCAAACCGATTTATTTGATCCTCGCGTGGTCTACGACCACTTTGCCGATCGCTGGTTGGTGGTGGCGCTCGACAAGACCGATATTGCCGCAGGGTTCGGCAGCAACACGTCGCGCATGTTCATTGCAGCCAGCGACGACGCCGACCCCAACGGCACTTGGACGGTCCGATCAATCAACACCGATATCAGCATCGGCGGGCAGGCGAGTTGGGCCGACTTCCCTGGCCTGGCGCTCGATGACGAGGCGATTTTCGTCTCCGCCGCCCAATTTCGCTTCGGCTCGAACGCGTACGCGGGGAACCGACTTCAGATTATCGATAAAGCCCAGTTCTATGCCGGCACGCTTTCGTTTACCACGCACGACGTGTTGGCCGCCGTTGGGCAATCCAATAATGCCGGATCGTTTGCGCTGCAGCCCACGATGATGTATGGCACGCAGCCTGCGGGGCTGGGCACCTACCTGATCAACTCCGCCGGCTGGCAGGATGGGTCGGGAATCGATTTTATTTTGGTGGTGCAGGTGAACAACCCGATCAGTGCACCGGCATTCGTCGGCACGTTTGTGACGCAGGGCGGGAATGTCGATAACCCGGCGGTGGCACTGCCGGGCGCGCCGCAATCGGGCACCGCCGTGACGATTCGAACCAACGATCGCCGGGTCGTGAGTAACGGCGTGTGGCGAAATAATAATCTCTACTTCGCTCATACTTCGGCGCCGCTCGTCGGCGCCGATGCCGGGCAGGCGACGGCCAAGTGGTATCGCGCCACCGCTGACGGCACCAACGCGCCCGCCACCGCCGACACGGGCCTGGTCGGAGGCGAGAATCTTGCGGCATCGACGCACACGTTCTTCCCCGCCGTTGCCGTTGATGCGACGGGCAATCTGGCAATCGGTTTCTCGGCCTCGGGCTCGACCATGTTCCCGTCGGCCGGGTACACCGCCCGACTTACCGCCGACGCCGCCGGCACCACTCAACCGGCGGCGCTTTATGCCAGCGGGCTCGCGTTTTACAGTCGCACCTATTTCACCCCGGCGAACCAATCGAGCTTCAATCGTTGGGGCGACTACAGTTCGGTTGCGCTCGATCCGGCCAACGGCAGCTTCTGGGCATTCAACCAATATGCACGCACGCAAGGCTCGGCATTTAATGGTGAACAGGGACGTTGGGGAACGCGGTTTGCCAATTTTGGCATAGCGACTGATACCGTAGGCCCTCGGGTGACGACCTCGCAATTTAATTTTCTTACGTCCCACTCGGTGACACTTGGCTTTAGCGAGAGCGTGGCCGCGAGTTTGTCCACCGCCGACGTGACCCTGACCAATCTCACCGCCGGCTCGACGCTCGCCACCGCAGCGTTATCGTTGAGTTATGCTGGCGCGACCAACATCGCCACGCTCACGTTTCCAGGCGTTGCAGGCCCACCGGCGGGAATATTAGCCGACGGAAACTACCGGCTGACGCTTTCCAACACCGGCGTGACCGACGCCGCCGGCAACCGGCTCGACGGCGACGGCAACGGCGTCAACGGGGATGACTTTACTTTCACCTTCTTCGTGCTCGCCGGTGACGCCACTCGCGATCGGTTCGTCAACCTCGACGATTTCACGGCGCTGGCCGCCAACTTCGGGCAGTCGCCGCGCAATTTCGCGCAAGGCGACTT
>CAZXLA010000151.1:0-9232 GCA_964641895.1 uncultured Tepidisphaeraceae bacterium
GCCGGCGAATGCAGAGATCGTCATCGAAGGATATGTCGATCCGAACGAAACGCTTCTGGAAGGCCCCTTCGGCGATCACACGGGGTTTTACTCACTGGCCGATTTCTACCCCGCGTTCAACGTCACCGCCATCACCATGCGCCGCGATGCGATTTACCCCACGACCATCGTCGGCAGCCCGCCGATGGAAGATTACTACCTCGGCAAAGCCACCGAGCGCATCTTCCTGCCGCTGTTGAAAATGCTGATCCCCGACATTGTCGATTACGCGCTGCCGATCAGCGGGGTATTTCACAACTGTGCGTTTGTAAAGATCAAGAAGGAATACCCGCAGCAAGCCCGCCGCGTGATGCACGCGATCTGGGGCGCGGGACAGATGTCGTTCACCAAGTTCATTGTGGTCGTCGATGAACAGGTGGACGTTCACAACGAGCAGGACGTGCTGTTCCACCTCTTTGCCAACTGCGAGCCACTGCGGGATGTGGAAATCGTCAAAGGCCCGCTCGACATCCTCGACCACGCCAGCCTTGAACTGGGCTGGGGCGGAAAGATCGGGTTTGATGCAACCGTGAAATGGCCCAGCGAAGGCAAGGTTCGCCCGTGGCCGAAAGAACTGCGGATGGACGATGCGACGAAAGAACTGGTTACGCGGAAGTGGCGGGAATACGGGTTGTGACCGAAGGGCAATCGCATGTAACGAGCGGCGAGCGTGAGCGACCCGATTCCAGCAGCACTGCGACCGATTCCCGCAGAAATACCTCCGGTCGCCGACGCTTGCGGCTCGTCAATTCGAATACATGCGATTGCCGTGCTGTTGTGACCGGAGTCAAAGCAATCACGTGCTAGCGAGGATCAAATTGATCCCAACAATAATTTCATCGACGCGCGCGGGGCTTAGCGTGCCAATCAACTCTAGTAATCTCGACCGGTCAACGGTTGATATCTGAGAAACAATCACCACCGACGGCCGTGGCAGGTTTGCTTCGCGTTTGGCAAGGCGAACATTACCCACTGAGTGCTCGCGAACTAAATTGGACGTGATCGGGCAAACGATGCAGGTGGCTATGCGGCTTCGATTCACATGGTCGCCTTGAATGATCACCGCCGGACGGGATCCTGACGGCTCGGAACCGCCTAGATCGGGGAAGTCTGTCCAGTAGACATCGCCTTGGCGAATCGACAAATCTTGCCTCACCATTTGTCATCCTTGAGCAATTCCCACATATGCGCCGCACTCGCTTTGGTCCATGCTTTATCCTCTTCGGTCGGCGGATATTTATCGTAATGCTCGTTCAGCCGTCGGGTAATTTCGTCGGCGGCGCCGCGGGACAGCAATTGTCGAACGGCGGTCACAAAGACTTCGCTCCGCGAGATTTTTCGCGATCTGGAGTATTTCTCGACTTCTTTAAACAGCTTCTCGGGAATTGAAATGGCGGTCTTCACATTTGGCATCGTTATACCATCGGTTATACCAATATTTGTGTCAACCAAATTACTTCTCGCCCCGCAGTTTCTCTCCGATGCGGTTGAATCCGCCGAAAACTCCCGGGGCGACTTCGAGTGACACTTCCGGCTGTTGAATCGTGCCGGTCACGCGGTATTGGGCGAGCGAATCGGTTACTTTGCCGATCATCCCGCCGACTCTCTCGCCGAGCAGTGATTGCAACTTTTCCACCGGCCCGCCGTTAAGGGTCAGCGAGACGGTTTGATCAAGCCCGACGTGCCCTTTCCCGTGGCCAGCGATTGCCGTACCGACATAAAGCAGTTCGTTGAAATCGATCCGGTCTTCATTCAGTTCAAACACCAGCTTCAGCCGCTCGCGACCATTTGTGGTCGATTGCCTGAGGCGTAGCGTGCGCGAAACGGCTTCATTGATCTGACTGATGACCGGCAGCTTCACCAGCCGACCATTGGTAATCTCAATCTCCCCCACCCCCCACCGCGGCGGCCACGGTTCGGCGGCCATCGGATTCGTCGTCGGCGTGCCGTCCATGGCGCGCATCTTGGCGCGGATGACGCGCATCGGCACTTCCAGCCGCAGATTGCCCGACAGCGTGCCGGACAAACTCGTCTCCGAGCGCGCCCGGCTGTCGATGAGTTCCTTCAAGTCGATGTTGGTCGCTGTCACTTCGAGTTGCGAATCTCGCTCGCGCGTGAACTGAACATTGCCGGCCAGCGTCACCTCGCCCTGAAGGGCTTTCATGCTGAACTGCTGAATCTCCAATTGACCATCGCCCATCGCCACTTTGCAATCCAACTGCTGCAGCGGGAACTGGTAATCTTTGAATCGCAGGTTCGCAGCCGCGAGCGTCAGGTTGACCGTGAGCTGGCTCATCGAAGGATCGGCCAGCGAAAGTTCGCCGGATGCGGTCATACGAAGCTGGCCGGTGGCTTCGTACTTTTTCATCAATCGCTGCAATTCCGGCGGGAGAAAGTCGACCTTGTCGCCGTCGACATCGGCCGACAGCGTGAGTTCAAGCTGACTGAACCGCATCGAATCAAGATCGACCAGCCCGCGCATGCTCGATTCGGCAATGGGCTTGCGGCCGAGGTTGGTTTGTATGCGATACAACCCTTCGGACGTCGGTGAGATTTGCAACAGCGCCGTGATCTGATCAAGCACCATCGGCGGCGAATCATCAATGCGCGGGTCGTACTCAACCCGGCCGTCAATCAGTTCGATCCGGCGGATGCTTAGTGCTTCCTTGAGCCGCTCCTGCGCGGTACGCGACGTTGGCTGCGTTACGCTTACGTCGGCGCTTCGTTTGATCATCCCCGACAGCCCCGCAAACCCCTTCGCGCCCGATTGCGAATCCACCTTCACCAGCCGCACCGCCGGGCGGTAGAGTGAAATGCTTTCGACAACGAGCGGCCGGCCGACGCGCGGCAACTCGGCCAGCGTCATCACCGCTTCGCCGGCGGCTAGGACATCGAGCTTCTCCCCCGGCACGCGCGGATCGGCGGCGGTGAGGCGAAGTTCTTTCATGACCACCGTTGTGGGATATTGATAATCAAGCTGCGAAAACGAAAGACGCGGGTTGAGCTGCTTTTCGGCCGTCAGCAACAATTGCTGGCCGATCCAGCGCTCAATATCGCCCTCCCCCTGCCCACCGGCGCGCAACACAATCCACACGGCTGCGGTGATGGCGATGCAAGTCAGAACGAGGAGAATGGCGAGAATGCGGCGAGTCATGACGAGCGTACGGCGTCCTCGCCGCGCGGCGGAGGTGGATCAAACAGGGTAAACGTCGTACCCGCAGTCCTGCAGTACGTCCCGAAGTGTCCCGACATCGTGCGCGGTGGAAACAAAGAGCGCGATTGCTTCGCGAAGGGCCGAGCGCGCAGCATCTGGTGAAACTCCGGCGCTGGATACATCCAACGGCATGGCGTGCGCGATGTAATGATCTCCCTCGTTCCAAATGCGGATGCTTGTCTCGATGGTCATGAATCCATTGTAGGTTTCAACAATCACAACCGCATATGAAAACTGCTCAAACCGGTTCGAGATCACACCACCGGCCGGAACGGCCCCACCACTTCGCGCAACCGGTGCGTGATTTGCCCGAGCGAGCAGTGTTCGACGCATTCGATCAGCTTGGCAAACACATTTCCGCCGGTATCGACGACGTCCGACAGTTCGTCCAACTTCATCTGCGCCAACTTGCCGCGTTTGCTCTTCCACGCCTTAAGACGCTGCACTTGAAAAGTCTGCCGGTTGCGGGCGGTGCGGACCAGATCCATCTCGGTGTGGCCGTTGGTGCTCACGTAGCGGTTGAGGCCGATGATCGGCCGGGTGCCGTCGTAAATCTGGCTTTCCAGTCGATGCGCCGCCTGCTGAATCTGGGCGCGCTGATATCTTTGCTCCACCGCGCTGAGCACCCCGCCGAGGCGGTCGATTTCGCGGAACTCTGCAAGTATCGCGGCCTCTACCGCTCGCTCCACCGCTTTCATGCCCGGCGAACCGGCCAGCGGGTTCATCATGTGCTTGAACAGTCCGCTCTCTTCCAGAATAATATTCTGTGCGTGGGCGGCGAGGGTGACATACTCTTCGCCGGGCGTGGTGAACGGCTCGTCGGCAGAATTGCTGTGGCAACTGTTTGTTGCGTTCAAATACGCCAGCATCAACTCCACCGCGGTGCGGGTGAGGTTGTTCTTAAACTCCGCGGCGATGAGCGATCGCCCGCTGGTTTGCGTGTGCAATTTGAACAACTGCGCCTTGGGCCCGGCGGCGAACACGTCCCGCATGCCGATCGCCCAGATTTTGCGGCTGACGCGCGCCAGCGCCATGTATTCAATGTCCAAACCGCTATCAAAAAAGAACGATAACCGCGGGCCGAATTTGTCGATGCTCATCCCGCGCTGCTTCCATAAATCGACGTACACAAACCCATTGGAAAGCGTGTACGCCGCCTGCTGCACCGGCGTGCTGCCGGCCTCGGCGATGTGGTAGCCGCTGATGCTGATCGGATAGAACCGCGGCATTTTGTCGGTGACGTATTCAACCATATCGCCCAAAAATCGCAGCGACGGCTCGACGCCGAACAGGCACTCATTCTGCGCCTGCACTTCCTTGAGCACATCGGCCTGAATCGTTCCGCGCAGCTTGGGAACGCAAGCATCGCCAAACCGATGCTTGGCCGCCGCGATATACATCGCCAGGATGGTCGGCGCCGGCCCGTTGATGGTCATGCTGACGCTGGAGGTGTCGGCGGTGATATCGAAGCCGTCGTACAAACGCTTCATGTCCTCGACCGTATCGATCGCCACGCCACCTTCGCCCACTTTGCCCAGAACGCCGTCTGCATCGCTGTCCAGGCCGTACAGCGTCGGGCCATCGAACGCGGTGCTCAGGCGAACCGATTTCTGATGCTTGGTCAGGTAGTGAAACCGTTTGTTGGTGTCTTCGGCCAAGCCCAGCCCCGCAAAGAGGCGCATCGGCTCTTCGGCCTTGCTCTTGCCGTCCCCATTCCCCTCATGGCGATCGGGCTCCACATACATCTCGCGATAGGCGCTGGAGAGATACGGAAACTCGCCGGGCAACCCTTCTTCCCCGAGATAGCGCGCGATCTCGCCCGGCTCATCAATGTGCGGCAGCGCCACGCGCGGAAGCTCCAGGCCGGTGGGTGTGCGCGACGTCTTGATCGCTGCCTTGGCCTGCCGCCACTTGGCAAGAATCTGCTTGCCCAGCTCCGCGTCGCCGCGCACCTGCTTCACTTGTTGCTCAACGCCGGCGTTGTACTTTTCAACGGCGCGAGCAATGTCTGCTAAAAAACCCATTGGCACTCCGATTTGTTAACCGCAGATTCATCAACCACCGAATTATTAACCACCAAGACACGAAGGCACGAAGGAAGAAAAGATGATTGAATGGAGTGGAAATCGTATCGCAATAATCAAATTCACGCTCGCATTCTGAACTTCACAGGTCTCTTCTTCGTGACTTGGTGTCTTCGTGGTTCGCCCGACTTCGTGCCTTCGTGCCTTGGTGGTGAACCTGTCTTCGAGATCGAACCAAGCACCGTATTGAAAAGCTTATCCACTCCGCCGTCGCGATGGCGTTTTGCCTGCGTGGTAAAAACCTTCTGATCCTTGTGATTCATCATCAGCCGTTCCGTCACTTCCGCTGCGGCGCGGGGGGCGCCGGCGAGATCGCCTTTGTTGACGACGACTAAGTCGGCGATATCGAGCATGGCGATTTTCTGCAGTTGCAGTTTGCTGCCGTACTCCGGCGACATGACAAACAGCGACGTATCGACCAGCCCGCCGGCGAACGGCATGGCTTCCTGACCGGTGCCGACGGTTTCGAGAATGATCAAGTCAAAACCCATTTGCTTCACTGCGCTAAGCATCGGTTCGGTCTGCGGGCTTAAGCCGCCGGCGCGGCCGCGCGTGGCAAGCGATCGCATGAAGACGCGATCGTCCTGCGAATGGATCATTGTCGCGCGGTCGCCGAGCAGCGCGCCGTGGCTGGCGATGCTCGGATCATGCGACAGAATCGCCACGCGGCTGGTCGGATGTTTTTTGAGAAATCGCAGCACCAATTCATCAATAAGCGTGGTCTTCCCCGCCCCGCCGGGGCCGGTGATGCCGATGGTGGGCGGCGACAGGCGCGACGACGCGCGCTTGCCGGTCAAGTTCCGCAACTGCATCGATATCGCTCGATCAAACGACTTCAAGCCGGGGGCTTCAGGCCCGGATTTCTTCGACCGCGCATTGACTCCCAGCGCGCGAACATATTTCAAAATTTCATCAAGCGGCGTGCCGGCAAAAAAGATGCGATCCACGCCCGACTTCTTCATCAGCTTTTCATCGGGTCGTGTAATCGTCCCCCCGCCGCCGCCGAAGACGGTGATTTCTTTGCCGGCTTCTTTCTGCAGCGCGCGGGCGACTTGCGAAAAGAATTCGTTGTGCCCGCCGTTATAACTGCTGATTCCGACCGCCCGCACGTCTTCCTGCACCGCGGCGCGAACGATATCGCGCACGCTGCGATGGTAGCCCAGGTAGATCACCTCGATACCGTTACGTATCAGCTCGAGGTTAATCGTGTTGATGGCGCTATCGTGCCCGTCGCAAATGGGCACGGCGGTGAGGACGCGGAGGATTGGGTTGCTGTTGGTCATTGATAACCATCGGCCTGAACTAAGAATTCAGTTGGTGGGGCAGACATTCCTGTCTGCCATCGCTTTCCAAGCGATACCGGAATTCGAACGGCATGGAATGCCGTGGCAGACAGGAATGTCTGCCCCACTTCAGCATTGTCCTACGTCATGCTATTCGTCATTCGCCACTCGACGATCGACACTCAACCATCAACAATCAAATCGACCACACGCACGCCACCGCGGTTGTAAACGATCCGCCCATGTTAAACGTCACATATTTTTTACAATTTTCGATCTGCCGCGCGCCCGCTTCGCCGCGCAGGTGCATGGCGGCTTCGACCACCTGCCTTACGCCGGTCGCGCCGACGGGGTGGCCGTCGCCGATCAGCCCGCCGCCGGGGTTAACGATCGGCACGCCGGCTCGCGGGCTGCCGCCGACAGCTTTTAAGCGCGTCGCGCCGCTAGCGGCGAGTTTAGCGCCCTGACCGTTTTCGGCCAGGCCGAGGATTTCGTACGCGCAGATTTCACTGATGCTGAAGCAGTCGTGGACGTCCAGGCCCTGCGCGTCGGTGATCCCGCAGCCGGCCTGCGTGAACGCAAGCTTGGCCGCTTTTCGGGCGACGGCAAACACGGGCGCGTCCTTCCGGTCGATCGGGAGATAATCCGTTGAGTTGCCGTACCCCAGCAGCTTGATGGCGGACTTTTTGGTCTTGCCGAGTTTGCCCAGCATCTTCCCGCTCACCAGTAAAACGGCGGCGGCGCCGTCGGTGATTTGGCTGCAGTCGCATAATTTCAGCATGCCGGCGATCGTCGGATTTTTATCGCTGATCGCGCACGCCTGCTCATCGCTCACACCGGCGTCGCGCATCTGGGCCAGCGGGTTGAGCGTCGCGTGCATGCGATTTTTCGCGGCGACGGCGGCCAGTTCTTTTTCGGTCAGGCCGTATTTTTCCTGGTACACGCTCGCCACGTAACCGAAGAGCGAGGGAAACGTGAGCTCGCCATACTTCGGCCGCTCGGTGGCATACTCGCCGGCGCTGGCCAGCACGTCGCCCACTTCGTTGGGCGGCATGGTTTTTTGTTGCTCGGCGCCCACAACCAGCACGGCATCATAAATCCCGCCGATCACCTGATGAAACGCCGCCACCATCGCTACGCTTCCACTGGCGCACGCGGCCTCGGCGTGAAACGTGGGGATGCCGCGCAGGGTTTCGTCGATCTCGGTGAGATACGCGCCCAGGTGCAGTTGTTTCGTCAACCGCCCGGCGGCAAAGTTGCCGACGACGCCGGATTGGACGATCGACGGATCAACCCCCGCATCATCGATGGCCGCCCGTCCGGCTTCGATGATGACATCGCGAAGGGCTTTACCTTCTTTTTTAAGGTTCCGCTTAAAGTCGGTTCGACCGACACCGATTGCGTAAACAGTTTCAGGCACGAATCACCTCCGAGATACTCTTGTTAGCCGCGGATGAACGCAGATGGACGCAGATCAGAAATGGATTGCCGTCGCGCGAAACACAATTCATCTCAATTTTAGTGACGGCTGGTAAGGCCTCAGGCTCATTAAAAAGTCGAGACTCATTGGTGGCAAAACAGTAATTGCATTGATCTGCGTTTATCTGCGTTGATCTGCGGCTAAACTGATCCGCATGGACGAACTGAACTTTACCGGGAAAACCGCGCTTATCACCGGCGCGTCGCGCGGCATCGGCGCTGCGATCGCTCAAGCATTTGCGGCCCGCGGGGCGCGCTGTGTTCTGAATGATCTTAGCGCGCCAACGGATGCCGCGGCGAAATGTGCGGGTTCTGTTGCGATCGCCGCCGACGTTGCGAACTTCGATGCCGTCGCGGCCATGGCGGCGCAGATCAAAGCGGAGTTCGGCGGGCTGGACATCATCGTCAACAACGCGGGCATTTTGCGTGAGAAGTCGATTAAGAAGATGGAACTGGCTGATTTTGAGGCCACGCTCAGGATCAACCTGGGCGGGCCGTTTAATGTTCTTCGGGCTTGTCAGGAATTGCTGCGCGAAGGCGCAAGCGTGGTCAATATGGCTTCGGTGGCGGGGACGCTGGGGTTCTTTGGTCAGGCGGCTTACGCGCCGAGCAAAGCGGGCGTGATGGCACTGACCAAAGTGGCGGCGCGGGAGTTCGCCCGGCAGAAAGTACGCGTGAACGCCATCGCGCCCGGCGTGATCGCGACCGAAATGACCGCGGGGATGAAAGACGAAGTTGCCGCGGGGTTCATCGCCCAAACGCCGCTGGGCCGGCTCGGGACGACGGATGATATTGTCGGGGTCGCGCTGTTCTTGTGCAGCCCGCTGGCCGGTTACATTACCGGGCAGGTGATTCATGTGAACGGCGGGTTTTATATGGGCGGGGGTTAAATCAGTTAAATCCGAATGACGAAGCCAGAAATCCGAATCAAATCCGAATGACGAAATCTGAATGACGAGTGGCGATATCATTTGACAATTCTGCAGTGGGGCAGACATTCCTGTCTGCCACGGCATTCCATGCCGTTGGAAATATGTTATCGCGTGGAACGCGATTGCAGACAGGAATGTCTGCACCACCTGAGCTTCCCCACGAATGGTGGACGCTCCTGGCGAACGGCATACTACCCGTTC
>CAZXLA010000152.1:0-3359 GCA_964641895.1 uncultured Tepidisphaeraceae bacterium
CGTTGCCGGATCGCCGCATTTTGGCTTTTCCCGTGCAATGGATATCATTTCCGCGATATTGGAATCGTCCGATATTCTCCGCGGCTCGTGGGCCGGCGTAATGTGTGGAAGGGATTTGCTTATGAAGATCGGTGTGCCGAAAGAGATTAAGTCCGATGAGTATCGCGTCGCCATGACCCCCGCCGGGGCCGAGGCGATGGCCAAGGCCGGGCATCAGGTGTTCATTGAAGCGCAGGCGGGCGTGGGGTCGGGCTTCGGCGACGAGCTATACACCGCCGTCGGCGCGAAAATGGTTCCCACCGCCGCCGAAGTGTTCAAGACCGCCGACATGATCGTGAAAGTAAAGGAACCGCAGCCGAGTGAGATCAGCCAGTTCAAGCCCGGGCAGATCATCTTCACCTATTTCCACTTCGCCGCCAGCCGCGAGCTGACGCAGGCGTGCATGGAAAGCCAGATCGTCGCCATCGCCTACGAAACCATCACCGATAAAAAAGGCACCCTGCCGCTGCTCACCCCGATGAGCGAAATCGCCGGAAAAATGAGCGTGCAGGAAGGCGCAAAATATCTCGAAAAACCCATGAGCGGCCGAGGGATTCTGCTGGGCGGCGTGCCCGGCGTGATGCCGGCGCACGTGCTGGTGCTGGGTGGCGGCGTGGTGGGTACGAACGCGGCCAAAGTCGCCGCGGGTCTGGGCGCTAACGTCGTGCTGATGGATGTCAGCCTCGACCGCATGCGCTACCTCGATGATGTCATGCCCGCCAACGTCAGCACGGTCTATTCCAACAGCTACAACATCCGCGAACATTTGGTGCTGGCCGATCTGGTCATCGGCGCCGTCCTCATCCCCGGCGCCAAAGCGCCCAGCCTCGTAAGCAAGGCCGACTTAAACCTGATGAAACACGGTGCCGTCATCGTCGATGTCGCCATCGATCAGGGCGGCTGCGTCGAAACCGCCCGCGCCACCACGCACAAAGACCCGACGTATATCATCGATCACATCGTCCATTACTGCGTCGCCAACATGCCCGGCGCCGTCGGCCGAACCAGCACGCTGGCGTTGACGAATGCGACGCTGCCGTATGCGGTGAAGATCGCCAGCAAGGGTTACAAGCAGGCGGCCCAGGACGATGCCGGGTTGGTTGAAGGCATCAACCTCGTTAACGGCCAGGTGACGTACAAGGCCGTGGCGGATTGCTTCGGGTTGAAGCTGGCGGAGTTGAAGCTGTGACAATCAAGAGAGTGACGAAGTTTAAGCCCACTTGGCTGCCCTTGGTGGGGCAGACATTCCTGTCTGTCACGGCATTCCATGCCGTTCGTACTTTGCTATCACTTGGAAAGCGATGGCAGACAGGAATGTCTGCCCCACCGAATCTCAATTCGTCATTCGGGCTTCGTCATTGATTCGGATTTCTGGTTTCGTCATTCCGCCTTCTCATCATGGACGACCGCCTGCAAAGACTTCAGATGATGCTCGAAAAAACCCCCGCCGACCCATTCCTGCTTTATGCCGCCGGCATGGAGTACAAGAAGGCGGGCGATTACTTGCGGGCGCTTGAGTATTTCCGGCGCACCATCGTCGCCGACGCCAAGTATTGCTACGCCTATTATCAAACCGGCCAAACGCACGAACTTGCCGAGAATTCCGCCGCGGCAAAACAAGCCTATCAAGACGGCATCGCCGCCGCCCAAATGGCCGGGGATGATCACGCGCGAAGCGAAATCCAGACGGCGCTGGATATGATGGATTGATGCCCGGGCCGCCAAGGCCGAGCCGACGCGCGGATCGTGGAGGGCGAGCCTCCCGGCGAGCCGTCGCGCGAACGACGATCGCAAAAGTGATTTGCGCATCTGGGCCGACGGCTCGGCGCGAGCCTTCCCCTCCACGACAACCTCCACTGCCTCGGGCGTTCCCCGATTTACATTCCGCCGTCCGCCATCCACAATCCGCGATCGCAAAATGGTCGATTCGTTATTGAATTTCCTGCACAAGCCCAAGTGGAAGCGCCATTACCGCTGGCGCCGCGCGGTATGGAACACCCTTAACCGCGTCGGGCTTACGGGGTTGCATTCGCTGCCGCTCAACAAGAGGTGGATCGAGATTCACCGCCGGGAAATGCCCTTCAAATTGCTTGAGCCGGGGCTGGTGGGTTTTCGCATCGTGCAGATTTCCGATCTGCATTACAGCCCGGTCGTGTGGAAGCGCTACATGGAGCAAATGCTCGGCTGGGTACACGATCTTGAACCCGACTTAGTCGTTGTCACCGGCGATTTGATTACCGGCGGGTATCGCTACGCCCCGCGTATCGCCGAGTTGCTGGCCAAGCTCAAGCCGCCGCACGGGGTCGTGTGTACGTTCGGCAATCATGACTATTCGATGTACGGCAGGAAGCAGCTGATCGAAGGAATGCGCCGGGCAGACTATTTAGAAAAATGCCTGATGGAAAAAGGCCTGATCGTGCTGAGAAACCAAGTGTTGGAAATCGCGCCACTTCGGCGCATGGGAAAGACGACCGGTGAGGGAACCGAACCGTCGGATAAGTTGCCTACGTCGGATCGAACGATCAACCCCCTTGTCATCGTCGGATTAGACGATGAATGGTCCGGCGCAATCGATGCGCAAAAAGCGTTCACACAAGTAAACAACAACTGCCCGATCCTCTGCCTCAACCACAACCCCGCCAACTGCATGGAGTTGATGCAATACCCCTGGCAATGGATGCTCGCCGGCCACACGCACGGCCGGCAAACCGGCGACCACCGTGTGGCCAAACGCTTCAGCGGCCGGCGCGAGTACACGCACGGCTACTACGCCGTCAACGGCCGCCACCTGTATGTCAACCGCGGCCTGTCGTACGGCCAGCGCCTTAAACACTGGTGCCGGCCGGAAGTGACCGTGTTTCGGCTGACGCAGGAAATGTAGCGTCGCTTTACTGCATCGCTGTGTAGCATCGCCTCGTAGTGTCGCCTGTCCCGGGCGATCTGATTCCGATCCAACTGATCCTGCCGACTCGATCCTCGCTGCGGCGCGCAACGCCTGAAAACCGAAAAAAATAATTGCGATCCCCCGCCGTTGCGTAGAAATGCCGATTTCGCGCCGCGCGTTGCGCCAACAAGCGCGCGCTGGCGCAGCGCGCGGGGATAGTGTAGAGGTGAGACCGAGTAGCTGAGAGCGGAGAATCGAGATGGACGCGGTGAGCATGAAATTGACGCACTCCCCCTCCATGTACTCAGGGAGGGGATTGGGGGGAGGGTGTTCGGCGAAATGCGCACGGCACGCGCCGCCCCTCCCCCTGCCCCCTCCCGGCGTACCAGGAGGGGGAAAGTCTGGCATCCTGTTTCACCTTCGATTGTTGGTGTTT
>CAZXLA010000152.1:3459-9141 GCA_964641895.1 uncultured Tepidisphaeraceae bacterium
GGCGGGCAGGATACTTATGAATTCGACACCGACCCGCGACAGCCGATTTGAAATTTTTTGCGCGCCCGTGAAGCAAGTTCGAGCGATGATCGGCGCATCCGCCGATCGTTTTACGGCCGCATCAATCGGGGTGCCATCGGGGTCGCGCCGGCTTCTGTGTGGCTTGCTTCACCGGCGCGCCGGCGGTACGATTTACGATTCGCACCATGCCGGGGCAGGCGGTCTGCGCTGGTGGTCGCGTGCGAGGTCTGGCGCGTCGCTGTTGCGTGGATGGCGACGATATCAGCTTTTTCAATCGGGCCACGCAAACGTAAAGGTTAGATCGCATTTTTTGCGGTCGCATTTTTGTATGGTTGATCACAATCTCATTCTGTCTCTGGGCGATCTCGATTCTGAAGTCGACACGATGGTTCTCGACGCGCTGGGCGACAAAGCCGGCGACCTCGATAAACTTGTCGGCAGCGACGAAACGCAAGACTTCTCGCAAGGCGCGATCATCAAGGGAAAAGTGTCCGGCCACGCCGGCGATGATTTTATCGTCGAGCTGGGACTTAAGAGCGAAGGCATCCTGGAAAAAAATGAGTTCGACGAACCCGAGAACGTCAAAATCGGCGACGTCGTGCAGGTGCTTCTGGAAGACGTCGAAGGCGACACCGGTCTGGTGAAAATCAGCAAGCGCAAGGCTGATCGCATCATCAACTGGGAAGCCATCATGAAGAGCAAAAAGGAAGGCGACTCGGTCAGCGGCAAGGTCACCAAGAAAATCAAGGGCGGGCTGCTCGTGGATATCGGCGTGCCGGTGTTCCTCCCCGCTTCGCAGGTGGACATCCGCCGGCCCGGCGAAATCAGCGACTGGATCGGCCGCCATGTTGATGCCGTCATTCTCAAGATTGACGAAGAACGCCGCAACATTGTTATCTCGCGCCGCAAGATGATCGAACAGCAGCGCGAAGAAATGAAGCGCAAGACGTTCGACACGCTGGTGATTGGTTCGCTGATCAAGGGCGTAGTGAAGAACATCGCCGACTTCGGCGCGTTCATCGACCTCGGCGGGGTGGACGGGCTGCTGCACATTACCGATATGAGCTGGGGCCGCATCAATCACCCCAGCGACATTCTCAAGATCGATCAGGAGCTGGAAGTAAAGGTTCTTTCGATCGACAAGGACAAAGAAAAGATCGCCCTCGGTTTGAAGCAGAAGGACGCTTCGCCGTGGGAAAACATCGAGACCAAATACCCCATGGGGTCCGTGCATGATGCCGAAGTGGTCAACATCATGTCGTACGGCGCGTTCTGCAAGCTCGAATCCGGCGTGGAAGGTCTGGTGCATATTTCCGAGATGAGCTGGACGAAGCGCATCAACCACCCGAGTGAAGTGGTGGCGGCCAACCAGAAGGTGAAGGTTAAGGTTCTTGAGATCAACAAAGACAAGCAGGAAATCAGCCTGGGCATGAAGCAGGTGGAGGAAAACCCGTGGGAACGGGTTGCCGAAAAGTATCCCCCCGGCTCGGTCGTGGAAGGCGTTGTTCGCAATATTGCCAACTACGGCGCGTTCGTCGAAATCGAAGAAGGCATCGACGGCCTGCTGCACGTTTCGGATCTGTCGTGGACCAAGAAGATCGGTCACCCCAGCGAACTGCTCAAGAAGAGCGAGAAGATTCAGGCAGTCGTTCTCAGCGTGGATCAGGAAAAGCAGCGCATCGCACTGGGCCTGAAGCAGATGCAGGAAGACCCGTGGGTGACCGTCATCCCGAGCAACTACCGCCCGGGCATGGTGGTCAGCGGCCACGTGACGAAGATCGCCAACTTCGGCGTGTTTGTGGAACTGGAACCGGGTCTCGAAGGCCTGCTCCACATCTCGGAGATTTCTGATCACAAAATTGATAAGCCCGAAGAAGCGCTCAAGGTCGGCCAGGAAGTGGAAGTCAAGATTCTGCGCGTCGACAGCGAGGAACGGAAAATTGGTCTCTCACTGAAGCGCGCCCAGTGGGCACAGGAACAGGAAAAGAAAGAGGAAGAACGATCGAGCCGACCGGACCGCAAGGCCCTCAAAGGCGGCTTGGAAGGCGGCGAGAATACGTCGGGGCTGGGCGATCTTAAGATTGAGGAGTGAAGGAGATCGCGCGAACCTTTGATTCGCGGTGAGCGTAATTAATATTGTCAATTAGAGCAGGCACCGACGGACAACCGTCGGTGCCTTTGCCTTGATGCCGCGCTCTTGATGTTGCCCAGTAGCGACTTGCGATTCAGTTGTCGGCACGGCGAAAAGAACGCTTGTGCCTTCGCGTCAATGCACGAACGTTCGTGATTCTCGGAACCGCCGGAATAAACACACCTCACAGTTCCGGCTGAAGTTCCTAAGTGAGGTCGCCTTCAACCCGATACTTTCAAAGCAGGCGAGCAACGTGCGCCGGCGCGAAGGGTTTCCCTCGCATGCATGGGATACGAACGTGTTTATCGGTCGGCGGCGTCATGAGCGCATGATGGTCGTCGCACCCCAGGATCGAGCAACGTATGGCTTCCACCGCCGTCCAATCGGGCCTGCAGCTTTACCTGCGGCAGATCAATGAGTCGCCGCTTCTCACCGCCGACGAGGAAAAATCGCTGGCCCGGCGGATCATCCAGAACAACGACTTCGCCGCCCGTGAGCACATGGTGAAGTCGAACTTGCGCCTGGTGGTGAACATCGCCAAGCACTACGTCAACCGCGGGCTGACGCTGCTGGACTTAATCGAAGAAGGCAACATCGGCTTGATGAAAGCCGTCGAAGGATTCGACCCCGACAACGGCAGCCGCTTCAGCACCTACGCAAGCTGGTGGATCAAGCAGGCGATCAAGCGCGCGCTCATCAACGCGCAGCAGCCGATCCATATCCCGGCGTACATGGTCGAACTCATGACCGCGTACAAGCGCGCCACCCGTCATCTGGAAGACGTGCTCCGGCGCCAGCCGTCGTTGGATGAACTATCGGATTATCTGAAATTGAGCAAGAAAAAGATCGGGATCATCAAGCAGGCGGTGAAGGCGTTCAACGCGCCTTCGCAGTTCAGCAGCCCCGACGGCGAGATTACCATCAACGATGTCGTACCGGATATTCACAACCCCACGCCTGAAGCCGAAGTGCAGCACGAGCACGAGTTGATGCACCTCGAAACCCTCCTCGACCGCGTGGATCAGCGCGAGGCGACGATCCTCAAGCTCCGCTACGGCCTCGATGGCAACGACCCGATGACGCTCAAAGAAATCGGCAAGCAAATCGGCCTCACCCGCGAGCGCGTCCGGCAGATCGAACACGAAGCGCTGAAGAAGCTCAGAGATGCAATGGCCGTGAGTGGCGGATAGCGGAGAGCGGAGAGGGAAAGACTTTTGTCTCGGCTCTCTGCTATCAGCTATCCGCGATCAGCCCTGCTTCGTCCGAATCATCATCATTCCCTGCTGCGGCGCGAGGCCTCGGGCGGCTCGGCGGTCGTTCATCGCCTTCATGTACTCGGCCATCTGGGCGCGCAGTTCCGGCGACATCGAGTCTTGTGCGGCGCCGCCGCCCGAGCGCATGATGATGGTTGATCTAACCGGCGCGGCACCAGGCTGCGTCGATGGTGTTGTTGGCGTGCCAGCCTTTACCTGCGGCATTCCGTCGGGGCCGGTGCTCACGCCCATCTCTTTGCGAACCTTCTCCTGCTGATCAATCGCGTCGTCAAGGTACTTCAGCCGTTGCGCGCCGGCGGGGAGTTTGAAATAGTCGCCGACGAGCTTGGCCATGTGTTCGTGCGGGTTGGCGAGATTGATCGTCGGTCCGTCTTTAAGGTTGATCTTGCCGTCTTTCATGAACTTGGCCGGATCGACTTCCTTGCCATCGACCATGATTTTGAGATCGGTCGGCGGCGCGTCATCCGTCATGAAATACCACGCCCCCGCCGCCACGCCGGCCAGCAGGATGACAATGGCGATCATCATCGCCGGGTTTACTTTGCCTGTGCGATGACCGGTATGACGAAGGGTGTTTGTTGCGTGCATGTGCGAGTCTCCTCGAAGCGCTGCAAAATCATCTACGATCATCAAGGATGACGCACGGCTTGTCGTGAATCTAACTTGGCTTTTTTGTTTGGCGGTGAAAGGGCGCTTGGGAGATGAGCGACATCGGGCGCTTCGATCCGCGGCTGCCGCCGCGGCGTGGGGATTTTAATTCCCACGCCGATCACCACCACCACCACCGCGTGGGCCACCAAATCCGCCGCCGAATCCACCCCGGCCGCCGGCCGGCGCCTGGATGCCGCGTTCCTGCATGCGCTTGCGCATGGCGGCCATAAACTCGGCCCGCTGGGCGCGCTTTTCAGGCGGTTGCTTATCGGCTCGCTCATTGCGCCGTTGTTCCATTTCTTTTCGTCGAGCGTCGGACGGCTGGCTGGTCGGCCCGTCGCTGCGGCGATCGCGGTCGCCCGACGGTCGGGTCGCGGCGCCCGTCTCCCATTCCTTCCGCCGCGCTTCCATTTCGTTGATCATCTGATCGAGGTGCCGCGTGCGTTCGGCAGGCGTCTTGAGCGCAAAGAATGCATCGAGCCGCTTCTGCTGCTCGGCCTCCCACACCTGCCCCATCGCTTCCCACGCCACTTCGCGTGGGAGTTGACCGCTTTCAACGGCCTTGCGCACGGCCTGCGGCCCCTGTGCCGCCAGTGCGTGCGCTGAGGCTTGGTAATTCTTCGGCCACAACGCATACGTCGCCCCGCCGGCCAGCGCCAGCGTCGCGGCTGCCGCGACAACGAGAAAGTTGCGGCGCTTCCAGAACGAGGGCTGGCCGGCGGCGCGCTTCGAGTGATCAATGGGTTGTTTTGGCATGATGCTCAGTGCTCACTGTCTTACGTTCTCATTATCCACGAATGATGCGGGTTCCGCCCTTGGGCCGCGGGCCGACGTGGAAGTCGGCGAACAAATAATTGCGCGAATAATCCGAACCGGGTTTGTCATGGAACGGATCAAAATCGCGGAAGATATCGATGTCCGTCGGCTGCCGCCCGTGCCGACCGATATCGGCCAGCGCGTCAACCCACACCTTGTTGACGCCCGTGCGCTCGTCGGTGGTCGAAAAGGCATTGAAGAATGTGTTGTACTCGTAGCTGCTGCCTTCGCGCTCGAAGTACGTCTCGACCGGGTTTGGCCCCGCCGCGATCGGGCCGTTCTCCACGTTGATGATGCGATCCACCGGGCAGCGATAAACGTTGGTCGCGTTCTTCACGTACGGCTCAAGCACCCGAACGATCGAAGGCGAGTTGTTAAGGTTCTGCATCGATGGCAGCGGATTGACGCGCGGCACGCGCATCTTGTTCTCGTTCAGATACATCTGAAAAAAGTTGCCGATCTCGCGCAGGTTGGAAGCACAAGCGGTGCGCTTCGCGCTGTTCTGCACGCGCGTGACGACCGGGATAAGGATGCCGATCAACACCGCGATGATGCCAATTACAACAAGCACTTCCACCAGTGTGAACGCCCGCTGCTTGCCCGCGCGCCGATGATTTGCCGGAATATTCATGTTATTACCAACATCGACGAACACCACTGCCGAGAGCTAACGGCGGTCCCAACGTACTTCCCGAATCCAATGCTTAGATCACCGTGGCCGCTGGAATCTTCCATCGGTTGCCGCAGAAGTGGTTGCAGTGGAGTTTACGACGGCCCAACTTACAATCA
>CAZXLA010000153.1:0-9078 GCA_964641895.1 uncultured Tepidisphaeraceae bacterium
CTGATGCACCTGCCGCAGATTGCTCAGGCAAGCCGTGCGGTCGGCGGCCTGGCGGGCTTTGCTGAGCGTGGGCAACAGCATCGCGATCAGGATGGCGATGATGCCGATCACCACCAGCAACTCCACGAGCGTGAAGGCACGACGCCAGCGAGAATGTTTGATTGCTCGCTTCATAAAACCCGCTACCTGTCCGGACTCAGGCGAATCACTGCATCCGGATCGTTCAGCACCACATAAACACTGCCATCCGGCGCGCACACCACGTCGCGCACGCGCCCCATGCCGTGGATGATTTCTTCCTGCTCTGTCACCTGATTGTCTTTAATACGAAGGCGCTGCACGGTTTCTGCGGCCAGTCCGCCGGCGAACAGGTCGCCTTTCCAATCCGGGAATGCATCGCCGCGTGCAACATCAAGCCCACAGGCTGCGATCGAGGGCATCCAGCGCAGCGTGGGCATGACGATTCCATCGGATGCAACCGGATCGCTGGCCGTCAGCGCATGCTTCGGCCACGGCGAAACCAGCGGGCGGCCGTTGTAGTTGAAGCCGAAACTGACGATCGGCCAGCCGTAGTTTCGGCCCGGGGTGATCAGGTTCAGTTCATCCCCGCCGCGCGGGCCGTGTTCGGTATCCCAGAGGTTGCCTTCGAGGTCGAAGGCCATGCCCTGCGGATTGCGATGGCCGTACGACCACACGGCCGCATAGGCCCCGGGCTGATCGGCGAACGGGTTGCCCGGCGGAATCGTGCCGTCATCCTTGATGCGAAAAATCTTGCCGTTGGGCCGGGTAACATCCTGAGCCATGTCCCCGCGACCGCGCTCGCCGACGGCGAAGAACAGAATCGTCGGGTCCTTCGGGTCAAACACAATCCGGCAGCCGAAGTGGAGATCGGTGGGTTGATAATGCTCGGGTTTAGCCTCGAAGATCACCTGTTCGTCCGTCCACTTCAGCGAACCATTCTCGTCGGCAATTTTCCCGCGGACGATGCGCGTCATGCCATTGTTATTGATCGCGTGAGAGTACGACAGGTAAATCCACCCGTTCTGCGCATAGCCCGGATGCACCGCCACATCCATCAACCCGCCTTGTCCGCGGTTGCGCACGCTCGGCGTGCCTTTGACCGGCTTCGACAGTTCGCCGCCGGTTTTCCCTGTTGAATGAACGCGCACCGCGCCGGGTCGATCCGCCACCAGCATCCGGCCGTCGGGCAGGAAATCGATCGACCACGGCACATCCAATCCGCGCTCAATCACGCGCTCAATGCGAAACGGATGATGCTGCGACGCGAACACGCCGTTCGCATCGGCCTTGGGCGAACCGGCGCGTTGGCGGTAGGCCTTGTATTGCAGCTCGCGAATGTAGCCCACAAGCCCCCACACTTGCGAGTCGTTCAGGGTTTCGCCGAACGCTTCCATGCCGCTGTCGGGCAGGCCGTTTTTGACGGCGTCGAAGAAGCGCTTGTCGTAGTCCTGCGCGAACTGTTCATCGGTAAGCATGGAGCGTGTCCCCGCGCCGCCACCCTGGCCGGCGTTGCCGTGGCATTTGAGGCAGTTGTTGGCGTAAAGCTGCTCCACGCCGGCGTTCTGCGCCGTTGCCACGGCCGTCGTCCATGCAATCCCCATCATCCCCGCAAATAACCACCTGCTCATCATCAAGAGGCTCCTGCACAGCCGACATTGCCGGCGTATTTTTTAAACCCGGCAATGCTTTGCTGCCGCGATCGGACAATCATAGGCGGCACATCGAGTTGCGAAAATCCGTCGCGCTAATTTGGTTCGCCAAGCTGCCTCCTCACCGGTTCAGAACGGTTCCTGCGCGCTACCCTTTGCGCCATTGCGACCATCATTTCCGACCGTGCATTCCAAGACATTGCACTTCGCCCTGCTGGTATGTCGGGAGGAGGTTGAGGGAGCGTCGAAAGCCGAGTGCGCCGTCCACCGTCAACTCTCCCCCACCCCGCCAGGTACTTGTATAGACCGGAGTCGACGGGATATCACGCCTCCCGTTTATCTTCCGTCTTTCCTTCTTTGGCCTTTACCCGGCCGTGGATTTGCGCTTTGGCATCAATGTGCAGTCGCCCGCCGAGGTTGACGGCGTTGCCGCCCACTTGCCCGCTGACGATCACCTTGGCGCCTTCGTGTACGTTGAGATCTCCGCTGACGATGCCGAGAATATGCACGCGCCCGCCTTTCTCCACGACCATGTTGCCATAGACCGCGCCGCGGACGTAAAGCTTTCCGCCGGCAATCACGGTGACGTTCCCGCCGACCGAACCCCACAGCGTGAACGGCTCATAGACGACCACATCGCCGGGAACTTGTCCGCGTTCTTCGCGCATTTTCTATTAGCCGCAGATGAACGCTGATGAACGCAGATGGAAGAGAAGACTGCCCACGAATCAGCACGAATCAGCACGAATCTACACCAATGAATTCTTTCAAGTCGTGTTCATTCGCGTTAATTTGTGGGCTGACTCCGTTTTCCTATCCGCGTTCATCAGCGTTGATCTGCGGCCATTTAAGCCGTCAATGCCGCCAGATCGTCTTCGCCCAGCGCCTGCCGCAGGCCGCGGTTGCTCTTGATCTGGATCACCATCAGCATCAACACCGCCAACACCGGAAACCCGACGAACTTCGCCCACTTAAGCACGGCGGCGGGGAGGTCGTCGGTGCCAAATCGCGCGAAGCGTAATAATTCATCCCATGTGTACAGCACGCCGGGAAGCATGAACTCCCGGCTGGTGAAATCGTGGTTCTGCAAAAATGCCTGCCACGGAAACAGCAAAGCGATCAGCACCAGCGACCAGACGTATGCACTCGTCACCCGCGCCACGCCGATCAGCCGGCCGACCAGCATGATCTTCACCAGCAGGAACAGCACCAGCGATAAAACGATGGATAGCGCCACGCCCAAAAACCCCGACAGGCCGATCAGATAATGGAGCACGTCGAACCACCTGCTGCTGGTTTGCAGCGGGGTGGTGGCGATGGCCTGCGGGCTCGCGGCCAATTCAAGCGGCTGCGAAGTGGCCGCACCCTCGGCGGGCTTGAACAGCACATCGCTGTAGCGCGCTGCGAAGAACAAGCCAAGCTGTGTCAGCAGCGCTAAAAGAAGAATTAGAACGAGCACGCTTTTGGCGCGCCGTGCGACAAGCATGGCATCGGCGTAGTCGGCGGCGGTGGCGATGGCTGAATCAGGCATAGGTGTCCGTTTCCTTGTATTCGTACTTGCGGGCTAATTATCGCAAATCACGTTGGTTCGCAACGACACGGGCTGGTTGGCCGCAGATGGACGCAGATAGGAGGCGGGTTGTTTTGAGGATGCGTAAACACTTCGACTCTCCATGAGCACGACAACGATCATCGTTTTCTAATTAACCATTGCGTCTCCACTCCAACTCGATAAAGAGAAGCCGATTCTTCAACCCGTTAATTCCATTCTTCATCTGCGTTCATCTGCGGCTACAATCGAAACCAAGTGCCTCCGGATACGTTGCAAATTCTTCGGGATCGATTCGGTCTGAACGACTTCCGCCGTGCGCAGCAGGATGTCATCGCCGACGTGCTCGCCGGACGCGATGTGCTTTGTGTGATGCCGACGGGCGCGGGAAAATCGCTCTGCTATCAACTGCCGGCGGTGGCGGGCGCGGGGCTGGCGATTGTCGTTTCGCCGCTTATTTCGCTCATGGCCGACCAGGTGCGGCAGCTTTCTGATCGCCGGATTGCCGCGCTGGTGCTCAACAGCGGCCAGACGGCGGCGGAGCAGGCGGGGGTGATTGCCGACCTGCGCAGCGGCTTCACCGGCCTGCTGTATGTGGCGCCCGAGCGATTCTTTGCGCCCACATTTCAGCCCCTTCTTTCGCGATTGCAGCCGACGCTGTTTGCGATCGATGAAGCTCACTGCGTGAGCCATTGGGGTCACGATTTTCGACCCGAATACAGCCAGCTTGGCCCGATCCGTGATCAACTCGGCAACCCGCCCACCATCGCGCTCACCGCCACCGCCACCGACGACGTCCGCGCCGACATCATCCGCCAACTGCACCTGCGCGAACCGGCGATCTACATCACGGGGTTTGACCGACCGAACCTGTCGTACGAGTGCGTTCGCGTGAACAAGGTGGCGGAGAAGCAGCAAGCCCTGGTGACGCTGTTGCGGCAGGAAACGGGCACGGGCATCATCTACTGTTCGACGCGCAAAGCGGTGGACGAGCTGACTGATCTACTGCCGCGCGCCATCAGCGACCGCCCGATTTTCGCCTACCACGCCGGAATGGATGCCGCCGCGCGGGCGACGAACCAGGCAAAGTTCATGGCCACGCCGCGCGCGGTGTGCATCGCCACCACGGCGTTCGGGATGGGTGTGAACAAGCCTGATATCCGCTTCGTCATCCACTACAACTTCGCCGGCACGATCGAGCAATATTACCAGGAAGCCGGCCGCGGCGGCCGCGACGGATTGCCGGCGCGGTGCGTCGTGCTCTTCAGTTTTCAGGACCGCAAGACGCAGGAATTTTTCATCAGCAAGATAGGCGAAGACGGCTCGCTCACGCAGGAACGAAAGAAAGAGCTTCAGAAAAACGCCACCGACAAACTTGAACTGATGGTGCGGTTTTTGTCGACCCATCGGTGTCGCCGCCAGATGATTCTGGATTACTTCGGCGACGAATCCGAGATCAAAGACTGCACCTGCGACGTATGCCGGCGTGGTCAGCTTGCTGACCACGCTGCAGAGTTGATCGTCGATGATGAAACCACGCTCGTGATCCGAAAGATTCTCAGCGCAATCGCAAGGCTGAATGGAAAATTTGGTTTGTCAACGGTTGCCGACGTGCTCCTCGGCGCGACCAACGAGCGCATCAGCCGGTGTGGGTTCGACCAGCTCAGCGTGTTCGGCCTGATGCGCGAACGCAAAGGTGCCGTCGTCAAAGAGATGATCCGCCGGGTGATCGAAGCCGGTTTGGCCGAGCAGCTTGATCCCGATCGCAACTTTCGCCCGGTCGTCAAATTGACCAGCGCCGGCGTGAAGGTGATGAAAGCAGAAGTCGCCCCGCCGGAGACTTTGATTGATCTGTTGCCGCGCCACACCCCGATCGATCCGCGACTTACGCCGGGGCGTAAGCCGCGGATCGATGGCGCGACCGGCGCGAAGTTTGATGAGACCATCCAACTCGATCCGGAAACCGAAGCAAGATTCCAGCGCCTCCGCGCCGTCCGCAGCCAACTCGCCCGCGAGAAAGGTGTGCCCGCGTATGTGATTTGCCATGATTCCACCCTTAAACAAATCGCCCTCGACGCGCCGATGACCCTGGCGGAGCTTGAACAAATCAAGGGGATGGGGCCGATGAAGGTGAAGCTGTATGGAGAATCCCTCCTCGCGGTTGCGATCGAACTTCAGCCACCTGATGTGGGCTGACTGGAAGGGCGTCGCTTTTCAACTTCCACCTCATCAATGGACGCGCTGCCTGAATTGGGTTGAATCCAGACGTCGTAGATTTCTTCGCGATCACCAACAATCGTGGTTACGCTGAGCCGCGTGGGATCGTTACCATCGGCGTCGGCAACTTTTACGGTTACGTGCTCTCGCGATTCTTCCAACGTCCTAATATTGATGAGACCGTATCGAACTCCACCAGTATGTTCGGGGTGCCACCAAGATCGCTTTGGGTCTATGACGACAATGTTCAGATCGACAGCGTTGGATTGCAAAATGCTTCGATAGAAACCCGGCTTGAAGACCTCTATTCCTACCAACCTGCGTTCACCATCAGTTCGACTTCTGACTCCGCAATATATCGTGGCACTGCCTTTATCAGCCCACGGCTGATCAGCAATCGTCATCAACTCGTGCCACCGCACCGATGCGATGGTGATCTCAGGTTTATGCTTCGGGTCAGCGGGCTTTGAATCATCATAAACTACCGTACCTGCAACTAGATTGAGTTCAGAAAGCTGCCGAATAAGCACCTGCAATCTCGCCGCCTTCCAGAACGAAGGAGCGATATAGATGGCAAATGCGCAGACCGCCAACACGCTGATCCAGCCGAGTATTTGCCGCGTTCGGCGGCCGGCGAAACCGTGCGACTTGGGTGCATATTCGAGTGGTTGTGGCGTCGCTTGATTCATCGCTACAGGCCGACATTCTATGACGACGTTGCATCAGAATTACATCGAGCGCAAACGATTTATGACAGCAATGCCAAGTATCGTTTCCTGCTCCTGCGTCCCCATGTTTTTGAGATTCACCGTCCCACCCGCCAGTTCCGCATCCCCGACGATGATACACCAACTCGCGCCTTCGCGGTCGGCTAGTTTGAACTGGCTTTTAACGGCCCGGCCGGTGAGGTCCATGTCGGTTGCGATGCCGGCGGCGCGGAGTTCCTGGAGCAATTGCAGATTTGCGGCGCGGGCAGCGTCGCCGTGGGCGATTAGCCAGACTAGGGGTTTCTTATCGATGGGCAATTCGACGCTTTGCGCTTCGAGTGCGATGAGCAGTCGCTCCAAGCCGCTGCCGAAGCCTACGCCGGGGGTGGGTTTGCCGCCTAATTGTTCGACTAAGTTGTCGTATCGTCCACCACCCCCAAGCGCATTCTGAGAACCGAGGCCGCTTGCTGTGACTTCCCACAATGTGTCGGTGTAGTAGTCGAAGCCTCTTACGAGTGCGCCATCAATGGTGAAGTTTATTTGCGCCTGCTTAAGCAGGCGGGCCACTTGGTCGAAATGCGCTTTGGATTTTTCTGACAACGACTCGGAAGCAGGGGGCGCGCCTTTGCAGGCTTCCACGTCGCGCGGGTCTTTGCTGTCGAGGATTCTTAAAGGGTTCGTTTCCAATCGGCGCTGGGAATCTTCGCTGAGCGACGCGGTTTTGGGCGATAGGAATTTCACCAGTTCATCGCGATACCGCAATTTGCTTTCGCGATCGCCGAGGCTGTTCACGCGCAGCGCCAGGTCTTTCACGCCGCAGCGAGCGTAGAACGCGAGTTGCAGCAGAATGCATTCGACATCCTGCTCCGGGTTCGTTACGCCGAAGGCTTCGATGCCGAACTGATGGTGCTGGCGCAGGCGGCCTTTTTGCGGGCGCTCGTAGCGGAAGTTCGGGCCGATGTAGAAGACCTTCACCACGCTGCCCGGGTCGTTGAGCAGCTTGCCTTCGATGACGGCGCGCGCCACGCCGGCGGTTTGCTCGGGGCGCAGGGTGATCGATCGGCCGCCGCGGTCGGTGAAGGTGTAGGTTTCCTTGGTGACCAGATCAGTCGTCTCGCCGGCGCCGCGGTGGAACAGTTCGGTGTGCTCGAAGAGCGGCGTGCGGATTTCGCCGAAGTGATACAGCGCCGCCGTCTCGCGCGCTATGCGCTCGATCGCCTGCCATTTCGCGGCTTCGGCGGGAAGGATGTCGGCGGTTCCGATAGGGGCAGTGATGTCGGCCATCTCAGCACCAAAGAAAATGAACCGCAGATTTGCAGATTTCGCAGATTAGAAAGAGGTTGCTCTTATCTGCGTAATCTGCGTAATCTGCGGTTCAAAAGTGATCGCAGCGTTCGCGGATTACTCGGGTTTTTTTGCCGTCACGTCCACTTCGCTGATCTCCGCCGTCTCCAGGATTTTGTCGACGGCTTTTTGTTCGCGCAACTGCACATACATGTTCGACAGCGTGCCGTCTTTGCTCATGGCCTGTTTAAGCTTTTCGGGCCGTTCGCCCCGTTGGGCGGCGATCATGGCGATGCGGCCGTTGAGTTCACCCTCGTCCACATCCACGCCGAAATCATTGCTGATCTTCTGCAGGATGAAAAACAGCTTCAGCTCGCGGGCGGCTTCGTCTTTGGCGCCTACCTTCAGCTTTTCGAGATTCGCGCGAATCGTGTCTTCCGGCATTCCGCGCATCATCAGGTCGACCGCGCGGCGGTTGATCACGCGCAGCGCCTGGCGATCGCTCAACCGGCTGGGGACTTCGATCGTGGTGTTATCCAGCAGATATTTGTGAACCTGCTCGCGAAGGGCCGACTGCACGTCCATCTTGATGCGCTCTTCCATTTGTTCTTTGAGCGCATCACGCAATTGCTGCTGGTTTTCAAAGCCCAGATCGGTCAGAAACTCTTCGTCGATCTCGGCCAGTTCAAGCTTCTTGATGTCTTTCAGCGAAAACTCCAGAGTGACTTCCTTGCCGCGGATTTTTTCGCCGGGGTGGGTTTCCGGGACGGCGACTTTCACGTCGCGATTCTCGCCAGATTTGAGGCCGGCAAGCTGCTTATCGAGGTCAGCAACATCAATCCCGCCGATGCGGCCGGGGCGGCTGACGATCTGGGCATCGTGCTGATGGCCGACGACTTCATCGCCGAGTTTCACATGCACATCGACGACCAGATAATCCTTATCTTCCACGCCGCGATCTTCCACCGGCACCAGCAGGCCTTGCTGCTCGCGCAGGTTCTGCATCGCCTGATCGACGTTTTCTTCGGTGATGGCGATTTGCGGCCGGCTGACCTTCACGCCCTTTAGTTCCGGCACGGTGATGTCCGGCTGCACTTCGACTTCGAAACTGTATTTCAGCCCCTGGTCGTCCTTCAGTTCCATCGCTTTGGGGTCGGCAAAGACGGGTTCGCCGATCACCTGAAGATTGTTCTTTTCCACCGCCTGCTCGTAGCTTTCGCCGATCAAGCTTCGGCGGACCTGCTCGCGAATGTCGGCGCTGAACTTCTTTTCCAGCAGCTTTTGCGGGACATGGCCGGGTCGGAAGCCCGGAACGCTGGCTTGCTGGCGCAGTTCCTTAAACTGTTCTGCCAGCTTGGCTTCGATGCGTTCTTTGGGGATTTCGACTACGACTTTCTTCGTCGCCGGGCCGGCGTCTTCGATCTGGATCGGGTACTGAAACGCTTCGGTCTGCTCCGCGACGACGGCTTGATTTTCTGCCATGACGATCCTCACAGTAATAATTCAGCTAAGGCGTGCGTAAACCGGCCAAAATCGCCCGATCCGACGCGAGCCACGTAATTTAACCCACGCGGGGGGCAAAATCAAAGGCGTCGGGCAACTGCGGAATCGAATTGGGCCCACGAATCCACACGAATGACCACAAATTATG